>NZ_LGHK01000123.1 GCF_001908235.1 Bradyrhizobium sp. NAS96.2
ATAACCATTCGTGGTTATGGGTCCCTGCTTTCGCAGGGACGACGATGAGTTTGTTGCGCCGTTGGCGAATCAAACATCCGCGATCCCAAGATCTCACGCCGGCACGTTCGGATCCGGCGTCACCTTCGGATCGGGCTTGTTGACGAGATAGAGGCCTGCGATCACGAACAGCGCGGCGACGCCGAATACCGGGGTCAGCGTGTCGTGCATGATGAAATAGGCCGCGACGACGCCGAACAGCGGCGTGACGAAGGTGAAGGCCGACAGCTTGCTCGCCGAATAGGTCTTCACCATCGCAAACCAGATGACAAAGGTGCAGCCGACCACCCAGACCGCCTGATAGGCAAGCAGCGAGATCGACAGCGCGCTCGGCAGGTGCTCGATGCGCTCGCCGGCGATCCAGGCGGCGAGGCCGAGGATCGGGATCGAGATCGCGACCTGGTAGCCGAGCGCCTTTTCCGGCGCGGCGTTGCGCAACTGCGTGCCCTTGGCGACCAGCGTGGTCGCCGCCCACAGTGCGCCGCCGCCGACCACCATGAGGTCGCCGAGCAGCACCTTGGCGTCGACATTGGGCTGCGGCACGCCGATCGCGAGCGCGACGCCGGCAAAGCTCAGCGCCAGGCCGCTCCATTGCACGGTCGAGAGGCGCTCGCCGAGGAACTGGTGCGAGCCGAGCGCGACGAAGAACGGCGCGGTGTAGAGGAACACCGAGGCGCGCGAGGCCGAGGTGAAGACGAGACCAGTGAAGATCAGTACGAACTCGCAGCCGAACATCAGGCCGGCGATGATGCCGGGGACCAGCGTGCCGTCGCGTTCGAAGAATTTGACGCCGCGCAAATGGCCGACGATCAGCATCACCGGCAGCGCGCCCGAGGAGCGGATCAGCGCCTGCAGCATCGGCGGCACGTCGGGCAGCGCGAGCTTGACCGCCAGCTGGTTGAAGCCCCAGCTCACGCACAGCATCAGCATCAATGCGATGGCGCCGGGCGGCAGCCCGTGGCCGACGCTGACGGGCCTCGTGACGGTGGCGGAGATCGCTTGGGTCGACATGTTTCCTCGCGGGCCGGCTTGCTGCCGTGTTGTTGTTAGTCGGGCTGCGTCGTCCCTGCGAAAGCAGGGACCCATACGCCGCGGCCGGTGTCGTGGACGAGACTTGTCGTTCCAGCGTCGTATAACGATTGGGGGCGGTGGTTGGGTCCCTGCTTTCGCAGGGACGACACCGCGGTGAGGACTTTGGCCGCGCACAATCATTTCTGGCAATGCGCGCAGGTGCCGGCGATCTCGACGACCGAGAGTTTCGGGATGAAGCCCGAGGCCCGCGCTGCCGCGGTCAGGCTTTGCGCGACGGGGGCGGCCGGGATCTCGCCGACCGAGCCGCAATGGTCGCAGATCAAAAACGCCACCATCGAGGTCTCGTCATGGTCGTGCGCGCAGGCCAGGAAGGCGTTGCGGCTCTCGATGCGGTGGACGAGGCCGTTCTCCATCAGGAAGTCGAGCGCGCGGTAGACGGTAATCGGTGCCGGGCGCGGCATCGTCTTGGCCAGCTCGTCGATCACCTCATAGGCGCCGAGCGGCCGATGGCTCGACAGCAGTGCCTGCAGCACCTGACGCCGGATCGGGGTGAATTTCTGCCCGCGGCGCGCACAGACCTGCTCGGCATGCGCCATCGCGTCCGCGGCGCAGCGGCCGTGATCGTGGTCGGGGGCGGGAAAGGTCGGCTTGGCCAGGCTCATTGCCCGGATATGTAGCATTTTCGCGCCGGTTCCCATAGCCCGGCCCGAGCCAGTACCACGCCGCCATGCAGCCATGTGCGCAATGCGGAGCAGCCCTCCGTTAACCCGATGTGCAGAATTCATAAGCAAGCTTATTATATCCCAAGCTTATGGAGATGGCATTGATGCGCGGTTCCGTGGACGCGAACTTCATGTTTACGCTGGGCGAATTGTTCCGGCTGATCCGCGTCTATGCGGACAAGGAGGCCGCGCGCTACGGCATCACCCGCGCGCAATGGGCCGTCCTGTCCAAGGTGGAACGCCAGGAAGGGCTGAAGCAGACCGAGCTCGCCGAGTTGCTCGAGGTGCAGCCGATCACGCTGACGCGGCTGATCGACAAGCTCTGCGACAATGGCTGGATCGAGCGCCGCAGCGACGAGAACGACCGCCGCGTCAACCGCCTCTATCTGAAGAAGGCCGCGCGCCCGCTGCTCGGCAAGCTCGCCGGCCTGCGCTCCGAACTCACCGCGACCGCGCTCGAGGGCATCAGCCCCGCAGACGCGTATCGCCTGCTCACTCAATTGGAATCGATCAAGGAAAACGTTCGCAATGCCATCCAAAGCCCAGCCGGCGAGCCCTCCCGAAAGGAACAGCGCTATGGCTGAACCCGTCCTCAAACTGGCCCCCGAGCAGAAGAGCAATCCGGGCGTATCGGCGCCGGCCGGCAAGGCCAGCCGCGCGCCGCGCCGTCGCCTGATGGCTGGGCTGCGGCGCTATCGCCGCGTGCTGCTGCTCGTCGTGCTGCCGATCGTGGCTGTGATCGCCGGCGGCGTGTTCTATCTCAATGGCGGCCGCTATGTCGGCACCGATGACGCCTATGTCGGCGCGCAGAAGGTGCTGATCACGCCGGAAATCTCCGGCAAGATCGACAAGATCGTCGTCAGGGAAGGCCAGCACGTCAAGAAAGGCGACGAGCTGTTCGAGATCGACCCGGTGCCATTCCGCCTCGCGGTCGACCAGGCCAAGGCGGCGCTCGACCAGACCCGGACCACCTATGACAATCTGGTCGACAACATCAAGATCAACACCAGGATGCTGGAATTCGCCCAGCAGAGCATCGAGCTGAAGAAGCGCGACGTCGATCGCAAATCGACGCTCGCCAAGCAGAATTTCGGCTCGCAGCTCGATCTCGACAACGCCGCCAACGCGCAGGTGACCGCCGAGAGCCTGGCGCAATACATCAAGCAGCAGATCTCCAAGGACAAGACGCAGCTGCTCGGCGATGTCGAGCTGCCGATCGAGAAATTCCCGCCCTACGCCCAGGCCAAGGCGAAGCTCGACGACGCCCAGCGTAATCTCGATCACACCGTGCTCCGGGCGCCGATGGATGGCGTCGCGACCCAGGTCGACCAGATCCAGCTCGGCCGCTTCGTCAACGCGGGCGCGCCGGTGTTCTCGGTGATCGACGTCGACCATCCCTGGGTCGACGCCAATCCGAAGGAAAGCGACTTCACCTATGTCGCGGTCGGCCAGCCGGTAACGCTCGACGTCGACGCGTTCCCGAACCACGAATTCAAGGGCAAGGTCGGCTCGCTGTCGCCCGGCACCGGCGCGCAGTTCGCGATCCTGCCGCCGCAGAACGCCACCGGCAATTTCGTCAAGGTGGTGCAGCGCGTCCCGGTGCGGATCTACTTCGACGAGAACGATCCGTTCGTGAAGAAGCTGAAGGCCGGCATGAGCGTCTACGCGACGATCGACACCAACCATCGCCGCACGCTGGCCGGCCTGCTTGGGCTGGGCTCGGCCGCCGCGCACCCGGACCACGAGGACTGAGATGGAGCAGGATCGAAGCCCAGCGCACCACCTCTCCCCATGTGGGAGAGGTCGGATTGCATCGTCAGATGCGATCCGGGTGAGGGGTTACGCTCTCTCGTGGGACCTGATCCCCCTCACCCGCGCCTTCGGCGCGACCTCTCCCCGACGGGGAGAGGTGATTCCCGCTGCAATCAGCGAACAGGACTGAACTGAATGAATGCACCGTCACCATCAGCCGTGCCCGGCATGCGCCGGAACATGGTGACGATCTGCGCGATGACCGCGACGATCATGCAGGCGCTCGACACCACGATCGCCAACGTCGCGCTGCCCTATATGCAGGGCTCGCTGTCGGCCTCACAGGACCAGATCAACTGGGTGCTGACCTCCTACATCGTCGCGGCCGCGATCATGACCGCGCCGGTGGGCTGGATCGCCAACCGCTACGGCCGCAAGCGCATCTTCATCATCTGCTCGGCCGGCTTCACCATCGCCTCGGTGCTGTGCGGCCTCGCGCAGGACATCAACCAGATGGTGCTGTTCCGCTTGTTGCAGGGCGTGTTCGGCGCGGCGCTGGTGCCGCTGTCGCAGGCGGTGATGCTGGATTCCTACGCGCTGCATGAGCGCGCCAAGGCGATGTCGATCTGGGGCATGGGCGTGATGATGGGCCCGATCATGGGCCCGTCATTGGGCGCGTGGCTGACCGAGACCTATTCCTGGCACTGGGTGTTCTTCGTCAACCTGCCGTTCGGCGCGATCACCGTGCTCGGCCTCGCGGTGTTCATGGACGAGACCAAGCAGGACCTCAATCTGCGCTTCGACTGGTTCGGCTTCGGCGCGCTCGCGGTCGCGATCGGCTCGCTGCAGCTCGCGCTCGACCGCGGCGAGCAGCTCGGCTGGCTGGAATCCAACGAGATCATGGTCGAATTCATCGTCTCGGCGATCGGCTTCTATTATTTCTTCGCCCATTCGCTGACGACCAGCCGGCCGTTCATCCAGTTCGCGCTGTTCAAGGACAAGAACTTCCTCGGCGGCTGCGTGTTCATGACGGTGATGGGCCTCGTGCTGTATTCGACCATGGCGCTGTCCTCGCCCTACTTGCAGAACGTGGTCGGCTATCCGATCATCACCGCCGGCCTGCTGCTGGCGAGCCGCGGCTTCGGCACCTTCGTCGCGATGATGCTGGTCGGCCGCCTGATGCGCTACATCGAGGCGCGCACGCTGATCATCTCGGGCCTGGCCCTGACCGCGGCTTCGCTGTTCCAGATGACCGGCTGGACCGACATGACCCAGGCGAACGAGATCATCGTCGTCAGCGTGATCCAGGGCTTCGGCTTCGGCCTCGTGTTCGTGCCGCTGTCGACGGTGGCATTCCTGACGCTGCCCAATCATTTGCGCACCGACGGCACCTCGATGCTGACGCTGCTGCGCAACGTCGCGAGCTCGGTCGGCATCTCGATCGTGATCGCGCAGCTGACGGAAGGCGGACGGCGGATCTACGCAAAACTGTCGGAGCAGATCAATCCGTTCAACCACGCGCTGCAGATGCCCGACGTCGCCGGCATGATCAACCTCAACACCGATGCCGGCCGCGCGATGGCCGACAGGATGGTGGCCGCGCAGTCGCAGATCATCGCGTTCTCGCACGACTATCAGCTGGTGATGCTGTTCATCCTGGTCTCGATCCCGCTCGCGCTGATGATCGGCTCGACCAAGGCCGCACTGCGCGCGCAATCGGCGCCGTCGGATCATGCCGCGGTGATGGAGTAACGTCCTTACCCTCCCCTGGAGGGGGAGGGTCGTTGCGCATGCAGCGAAGCGGAATGCGCAGCGGGGTGGGGTGACAGTCTCTCCACGTCCAACAGTGCCCGTGTTGAGAGATCACCCCACCCCGGCACACATTTCGCTTCGCTCAATGTGAGCCGACCCTCCCCCTCCAGGGGAGGGTGAGACCGCTCTCACATTTCTTGACTGCAAACTCCAAGCGCACTCGACGAAAGCGCAAGACACTGCCCCCGCAATCGCGTTGACTTTCCGACATCGCCTCCCAATACTCCCCGAAAAATAAATGCCGTCACACAACTGACGGTTCCAGGGGAGGACGCGATGCCGACTTCACGCAGGACGCTGCTGAAGACTTCAGCGGCTGCCGCCGCTGCTTTCAGCTTCGATTGGACACGCGCGCAGGCGCAGGCCGAGACGGTCCGGATCGGTGTGATCTACGACCTCACCGGCCCGTTCGCCGCCGGCGGCTCGGTCGCCTCCTCGATCGGCACCCAGATCGCAATCGATCTCGTCAACGAGAAGGGCGGCATCAGTGGCAAATACAAGATCGCGCCGGTCAATGTCGATTCCCAGAGCAAGCCTGACGTGGCGATCAACGAGGCCAATCGCCTGATCGACCAGGAGAAGGTCGACATCCTCAACGGCGTGTTCGCGAGCTCGCACGCGGTGCCGCTCGCCGCCAAGGTCGAGCAGCAGAAGCGGATCCTCTGGATCACGACCGCGGTCTCGACCGCCGTGTTCAAGGACAAGAACCTGCAATATGTATTCCGCGCGCAGATCCATTCCGACCAATACGGCCAGGCCTTCGGCGGCTTCCTCGGCGAGCACGCCAAGGCCAGGCTCGGCATGGAGCCGAAGGACGTCAAGGTCGCGCTGATCCATGAGGACGGTCCCTACGGCGTCGGCGTCGCCGCCGCCGACGAGGTGTTCGCCAAGGAAGCCGGACTGCAGGTCGTGCTCAAGGAAGGCTATTCGGCCTCCGCGCCCGACCTTTCGGTGCTGGTGACCAAGCTGAAGCGCGCCAAGGCCGACATCATCTCGCATGCCGGCTACAACCCCGACATCACGCTGTTCCTGCGCCAGGCGCGCGAGAGCGGGCTGAAGTTCAAGATGCTGTTCGGCGCCGGCGCTGGCTACAGCCAGCTCGACAAGCTGCGCGCGACCTTCGGCGCCGACATCGACAATTTCTGCAACATCGATCCCGTTCCGGCGCAGCTGCTCGATCCCGCCAAGCTCGCGCCCGGGGTCGGCGATCTCACCAAGACCATGGTTGCGCGCTACCGCGAGAAGACCAGCGCCACCGAAGTGCCGCCGCACTGCTCGATGGGCTTCAACCAGACCTGGATCCTGCTCAACAATGTGCTGCCGGTCGCCAAGGAGAAATATGGCGGCTTCGATCCCGAGGCGATCCGCAAGGCGGCGCTCGATGTCGACATCCCGCCGGGCGGCACCATCCAGGGCTATGGCGTGAAATTCTATCCGCCGGGCACGCCGATGTCCGGCCAGAACGAGCGCTCGACGCCGGTGGTGATGCAGAACGCCGGCGAGCGCATCACCGTGGTGTGGCCGACGAACATTCGCACCCAGGATCCGGTGTTCCCACTGCCGAAGGGATCGGTGTACGGGGCGTAGAGGCCGGGGATCGCGACGCTGGTCGGGAACTATCCCCGTCATCCTGATGAGGTGCGAGCGGAGCGAGCCTCGAAGGATGCGCGGCCCTGCTGTTGGCCGTTCATCCTTCGAGGCTCGCCGAAGAGGCTCGCACCTCAGGATGACGGGTCTGGAACAGACGCGTCAACACAAGGTCGATTACGCTATAGCCTGTACGCCTGCCGATCACGGAGCGAGTTTTCTACAACGTCACCCGCCTGCCCTCATCCGCGGCCCAATAGCCGGCGTAGTTCACCTTCGTCGTCTCATACGCCAGCGCGAGATCGGCGAGCGGTTGCCGGCCGGTCGCGACGCATTCCATGAAGTCCTGGATCTCCTGCAGATAGCCGCGGGTCCATTCCTCCTCGAGGCAGACATATTGCCAGCCGGTTTTGCGGTCGACCTTCTCGGTGATGTAGACGCTCGCGAGCTTCTCCTCTGAGGTCTGGTAGCTGGTCAGATGCGTGTTCGGGGTGATGTTGGCGAACAGCGAGCCGCCGCTCGTATAGGTCTCGATCAGATTGCGCACGCCCCCCATGATCATGTCGCCGGAGAACACTGTCGCCTTGGTGCCGTCGGAGAAGGTCGCGGTCAGCGTGCCCCAATCCTCGACGTCGACCGGATCGGCCTTGATGTAGGCGCGCTCTTCCGGCTTGAGGGACGCAGTGACATTGCCGACGTCGCAGGTGACGCTCACGACATTGATGGTCTCGCCGCGTGCTTTCGCCTCGACCTGCTTGAGGTAGAGCACGGCTGACAAGGGATGGCAGCCCATCCGGATCAGCGAGCCGCCGCCGGTCATCGCCCATTGCGCGGCATGCGCCGCATGCGAGCCGGAATGGCTCTCCTCGCCTTTCATGAACAGGATCTTGTCGCGCGTCGCGCGGATGATCTCCGCGGTCTTGGTCACCGCCGGCGCATAGATCCAGTCCTCGGCATACATGAAGAGTTTTCCCGTTCGCGCAATCGCGGCGCGGGTCGCCTCCATCTCCTCCATCACGCGCTGGTACATCAGCGCTTTCGGCACAGACTTGCCGATCGGCGCCTTGTCGCCGGGCTGCCCGAAATAGCCGCTGAACGGCTTCTCGCAGATCACGTGCTTGCCGGCCTGCATCGCCTCGACGATCATCGCGGCGTGCAGGTTCGGCGGTGTGCAGATGTCGATGACGTCGAGCTCGCGGTCGGTGACCAGCTCGGCGAAGCTGCGATAGGCATTCGGGATCTGGTGCTTGCGCGCGAACTCCTTGACATGATCGCCGCGCGCCGCGACCGCCCTCACCTCGACATCGACGCCGTAGACGCGCCGGTAGGCGTACATATGCAGCTCCGACACGAAGCCGCAGCCGGCCAGACCGATCCTGATTTTTGTCATTATATGTCTCCGCCCTTCAGGCGGGCGGAGAGTAGCGTGCGGCCATCACGGCGTCGAACGCATTTGCCATGACGTCCGTCGAAGGCATCATGCTCGTGAACAATTCGAATGCGTCCGCTGCTGCGTAGATCGCGAGATCGCGCCCGGTCAGGACTTTGGCACGCTTGGCCTTGGCCGCCAACAACAACGGCGTCCAGAGCGGCGTGTAGACGGCGTCGGCGACCCACATCGACGGATGCAGCAGCGCGTCCGGCACCGGCGTGTCGCTGCTCGGCAGCATGCCTACCGGCGTTGCATTGACGACGCCAGTCGCACCATCGAGCGCTGCCTCGACGCTGGCGACGCCACGAGCCGCATGACGGCCGGCCAACTGACCGGCCAGCCGCGCGACCTTGGCGCCATCACTGTCGAAGATGCGCAGTTCGCCGAAGCCGAGGATGGCCAGCGCAAAGGCGATGGCCTTGCCGACGCCGCCGGCACCGATCAGCGCGATCGGGCCGCGCGGTACGGTGGCAAGCAGCGGTGCAATCGCGCGCACGAAACCTGATGCATCAGTGTTGTACCCGACCAGCCGCGCGCCGCGGGCGACGATGGTATTGACCGCGCCGATCGCGCGGGCATCCGGCGCGAGATCATCGAGCAGGTCGATCACCGCTTCCTTGTAGGGAAAGGTGACGTTGACGCCGGCAAAGCCGAGCCGCCTGATGCCGTCGAGCATCGCGCGCAGATCGTCGCGTCCGGCGCCCTTCACCTCGATGAGCTGATAGTGGCAACGGACGCCGAGCGCGGCGGCGGCCTGCTCGTGCATCGCAGGCGCCGCCGAAAGCGCGATCGGGTACCCGATCAGACCGGTCAGGAAACGGTCGCGCATTGTCCCTCAAATCGGCAGTGGTCGGCTCATGCGGTCGAGCCGAGCATAGCTGTCTTCCATGCCGTGCTCCATGCCGGTCGCGAGCATCGCCGCGCGCGTCTCGGCATCCGGCAGCGTCATCCGCATGGTCATTACGGTGCCGTCGCCGTCGGGCGCGAAGCGGGTCTCGACATGATTATCCGGCGTCGGATCCGGCAGATGCATGCGCTCGACATGCACGATGCGGCTGAACGGTTCGAGTTCGACGTACTCGCCGGTGAGGTGAAAGCCGCCGCCTTTGCCGTCAGTCCACTCGTAGCGGATCTTGCCGCCGGGCCTGAGCTCGCTGACGCAGACCGGCATGGTCCAGCCCTCAGGGCCGAGCAGCCACTTCTGCAACAGCTCCGGCTCGGTATGCGCGCGATACACCGCCTCGGGCGGCGCGACGAAGCGCCTGGTCACGACGATATAGCGGTCGCCTTCAGTCTTCAGCGTCAACTTACTCATAGGGCACCTTTCACTTCTCAGGCTTCATGGCGGCCAGCACTCCGTCCAGCCGGTCGTAATTGGTTTCCAGCGCGCGGCGCAGCATGCCGAGCCACTGATCGATCTCGGCAACCGCCGTCGGCGCCAGCCGGCACGGCCGCTTGGTGCCTTCGACGCGCCGCACGATCAGGCCCGCGCCCTCGAGCACCTTGAGATGGCGGGAGATCGCGGGCTGGGTCAGCTCGAACGGCTCGACCAGCTCCATGACGGTCGCTTCGCCCAACGCGAGACGCGCCAGAATCGCCCGGCGGGTCGGGTCAGCGAGCGCAGAGAAGGCGGCGTCGAGGTTGGCCATGTTTGATCTCATATCCTTTATATAAACTGCTTGTTATATAACTAGATGCGCATGGTCAAGCGAAATCCGCTGCAGCGAAGGCGCGCAGCGGATTTCGGTCGTCTCTTCAATGCTGGATTGGCGTGCCGCGCCGGCTAGACGTCGAAGAACACCGTCTCGTTGTCGCCCTGCAGATGGACGTCGAACGTGTAGGCGTTGCCGCCCATCTTCTTGGCGATCAGGGTCGCCCGGCGATCGGCCGGCACCAGCGCGAGCGTGGAGTCAGTCGCGTTGCCGGCTTCGTCGTCGAAGTAGATCCGGGTGTAGAGATGCAGCAGCATGCCGCGCGCGAACACCGCAAGCAGGATGTGCGGCGCCTGCGGCTTGCCGTCGGCGTCCGGCACCACACCGGGCTTGATGGTGTCGAATGAATAGCCGCCGCTCTTGTCGGTGCCGCAGCGGCCGAAGCCCTTGAAGGACGAGTTCGGCAATGCGCGCTTGTCCTGCGGATCGGAGAAGCGACCCTGGCTGTCGGCCTGCCAGATCTCCAGCATGCAGTCCGGAATCACGGCGCCGTCGCCGTCATAGACCTTGCCCTCGACGCGGATCCGCTCGCCGGATGTATCCGGCGTCAGCAGATTGTTGGTGAAGGCGTCGTTCCACTCATATTCGCCGTTCGGCGTCAGGCCGTATTTGAAGTAGGGGCCGACGGTCTGCGAGGGCGTCAGTCCATCAGGATGTGACACGTTACTTGGTCTCCATCGGCGTGGCGTTGCGCCCGCGCAGCACGATATCGAAGCGATAGCACAGCGCCCATTCCGGCTTGGTATTCTCCAAGTCGAACGACGAGATCATCCGCGCCCGCGCCTTCTCGTCGGTCACCGAGTTGAAGATCGGATCGAACGGGAACAAGGGATCGCCGGGGAAGTACATCTGCGTCACCAGACGCGAGATGAAGGAGTGCCCGAACACCGAGAAGTGGATGTGGGCGGGCCGCCAGGCATTGTGGTGGTTGCCCCACGGATAGGCGCCGGGCTTGATGGTGACGAACTTGTAGTAGCCGCTCGCATCAGATTGCGTGCGGCCGGCGCCGGTGAAGTTCGGATCGAGCGGCGCCGGATGCTGGTCGACGACATGGATGTAGCGGCCGCAGGCATTGGCCTGCCAGATTTCGACCAGCGTGTTGGGCACACCGCGGCCGTCCTCGTCGCGCACATGACCATGCACGATGATGCGCTCGCCGAGCGGCTCGCCCTTGGCCTGGATGGTGAGATCGTTGTCGTGCGCGCGCACGGTCTCATGACCATAGACCGGCCCGGTCAGCTCCGAGAGCGTGTGCCGCATCGGGATTAGCGGCCTCGAGGGCGAACGCTTCACGGTGGAGCGATAGTCCGGCGACAGCCGCGCCGGATGGGCCGCAAGCGATTGCAGCGGATACAACAAGGTCATGGCGAATTCCTCCGCGGCCCACGCGCCCGGTGAGCTCACATCAGATCATTATAGTGCATAACCAAATTGGGGAAGGGCTGTTTTCAACCCTTCCAAGCCATTGGATTAATTAAGCTTTTCGATCGCGACCGCGACACCCTGGCCGACGCCGACGCACATAGTTGCCAAGGCAAGCTTCCCGCCCCGCTTCTCCATGCCGTGCACGGCGGTCAGCACCAGCCGCGCGCCGCTCATGCCGAGCGGATGGCCGAGCGCGATCGCGCCGCCATGCGGATTGACGAAATCCGCGTCTTCCTTGACGCCGAGCTGGCGTAGGCAGGCGATGCCTTGCGAGGCGAAGGCTTCGTTGAGCTCGATCAGGTCGAAGTCCGACACCTTGATGCCGAGCCGTTCGACCAGCTTCTTGGTCGCCGGCACCGGGCCGATGCCCATGATGCGCGGCGGCACCGCGGCCGAGGCAAGGCCGAGGATTTTCGCACGCGGCGTCAGGCCGTGCTTCTTCACCGCGGCTTCGGAAGCCAGGATCATCGCGGCGGCGCCGTCATTGACACCCGACGCGTTGCCCGCGGTCACCGTGCCCGGATTGCGCACGATCGGCTTCAGTTTTGCCAATCCTTCGAGCGTGGTTTCAGGGCGCGGGTGTTCGTCCTTGTCGACGGTGATGGGGCCGGCCTTGCCGCCGGGCACCTGGATCGGGACGATCTCCTCGGCGAAATAGCCCGACGCGATCGCCGCGCCCGCGCGCTGCTGCGAGCGGATCGCCATCGCATCCTGATCAGCGCGCGACACCTGGAATTCCTCGGCGACGTTCTCGCCGGTCTCCGGCATCGCATCGACGCCGTACTGCGCCTTCATCAGCGGATTGATGAAGCGCCAGCCGATCGTGGTGTCGTAGATCTCGGACGAGCGCGAGAAGGCTTCCGAAGCCTTGCCCATCACGAACGGCGCCCGCGTCATCGATTCGACGCCGCCCGCGATCGCGAAATCGATCTCGCCGGCGCGGATGGCGCGGCCCGCGGCGCCGACCGCGTCGAGGCCCGAGGCGCACAGCCGGTTCAGGGTCTGGCCGGGAACCGACTCCGGCATGCCGGCGAGCAGAAGCGCCATGCGCGCGACGTTGCGGTTGTCTTCGCCGGCCTGGTTGGCGCAGCCGAAATAGACCTCGTCGACCTCGTTCCAGTTGAGCGTCGAGTGCTTGGCCATCAGCGCCTTGATCGGGGCCGCCGCGAGATCGTCGGCGCGCACCTTGGCAAGCGAACCGCCGAAACGGCCGATCGGGGTCCGGACGGCATCGCAAATGAACACATCACGCATTGAATCTCTCCCTGAATGCCGCGACTTAGGCGCTGGATCGGCTGGAACTTGAGATGGGTTTTAGGAGCGTGCCCGCGGCAGGTCAATTGATGCGGCTGCGCGCCCTGCACGCGTTACCGTGAGGGCTGTCATAAAGGCACCGTGGACAGGGTGGAAAACCCTGGCCTCTCGGATATGACCGCGCCGCGAAATTCTGTAGTTTCCGCCTCCTCATGACGATCCAACAGCCCATCCCCGTTCCGCCCGAATCCGCTCCTGCCGCCGAGGCGCCGTCGCGCGTCACGCCGATGATGGAACAGTATCTGGAGATCAAGGCCGCCCATCCCGGCCTGCTGCTGTTCTACCGGATGGGCGATTTCTACGAGCTGTTCTTCGAGGATGCCGAGATCGCCTCGAAGACGCTCGGCATCGTGCTGACCAAGCGCGGCAAGCATCAGGGCATGGACATCCCGATGTGCGGCGTGCCGGTCGAGCGCTCCGAGGATTATCTGCATCGCCTGATCGGCGCCGGGCATCGCGTCGCGGTGTGCGAGCAGACCGAGAATCCCGCCGAGGCAAAGGCGCGCGGCAACAAGAGCGTGGTTCGCCGCGGCGTGGTGCGGCTGGTGACGCCGGGCACACTGACCGAAGACACGCTGCTCGACGCCCGCACCAACAATTATTTGATCGCGATCGCGCGCGCCCGCGGCTCGGCCGGCGCGGATCGTCTTGGCCTTGCCTGGATCGACATCTCGACCTCCGAATTCATGGTGACGGAATGCGCGACCGCGGAGCTCGCCGCGACCTTGGCGCGCATCAACCCGAACGAGGCGATCGTCACCGACGCACTCTACAGCGACCACGAGCTGGCGCCGACCCTGCGCGAGCTGCCGTCGGTGACGCCGCTGACCCGCGACGTGTTCGACAGCGCCACCGCGGAGCGGCGGCTGTGCGACTATTTCGCGGTCGCGACCATGGACGGTCTCTCGGCGATGTCGCGGCTGGAGGCGACCGCCGCGGCTGCCGCCGTCACCTATATCGACCGCACCCAGGTCGGCAAACGTCCACCGCTGTCGCCGCCGGCACGCGAGGCCGCCGGCACCACGATGGCGATCGATCCGGCGACCCGCGCCAACCTCGAACTGACGCGGACGCTGGCCGGCGAGCGCCGCGGCTCGCTGCTCGATGCGATCGATTGCACCGTGACCGCGGCCGGCTCGCGGCTGCTGGCGCAGCGCCTTGCCGCGCCGCTGACCGACGTTGCCGTGATCGCGCGGCGGCTCGATGCCGTCACAGCCTTCGTTGCAGACTCTGCGGCACGCGAGGACGTCAGGACCGTGCTGCGCGCGGCGCCCGACATGTCGCGCGCGCTGGCGCGGCTCTCGGTCGGCCGTGGCGGGCCGCGCGATCTCGCCAGCCTGCGCGACGGCATCCTGGCCGCCGACCAGGCGTTGGAGCTGCTGGCGCAGCTTGCCGATCCGCCGGCCGAGGTTTCGACCGTGATGGCGGCGTTGCGGCGCCCTTCGCGCGATCTGGCGCAGGAATTCTCCCGCGCACTGTCAGAGCAACTGCCGCTGATCAAGCGCGACGGCGGCTTCGTCCGCGAGGGCTATGAGGCCGCGCTCGACGAGAGCCGCAATTTGCGCGATGCCTCGCGCCTCGTCGTCGCCGCGATGCAGGCGCGCTATGCCGAGGACACCGGCATCAAGACGCTGAAGATCCGGCACAACAACGTGCTCGGCTATTTCGTCGAGGTCACCGCGCAGCACGGCGACAAGCTGTTCGCGCCGCCGCTGAACGCGACCTTCATCCATCGCCAGACGCTGGCGGGACAGGTCCGCTTCACCACCTCGGAGCTCGGCGAGACCGAGGCCAAGATCGCCAATGCCGGCGAGCGCGCGCTCAATCTCGAGCTCGAGATCTTCGAGCGGCTGAGCGCGATGGCGCTAGCCGCGAGCGACGATCTGCGCAACGCCGCGCATGCCTTTGCGATGCTCGACGTCGCGACCTCACTGGCGAAGCTTGCGATCGACGACAATTACGTGCGGCCCGATGTCGACTTCTCGCTCGGCTTTGCGATAGAAGGCGGACGGCATCCCGTGGTCGAGCAGGCGTTGAAGCGCGACGGCCAGCCGTTCATCGCCAATGCCTGCGATCTCTCCCCGGCGCCCGCACAGAAATCCGGCCAGCTCTGGCTGATCACCGGTCCGAACATGGCCGGTAAGTCGACGTTCCTGCGCCAGAATGCGCTGATCGCGCTGCTGGCGCAGATCGGCTCCTACGTGCCGGCGTCGCGGGCGCGGCTCGGCATCGTCGACCGGCTGTTCTCGCGCGTCGGCGCCGCCGATGATCTGGCGCGCGGCCGCTCGACCTTCATGGTCGAGATGGTCGAGACCGCGGTGATCCTCAATCAGGCGAGCGAGCGGTCGCTGGTCATCCTCGACGAGATCGGCCGCGGCACCGCGACCTTCGACGGCCTGTCGATCGCCTGGGCCGCGATCGAGCATCTGCACGAGAGCAACCGCTGTCGCACGCTCTTTGCCACCCACTATCATGAGCTCACGGCGCTCTCGGCCAAGCTGCCGCGGATGTTCAACGCCACGGTGCGGGTCAAGGAATGGCAGGGCGATGTCGTGTTCCTGCACGAGGTGCTGCCCGGCTCGGCCGACCGCTCCTACGGCATCCAGGTCGCCAAGCTGGCCGGCCTGCCGCCCGCCGTGATCACGCGCGCCAAATCGGTGCTGGCAAAACTGGAAGCGCAAGACCGCGGCCAGGCCGCCCGCGCACTCGCCGACGACCTGCCGCTGTTCGCCGTCCCCTCCCGCGCCGCCGCCGAGGACAAGCCGCCGAGCGAGGCGGAGTTGCTGGTGGAAGCGGTGAAGGCCCTGCACCCCGACGAGATGTCGCCGCGCGAGGCGCTGGATGCGCTCTATGCGCTGCGAGCGAAGCTGCCGAAGCAGTAGCCGCGTAGCCCGGATGCAGCGAAGCGAAATCCGGGAACGCCCTCACGAATTGCACGGCCGCCCCGGATTGCGCTGCGCTCCATCCGGGCTACGCACTCATCGTGCGGTCGCTCCCACCGTCATTGCGAGCGAAGCGAAGCAATCCATCGCTCCACATATGCGGGACGATGGATTGCTTCGTCGCTGCGCTCCTCACAATGACGAACGTCAGGCCTTCGCGCTCTTCCTCCGCCCGATCTGCCACAGCGCCAGATTCCAGATGATGCAGGTGGCGAGCGCGCAGCAGAGACCGATCGCCGAGCCGAATTGCAGCACCGCGACATGCAGCACCGCGATGCCGAGGCCGAAGCCGAGCAGGCCCCAGGCGCTGTTGGCGAGCACGGCGGCCGTGGCGGGGCCGCCGATCCGCGGATGCAGGATCAGCATCATCGAGGAGAACACGATCGGAAACAGCGCGATCACGCCGGTGACGCGCGGCCCGACCCAGGTCGACGCGGTGACCACGGTGCCGACCAGGCTCGCGACCAGCGCGGCGCGCAACGGAATGTCATACCAGCGCCGCGCGATCAGCGGCATCTTGGCGACGTGGCGGTACGGCTTGAGCAGCGGAATGCAGATCGCGAACGCAATGGCGTTGAGGATCAGCCCGCCGGCCAGCGTCCAGGCGAACTGGCGGATGATGGTGCCGAGCACGAGCCACAGCGCGATCGCACTTCCCGCGCTGATCCACATGCTGAAGCGCTGCGCCAGCACGGCGTAGGTGAGCCCCATGAAGATCGTCGCCGCGTTGACCGGCAGGCTCGACAGCGCGCCCTCGGCGATGAAGGCCGCGTCATGGTCGAGCGCGAGGAAGGTGTAGGACGGCCCGGCCGAGATCGGCAGGGTTGCGATCAGCGCGCCGATCACCGGCCCCGACCGCTCCGTGATGATCGACGCTGAGACCACGAACGCGGCCGCAACCGCCATGCGCAGCACGAGTAGCAGGATGAAGTGGAGCTCGGGGGACATTTTTCCGTCGTCCCGGGCAAGCGTAGCGCGACCCGGGACCCATAACCACGACCGCTAGTGGGGAACGAAAGCCGTCGAACAGCAGAATTTCAACGATGGGACACGGCGTATGGGTCCCGGCTTTCGCCGGGACGACACCGGTTAAACAGCTTAAACCCGCTGCATCGTCACCGTCACCTTCGGGCCGTTCTTGATGGTCTGATAGACCACGCAGTAACGCTCGGTGAGTTTCAGCAACAGATCGAGCTTGTCCTGCGGCGCGTCGGTGCCGATCTCAAAGCGCAGGCGGATTTCGCGGAAGCCGACCGGGGTCTCCTTGTCGACGCCGAGCGTGCCGCGGAAATCGAGATCGCCCTCGGCGAACACGTTGCCGACCTTCAGCGGCACCTCGACAGCGGTGGCGACCGATTTCAGCGTGACGCCGGCGCAGGCGACCAGCGCCTCCAGCAGCATGTCGCCGGAGCAGAGCTCGAGCCCGGAGCCGCCGGTCGCGGGATGCAGGCCGGCGACCGCAAGCGCGCGGCCGGTCTCGACCTTGCAGGACAGGCTTTCGCTGTCGATCGTGCCCTTGGCCTTCAACGTAATCACGGCGGCCTGCGGGTCGGTCTTGTAGCGCTCCTTGATCGGAGCCTGCATTGCGCGGAGTTCGGCGGAGTCCATGGGTCTGCTCCCGGCTGTTCTTAAAGCGCGATGAGATGAGCCTGAAACGTCATCGCGCTTTAGATTCTTGTTTTCGCATGATCTTTTCGGAAAACCGCTTCACACTTTTCCGGATCATGCTCTCGTTCCGGTGTAAGGCCTTAAGCCGCCGATGTCACCACCACATCGCCTCGCCGGCGCTGGATTTGTCCGTGACGTCACGCACCGAGCGATCCAGCGAGCGATCGAGCGCGGTCAGCACGCGGCGCTTGAAGGTATCGAACAGTTCCGATTTGCGATCACGCGGCCGCGCCAGGTTGATGGTGATCTCTTCGAACAGCCGGCCCGGCCGCGGCCGCATCACCAGCACACGGTCGGCCAGCACCACGGCCTCGTCGACGTCATGGGTGACCAGGATCAGTGTCGGCCTTGTATCGGCCCAGAGATCGAGCAGATGGTCCTGCAAATCGCGCCGCGTGAAGGCATCGAGTGCCGAGAACGGCTCGTCGAGCAGCAGCACTTCGGGCTGCGGCACCAGCGCGCGGGCGATCGCGACCCGCTGCGCCTGCCCGCCGGAGAGCTCGCGCGGCCAGGCTGCGGCCTTATCAGTGAGGCCGACGCGGGCCAGCGCGGATGCGACCCGTTCGCGCCTGACTTCAGCCGAAAGATCAGCGAGGCCGAAACCGATATTGTCGGCGACGCTGAGCCAGGGCAGCAGCCGCGGCTCCTGGAAGATGATGCCGATCTTGGCGTGCGGCGAGGTGATGACAGCATTGTCGAGCGAGACCGAGCCCGTGCTGGCGCGATCGAGCCCGGCGATGGCGCGCAGCAAGGTCGACTTGCCGCAACCGGAGCCGCCGATGATGGCGATGATCTCGCCGGGCGAAATCTCCGCCGAGAAGCGTTCCAGCGCGTGGACGCCGTTCGGATAGGTCTTGCCGACGTCTTTGAGTGCGAGCATCAGGCCCCTCCCCGTGCGCCGAACGCATCCTGCCAGCGCAGCAGCGGCGCGACGGCAACCTCGATCAGCCAGTCGGTCAGCTTGCCGAGGATCGCGAAGATCACGATCGCGGCGAGGATCTGCGCCGGCTTGCCGAGCTGCTGGCCGTCGAGCAGCAGATAGCCGAGGCCTTCGGAGGCGCCGATCAGTTCGGCCGCGACCACGAACATCCACCCCAGGCCCAGCCCGACCCGCAGCGCCACCACATAGGCCGGCAGCACCGCCGGCAACAGGATGCGGCGGATCATGGCCGGGCCGGACAGGCGGAACACGCGGCCGACCTCGACGATCTTGCGATCGACCGACAGGATCGCGCCCATCACGCCGAGATAGATCGGAAAGAACACGCCGACCGCGATCAGCGCGACCTTCGAGGTTTCGAAGATGCCGAGCCAGAGCACGAACAGCGGCACCCAGGCGAGCGAGGGGATCGCGCGCAAGGCCTGCACCGTCGGATCAAGCAGCCGCTTGGCGAAATCCCAATAGCCGGAGATCGCCCCCATGATGGTGCCGGCGATGACGCCGAGCGCAAAGCCCGCACCGACGCGCCACAGCGTCGCCAGGACATGCCGCGACAGCTCGCCGCTTCTGGCGAGCTCGACGATGGTCTGGAACACCTTTGACGGCGGCGGCACCAGGCGGCCGTTTGAGTAGCCGAGATAAACCACCAGTTCCCAGCCCAGTGCCAGCACGACCGGCACCAGAAGCCCGAGCGCCGGCCGCGCCAAGCGCGACCACCGCGCCGGCGCCGCACGCGGCGCGGCCGTCTGTTCCAGCGCGGGCAGGTCAACGGTCATCGCCATAGCAAGAACTATTCTTCGAGTGGGATTGCAAGGTGGGGGCGCCCCCGGGCTCCATCCCCACGTCGTCCCGGCGAAGGCCGGCCATCAGTTCGTCGGCAGCGGGACCTGGTCGTCGATCAACGAATCCAGCGCCGCTTTCACATCGGTCTTGGCGTCGATCACGCCCGCCTGCTGCAGCGCGAGGCCGGCGGCGAGGATCGATTCCCGCTGGGGCGCGCCAATGCGGCTATGGGTCAGCTCGGTGCGTTCCTTGAGCTGCTTGTCGACCACGGTGTCCGGCAGTTTCGTCACCGCAATGAAGGTCTTCTTCAGCTCGTCATAGTTCGCCAGCGAATATTTCCGCGCCTCCTCATACGTCGCGAGCACGCGGCGGACGATATCCGGATGCGCCTTCAAAAACTCCTCGCGGACATTGAGGATGCCCCAGGTGTTGGCGTCGGCCTTGCGGTAGAACAGCTTGGCACCCTCCTCGACCTCGGCCTGCGCCATCATCGGATCGAGGCCGGCCCAGGCGTCGACGTCGCCGCGGATCAGTGCGGTCTTGCCGTCGGCGTGCTGCAACAGCACCGGCGTGATGTCCTTTTCGGTCAAACCGGCGCCGAGCAGCGCGCGGACCAGGAAGATGTGCGGGTCGGTGCCGCGCGTCACCGCAACGCGCTTGCCCTTGAGATCGGCGACCGACGCGATCTTGGAGTCCTTTGACGTGACCAGCGCGGTCCATTCGGGGCGCGAATAGACGTAGATCGACTTGATCGGGTTGCCGTTGATCCGCGCGACCAAAGCGGCCGAGCCCGCGGTCGAGCCGAGATCGATCGACCCGGCATTGAGGAATTCGAGCGCCTTGTTGGAGCCGGCCGACTGCACCCAGACGATGCTGATGCCGTCCTTGGCGAATTCCTTCTCCAGCAGGCCCTTCTGCTTCAGGACCATCGACACCGGATTGTAGGTTGCCCAGTCGATCCGGATCTCCTTCGGCGCGTCGGCCGCGAGCGCCGCGCCGGGCAGGAAGGTCGAGACCGCGAGCAGCGCAGCAAAGGCGCGCCGGGAAAATTTATGCATTCATCGCCCCCTCGATCAGATTAAGAAACAATCTTTTATTTCAATGAGTTAGCCTTGCGGTCAACGAGAAAATCTCTACCCTTTACGCGACGGCGCGAGAACGATCTTGCTCGAAGTGCCGCGAGGAGAGCATGGAGCTGCTGTCATCATACTTTGGTCAGTGACAGCAACAGCTCCGTCCGATATCGGATGAACGTATGGACAGCGTCGTAGCCGAAGTCCGCCCTGAAGCGGACGATCGTTTCGAGACCGAGCGGATCACCGCGGCGGTCAATGCACTCGCCGAACAGCATGCCGGCCGCGAGGACCAGTTCCGCGCCGCGATGGCGCAACTGCTCAAGGCCGAGCTGATCGCGGCGCGTGCCACGGCGCAGGCGCTGCTGCTGAAGGACCGCCACGGCCGCCGCTGCGCCGAACGGCTCTGCTTCGTGCAGGACGAGATCATCCGCATCCTCTATGCCGCGGCGACCCGGCATCTCTACCACTCGCCGATCCCCTCGGGCGCCGAGCGCATGGCCGTGGTCGCGACCGGCGGCTATGGCCGCGGGCTGATGGCGCCGGAATCCGACATCGATCTGTTGTTCATCCTCCCCTACAAGCAGACCGCATGGGGCGAGCAGGTCGCCGAAGCCATCCTCTATTGCCTCTGGGACATGGGGCTGAAGGTCGGCCACGCCACCCGCTCGGTCGATGAATCGATCCGCCAGGCGCGCGGCGACATGACGATCCGCACCGCGATCCTGGAGACGCGCTTTCTGACCGGCGACCAGCCGCTCTATGACGAGCTGGTCGAACGCTTCGACACGGAAGTGGTGCAGGGCACCGCGGCGGAATTCGTTACCGCCAAGCTTGCCGAGCGCGAGGAACGGCACCGCCGCGCCGGCCAGTCGCGCTATTTGGTCGAGCCCAACGTCAAGGACGGCAAGGGCGGCCTGCGCGACCTGCACACGCTGTTCTGGATCGCCAAATACGTCTACCGCGTACGCGAGACCGACGAACTGCTGGAACGCGGCGTGTTCGACGCGCAGGAGTACCGCACCTTCCGCCGCTGCGCCGACTTCCTGTGGTCGGTGCGCTGCAACCTGCACTTCTTCGCCGGGCGCGCCGAGGAGCGGCTGTCGTTCGACATGCAGCGCGAGATCGCGGTGCGGCTCGGCTACACCTCGCATCCGGGCATGCAGGACGTCGAGCGCTTCATGAAGCACTACTTCCTGATCGCGAAGGACGTCGGCGACCTCACCGCGATCCTGTGCGCCAGGCTCGAGGAAGAGCACAACAAGCCGGCGCCGGTGCTGAGCCGGATGGTGGCGCGGCTGCGGCCCGGCACCAAGCGGCGGCGGGTTAACGGCAGCGACGACTTCATCGTCGACAACAACCGCATCAACCTCGCCGCGCCCGACGTGTTCAAGCACGATCCGGTCAATCTGATCCGGATCTTCCGCCTCGCGCAGCAGAACAACCTCGCCTTCCACCCCGACGCGATGCGCACGGTGACGCGCTCGCTGAAGCTGATCAACACCCAGCTGCGCGAGAACGACGAAGCCAACCGCCTGTTCATGGAGATCCTGACCTCCGACAATGCGGAGGTCGTGCTGCGGCGGATGAACGAGACCGGCGTGCTCGGCCACTTCATCCGCGCCTTCGGCAAGATCGTGTCGATGATGCAGTTCAACATGTACCACCACTATACGGTGGACGAGCATCTGCTGCGCTGCATCGGCTTCCTGCAGGACATCGAGCGCGGCGGCAACGAGGAGTTCACGGTCGCCAGCGACCTGTTCCGCAAGATCCGCCCCGAGCACCGTCCGGTGATCTATATCGCAACGCTGCTGCACGACATCGCCAAGGGCCGGCCGGAGGATCACTCGATCGCCGGCGCCAAGGTGGCGCGGCGGCTGTGCCCGCGGCTCGGCTTCTCCGCGGCCGACACCGAGCTGGTGGCGTGGCTGATCGAGGAACATCTGACGATGTCGACGGTGGCGCAGTCGCGCGATTTGTCGGACCGCAAGACCATCGAGAATTTCGCCGCCGTGGTGCAGTCGGTCGAGCAGATGAAGCTGCTGACGATCCTGACCACCGCCGATATCCGCGGCGTCGGCCCCGGCGTGTGGAACGGCTGGAAGGCGCAGCTGTTGCGCACGCTGTATTACGAGACCGAGCCGGTACTGACCGGCGGCTTCTCGGAGGTCAACCGCGCCCAGCGCATCGCGGTGGCGCAGGCCGAATTTCGCCGCGTCTTCACCGAATGGCCGGAGGCCGAGCTCAACGCCTATATCGGCCGGCACTATCCGGCCTACTGGCTCAAGGTCGAGCTGCCGCGCAAGATCCGCCAGGCGCGCTTCATCCGCGCCAGCGAGCAGGCCGGCCACAAGCTCGCGATCAATGTCGGCTTCGACGAGATCCGTGCCGTCACCGAGCTCACGATCCTGGCGACCGACCATCCCTGGCTGCTGTCGATCATCGCGGGCGCCTGCGCCTCGGCCGGCGCCAACATCGTCGACGCGCAGATCTACACCACGACCGACGGCCGTGCGCTCGACACCATCTCGATCTCGCGCGAATACGACCGCGACGAGGACGAGGGCCGCCGCGCCACAAGGATCGGCGAGATGATCGAACACGTGCTGGAAGGCAAGCTCAGGCTTCCCGAGGCGGTGGCGAAGCGCGCGGTGCGCAGCAAGACGCGCCCGTTCATCGTCGAGCCCGAAGTGACCATCAACAACCAGTGGTCCGACCGTTACACCGTGATCGAGGTCTCCGGCCTCGACCGCCCCGGCCTGCTCTACCAGCTCACCACGGCGATTTCGAAGCTCAACCTCAACATCGCCTCCGCCCATGTCGCGACCTTCGGCGAACGCGCCCGCGACGTGTTCTATGTCACCGATCTGCTCGGCGCCCAGGTCACCGCGCCGACCCGGCAATCGGCGATCAAGAGCGCGCTGCTGCATCTGTTGTCAAGCGAGGACCAGGCCGCGAAGCCGGCGGCGTAGGGCACATATGCCGCCCCCGTCATCCTGAGGTGCGGGCGAAGCGAGCCTCGAAGGATCGACGGCCCGGATATCTCAGCGCGTCCACGTCTACTCGCGGCCCACAGCCGGGCCGTCGATCCTTCGAGACGGCCGCTGCGCGGCCTCCTCAGGATGACGGGATCGAAAATCGCTTCCACCGAAGGAGCAACACCGCGAAGCCCGATCGCAGCGTTTCAACCAAACAGCCGCATCAGCAACGCCTTGCCGACCGGCGCGGCGCGCACGCCGTGGAAGGCGCGGACATATTCGCCGGCATAGAATGCGCGCACGACATTGATCCGCGTCGCGGCCGCATCCTCGAAACGGACGCCGAAGCCGTCACGGGTGCGGCGGACCACCAGCGCGGTGACATTCTGGCCGTAGACATTGCATTTGATCGAGACCCCGATTGCCGGCGGGGAGGGATCGATGAAGCGCGCGCCTGATATCGAGATGTCGGCCATCCGCACCAGCCGCGGCGCGGCGCCTTCGTGAATCAAAACCGGCTCGTCGCGCTCGAACCGCTCGGCCTTGCGGCGCCGCGGCTGCTCGATGCAGATGAAGCAGACGATCGCCAGCACGACGCAATTGTAGAGGCTCCAGCCCAGCGCCAGCCCGCCATAGGCGATGCTGTCGCCGCGTAGATGCAGGATGAAGGCATAGGCGATCGCGAACAGCGTGATCAGCAAGGCGCTGCCATAGAGCCGCAGCAGCGGCCATTCGATGAAGCGGCGGTTGCGGTCGCCGCCCTTGGCCGTCACCTTGAACTTGTGGCCCTGCGGCCGGGCGAGCCCGGTCACGACCGCCTTCAATACCGCGGGGGCTGCGATGTATTGCGAGACGTCGGTCATGATCGCGAGCGAACGGCCGCGCGAGATCCAGGCCATGGTGAAGGCGTGCCAGACGTAGAACGGCATGAAGTATTTCAGGAGCTCGGACAGGTCGGCGTGAACCGCCTTGATCCCGAACAGCAGATAGAGCCAGGGCACGACCAGGCCGAAAGTCTTGGTGCTGTAGACCGCCGCCCAGCTCATGAAGGCATCGACCAGCGACAGCCGGTCCATGAATGCGAGCTTCGATTGCCGCGAGAACGGCCCGCTGCGCCCCCGGAAGATCTGCATGAAGCCGAGACACCAGCGCCCGCGCTGGGTGATGTACTCCTTCAGCCCTTCCGGCGCGAGGCCAATGGTCAGGCGCTCGTTGAGATAGACCGTGCGCAGGCCCTTTTCCTTCAGCCGCAGCGTGACAAGGTAATCCTCCGTCACTGAATCGGTCGGAAAGCCGCCGATCTGCATCAGGCCGGCGTAACGGATCAGCGATGAGGTGCCGCAGCAGAACGCGGTGCCCCAGGCATCCTTGGCCGGCATGAAAATGTCGAAGAAGAAGCGCTGTTCGTCCGGCCAGACGTCGGTCGCGGCGAGATTGGTCTGGATCGGATCCGGGTTGATGAAGTGCTGCGGCGTCTGCACGACGCCGACGGTGCCGTCCTGCATCAGGCTCATCGCCCGCGTCAGGAACTCCGGCATCGGGACGAAGTCCGCATCGAGGATCGAGACGAACTCCGGCCGGTCCGGCAGCGCTGACACGTGCTGGAGCGCATGATTGATGTTGCCGGCCTTGGCGTGGCGGTTGTCCGGACGGGTCAGGTAGTTGCAGCCGAGTTCCTGGGCGAGCCGGCGCAGCCACAGCCTGCGCCCATCGTCGAGCACCCAGACGCGATAATTGGGATAGTTCAGCCCGGTCGCGCCGATGATGGTGCGCTCCAGGATCGCCTTCTCCTCGTTGTAGGTGCAGATGAAGACGTCGACGAGCGGCGCATCTGCGCTCGCCCGGGATCGGCGCAGGATCGCATTGACCTCGGGCGAGCGGTCGATGGTCCGGCTGAGAAACAACAGCGACAGGCACACCGCGATCATCGAGGCGGCTTCGGCCACCACGAAGGGATAGCCGACCAGCGCATCGGCGGTGAGGCCCAGAGGCGGCAAGGTCTGGGTCACCCGCCAGACGAAATAGTGCAGCAGCAGGACGAACGACATTCCGGTCATCATGACGCGGGCCAGCGTCTGCTCGCGCCGGAGCAACGGCAGGATCGCAAGGCAGGCGCCGAAGGCGACCAGCCCGGGCGCGAATACCGCCATCATGGCTTTGCCGCGTCCGTGTTGAACACCACCCGTCCGGTGCGGCCGACCGCGCAGTCCTTGCCCGCAGTATCGGTCGCCGGCATCGAGACCGTCACACGATACGGCTCCTTGTTCAGCGCATCCGGATTGATCGCAAGGTTTGCGGGCGCACCCGACGCGCCGGTGAGGTTGACGATCTCACCCTGGATCGCGGCGCTGCCGTCGTTCGGCTCGAAACTCGCCTGCTCGCCGAGCCTGAGGCGGTTATAGACCCATTCGGTGACGTTCGCGGTGACGACCTCTCCGTGCAATCGAGCAGTTTGAGCAAGGGTTGCCCGGCCCTGACGTCCTCGCCGGGCGAGGTCATCATCTCCCAGATCCGTCCCCCGACCGGGGCCTTGATGTCGGCTTCCGCCCGGTTGACGTAGTGCAGTTGCTCGGAGGCGATCTCGTGGGTCAGCCAGTCGATCTCGGCATCGGCATGCGCCAGGTCGGCGCGCAGGTCGCTGACGCGCTGGCGCATCTCCTCTTCGCGCTGCACGGAACTCGGCCGGTCGTTGTAGCTGTCGCCGAGATAGGTGCCGTTCCTCGCTGCCGTGAGCTCGACCTTGGCGGCGTCGAGGCGGCGCTGCGCGCCGATCTCGGTCTGCTGGGCGATCGACTGCTCGCGCGTCAGCCGGGCCATCTCGACCGTCGAGACGCTGCCCGATTTGATCAGCGACGAGGCGCGTTCGACCGCAGCCGTCGCCTCCTCCCGCCGCGCGGCCGCGGCCTCGATCGCGGTCTGGATTTCGGCGATGCGGGCCTGAAGCTGCAGGATGCGGCCGTCGCGGAACTGACCGGCCTGGCGGGCGAGGTCCTGTTGCGCGGTCTCGGCAGCGGCAAGCTTGGCGGCGAAGCTCGGGCGCTCATTTTCCAGCCGCGACATCTGCCGCCGTAGATCGTCGAGCCGCACGCGATCGCCGCGCGCATTGACGACGTGCAGGATCGCATCGCCCTCATGGACCACGCTGAGCTGCGTCGAGCCTTGCTGCGGCTTCGCGCTCACGGTGCCGTCGATCGGCGAGCGCAGGGTCACGATCCTGGCATTAACCACGGCCTCGACACTCGAGGTCTGCAGCACGGCTTTCAGCGGCAGCCACCCGAACACGGCAACGATCGCAAGGCCGATGCCGACCTTGAGCAGGCGCCGAACCCACCGGCCCGAGCCTGCTGGCGCGTCGGGGTGCGGTGCGCTATCGCCGGCGGGCTCGCTGACCGGCTCGTCGTGCGCCGGCTGCAGCCGGTCCTGCAAGTCGCGTTGCAATCCGCGCGCGCCCGCTTCCCCATCCCTGGTGACGGAAACATCGCCCTCGGAAAGCGGCTTTTGCTGCTGTGCCTGATTCATGATGACCGGCCCCTGATCTGTCAGTGCGCGAACCAACGCACAGCTCACCAGAGCGATGCCGTTGCCGGACCGATCCAATAATCAGGTGCTTCAAAAGCAGCTAAAGCGAACCCGGCATCTTTCGGAAAACTTTCTGCAATTCGCGATGGCCGAGAACCCGGCGCGGGTAGGACGCCGTCGACCTGCTTGGCCCGTCATTGGGGACGCTTCCGAAAAGACTGAGCCCGGAATCCATCAGGGCTAGAGGGACTGGATTCCGGGCTCTCACGGAGGCTGTTATCGGACCCGTCTGCGCGACCCTGGCGTGAGCAGCCATCGCTCCGGTCCGGCAGCCTGCCGGGGCTAACTCCTGGGTGGCCTACGATGCTTGATCCGGCACGCCTGCTTGCGCCTGCAGCGCTGCCAGGCTCGCGCCCAGCAAGGCCAGGTAGCTCGCCTGACAGATCACGACGCCCAAATCGAAGACGTCGAGCAGATCGATCCAGGATTGATCGGCCGGCACGCTCGCGGCCTGCTTGCCACCATCGATAACGGTCGGCTGGAAGCTGCGCTCGGGTCTCTGACGCGTTGCCTCGTGCGCGGCATCTTCGGAGCAGAGGATCAAATGCAGGCGCCTGTTGGGCATTTCAATCTCCCGTCTCTGATTGGCGATTGCCGAAGCCCGGAAACCTCTACTGTCATCGAGTTACCCAATAAGCGTAGTCACCGGGAAGAAACGGGCCATTGAACGGAGGTTGATCCGGCCGTTACATTCGGGTGGGGCGGACCATACTTAGGTTTAGCCGCAACCTGGACCTGAGTGCGCTGGCGCGCTTCGCTTTCCGCGCGACCTCTCACGCGCGTGGCTCGCCAAAGGCCTGCATGATTTCGTCCGGACGTCGGTAAAGCTGCTAAGATCAAGCCTGTTAGGAGGGCGACGTTGTCGCCGCTGATGGTAGCGGTCACCTAGCGACGCAGCGCGGCCCATGACGGCCAAGTGCTGAACGGACAAGTGCTGGTGCTGCCGATGATGCCCAACCCGACCACGAGGTCCTGGTCAGCCGAACAATGGCTGCTCGGCGGCATGGTGCTGGCCTTGGCCGCAACCTGCATTGGGCTGGTGTTTGGCCCGCAGCCTGCAGCGTCCGCCCACCTGGTTGCCCTCGCGCTGCTCGTCGCGGCGCTGACCGCGACATTGCTGATGATGCGCCTGGTGGGCCGTACCCAAAGGCAGATGGAGGCCATGTTGCGCGGCCGGACCAGCGGCGAAGAGCGCGCGATCGAGGCGCTGCGCAACAGCGAAGCGCAATGGAAAGAGGTGTTCGAGCACAACCCGGTCATGTATTTCATGGTCGACGCGACGGGCCTCGTGCTGTCGGTCAACACGTTCGGCGCGGCACAGCTCGGCTACACCGTCGACGAATTGCTCGGACGATCCGTGCTGCGGGTGTTTGCCGCCGAAGACCAACCTATGGTCCAGCGCAACGTCGCCGCATGCCTCGACAACATTGGCCAAACCCACAGTTGGGAAATCCGCAAGGTCCGCAAGGACGGTTCCAGGCTTTGGGTTCGTGAAAATGCCAAGGCCGTGCGGCGGCTGGACGGTCAGCTGATCGTCCTGATCGCCTGCGAGGACATCACCGAACGCAAACACGCCGAAAACGCACTGCAGCAGAGTGAAATGTACCTGACCGAAGCCCAGCGATTGAGCCACACCGGCAGCTTTGGCTGGCATGTCGCCAGCGGCGAGATCATCTGGTCGGAAGAAACGTTCAGAATCTTCGAGTTCGACAGGGTTCCCTCCATCACGCATGGCACGGTCCTGCAACGCGTCCATCCAGATGATCGCGCCCGCGTGCAACGGACCATCGATCGCGCCTCGCTCGACGGCAAGGACTTCGAGCACGGCTACCGCTTGCTGATGCCCAATGGGGCAATCAAATACGTCCACGCCAGAGCGCATGCGGTGACTAACCTCGCGGGCGACACCGAATTTGTCGGAGCGGTCACCGACGTGACGGCGCGCAAGCTGGCCGAGGCGAAATTGCACGAAGCGCAGACCAACCTTGCGCATGTCACGCGCGTGACGGCGCTCGGCGAGCTCGCCGCATCGATCGCCCATGAAGTGAACCAGCCCCTTGCCGCTGTGGTCGCCAACGCCGCGGCATGCCTGCGGTGGCTCGACCGGGCGACCCCCGACCTGAATGAAGCGCGCGGAGCCGTCAGGTCGATCATCCGCGATGGCAACCGGGCGGGCGAGGTCATCCAGCGGGTCCGCGCAATGGTGAACAAGACGACCGAGCAGAAGGCCCCGCTCGATATCAATGAGGTCATCAACGAGGTGATCGGCCTGGTGCAACATGAATTGCAGAGCCACCTGATCTCCCTGCAGCTGGACCTCACTCCGGCGCTTCCGCCGGTCATCGCGGATCGCATCCAGCTGCAGCAGGTCGTCCTCAACCTCGTCCTCAACGGGATCGAGGCAATGCAACCGGTGACGGACAGGCCGCGGGAACTGGTGATCCGGACCCGCCATGACGATGCCGGGCAGATCCTGGTCACGGTCACCGATTGTGGTATCGGGATCGCGGCCGGGAATGCCGAGCGGCTGTTTGACGCCTTCTACACCACCAAGGCCAGCGGCATGGGAATGGGATTGTCGATCTGCCGCTCGATCATCGAGGCCCACCGAGGCCGCCTGTCCGCGACCGAAAACACCGGCCACGGCGCGACATTCCAGTTTACCTTGCCACTGCGTCAAGAGGATCACGCATGGTGACTGGACGCGCGGCATCGCCTCCCACTCACACCAACGCCGAGGATCCGATCGTCTTCGTCATCGACGACGACGCGTCGGTGCGGGACGCGCTGAGCAATCTTTTCCGGTCGGTCGGCCTGCGAACCGTGGCGTTCGGCTCGGCCCATGAATTTCTGCAGCACAAGCCGGCGGATGTCCCGAGCTGCCTGATCCTGGACATCCGGCTGCCCCGGCTGAGCGGCCTCGACTTTCAGGCAGAGCTGGCGAAGGCCGGCATTCATATTCCGATCATCTTCATGACCGGCCATGGCGATATCCCGATGACGGTCAGGGCCATGAAGGCCGGAGCGGTCGACTTCCTGACCAAGCCATTCCGCGATCAGGACATGCTGGATGCCGTTACGACAGCAATCGAGCGCGACAGGAATCGTCGCGACGAGGCCAAGGTTCTCGCAAACCTCCGCGCCGCCTTCGCGAGCCTGACACCGCGCGAGCGTCAGGTGATGACACTCGTCACGGCCGGACTGATGAACAAGCAGGTTGCCGCGGAAATCGGCGTGGCCGAGATCACGGTGAAGATCCACCGCGGCCAGATCATGCGCAAAATGGCAGCGAAGTCGCTGCCCGATCTGGTCCGGATGGCCGAGATCCTCGGGATCGGACAGGCATCCGGCAGGGCGCAAACCTAAGTATGATTCTCCGGCCTCGATTGGCGACGCACTGTGCGCCGCATCATCGCACAAACCAAGCCGTATCCGACCGCCCCCGGGAAGACCTCCTTGTCCAATCCGCCAGTGATATCAATCATCGACGATGACGTCTCGGTTCGTACCGCGACCCACAATCTCGTCAGGTCGCTGGGCTATGCGGTCGAGGCCTACGCGTCGGCCGAGGAATTCCTGCACTCGCCCCGCCTGAATGACACATCCTGCGTGATCACGGATGTCAGGATGCCGGCGATGAGCGGGCTCGACCTGCAGAGTCACCTGATTGCCAACGGACGGCGTCTTCCGTTCATTTTCATCACAGCCTTCTCCGTCGAGAACGATCGCGCCCGGGCCCTTAAGGCAGGGGCGGTCTGCTTTCTGATCAAGCCCTTCGACGGGGATGTCCTGATCAAATGCCTCGATACCGCCCTCGGCCAGCGCGCCGCGACGAGCGATTGAGCTCAAATCGGGCATGACCGGACCGGTATACGCAAGGATGATGCCGCCAAACATCTGGACAAGTTGTGCAGGCGCGGCCGTGGCGCGAGATTTCGCGTCGCCGCTCTTCACCGACGGCAAGGACCACGTCAGACATTTTGAATGGCAAATGGCAATTCCTCGGAGGGAGGTCGCCATGCGTGCGGAACCGCGCTGTGCCCAATGCGACAGCGAAGAGCCCAAGATCATCTGTTTGCGAAACCCGGCGGGTGAACGCTACTGCG
>NZ_LGHK01000124.1 GCF_001908235.1 Bradyrhizobium sp. NAS96.2
CTTGTCGTGAGCGAGATCACCTCACGATCACATGTGCCCGACTTTCACCATGCAAGAAAATCGATCCGCTCCGCGCGGATCCGACATTCTTTCACAAAGCTGAGGGGACCGTGAAGTGAGCAATTACAGAATAATAGAGCAAGATTCCAACTATCAGGAATTGGTTCGTCGACGTTCCTCGCTCGGGTGGACGCTATCCCTGATCATGTTGATCATCTACTTCGGCTTCATCCTCCTGGTCGCATACGCGCCAAAATTCCTGGGCACCCCAATTGGCGCAGGCGTCACGACCATCGGCATCCCGATCGGCCTCTTGGTCATCGTCTCGGCGTTCCTCCTGACCGGCATCTACGTCAACAAAGCCAACTCCAAATACGATCCACTGATCCGTCAAATTGTCGGGGCGCGCCGCTCATGAAAAAGTTCACCGGCTTATTGATCACCTTGTTGCTTTGCTTTCCGTCGGTCGCACTGGCGGCAGGGACCATCGATGGCGGCGCCAAGCAGGCCGTCAATTGGGCTGCCATTGGCATGTTCATGGGCTTCGTCTCCTTGACGCTCGCGATCACCTACTGGGCGTCAAAACGGACGGTATCGGCTGCGGATTTTTACTCTGCCGGCGGTGGCATCTCAGCTGGACAGAACGGTCTTGCGATTGCCGGTGACTATATGTCCGCGGCTTCTTTCCTGGGCATTTCGGGCCTTGTCTACACGTCGGGGTACGACGGCCTGATCTACTCGGTAGGTTGGCTGGTTGGCTGGCCCGTGGTCACGTTCCTGATCGCCGAACAACTGCGCAATCTCGGCAAATTCACATTTGCTGACGTCGCCTCGTTTCGGCTCGGACAAACGCGGATCCGCATCCTTGCCGCATGCGGCTCGCTGGTCACCGTCGCCTTCTATCTGATCGCGCAGATGGTCGGCGCCGGCAAACTGATTCAGTTGCTTTTCGGCCTGGATTACTGGATTGCCGTCATCCTGGTCGGCGGCCTCATGATGGTCTACGTGACCTTTGGCGGCATGAAAGCCACGACCTGGGTACAGATCACGAAGGCGGTACTGCTATTATTTGGCGCGACGTTCATGGCCGGCGCCGTACTCTACAGGTTCGGGTTCAGTCCGGAAGCCCTGTTTGCCAAAGCAACCGAGGTGCATCCGAAGAAGATCGCCATCATGGAGCCGGGAAGTCTGATTTCGAATCCATTATCGGCGATCTCGCTTGGCATCGCCCTCATGTTCGGAACTGCCGGCCTCCCGCATATTCTGATGCGTTTCTTCACCGTGAAAGACGCTCAGGCCGCACGCAAGTCGGTGTTCTATGCGACTGGCTTCATCGGCTATTTCTACATCCTGACCTTCATTATCGGCTTCGGCGCCATTACGCTTGTCTCGACCGATCTGGCGTTTCTCGATGCAGGTCTCCTTGAGAAGACCAAGAGCGGGATTGCTGCCATCAGGGGCGGATCGAATATGGCCGCCATCCACCTGGCCGATGCAGTCGGCGGCAACATGTTCCTCGGCTTCATTTCTGCCGTCGCATTCGCGACCATCCTCGCGGTGGTGTCGGGGTTGGCCCTCGCAGGAGCATCCTCAATCAGTCATGACATTTACGCGATGGTGATCAAGGGCGGTCATGCCAATGAGCAAGACGAGGTTCGCGTCTCCAAGATAGCGACGCTGTTCCTAGGCGTGCTCGCGATCATCCTTGGCATAATCTTCGAGAACCAGAACGTCGCCTTCATGGTCGGCCTGGCCTTCGCGATCGCGGCATCGTGCAACTTCCCGGTTCTGGTGATGTCGATCTTCTGGAAGGATCTCACGACCAGAGGCGCATTGATTGGCGGCTTCCTCGGCCTGACGAGCGCCGTCATCGGCGTGCTCCTGTCGCCCGCAGTCTGGGAGGCAACATTCGGATTCGCCAGGGGATCGGCACCGATCAAGCTGGACAATCCTGCCTTGTTCTCGATGTCCATTGCGTTTGTGGCGATCTGGCTGGTCTCGGTGCTGGACCGCAGTGCTCGAGCCGGCGCTGACCGCGGAGGCTTTGACGCGCAGTTTGTGCGGAGCCAGACCGGTATCGGCGCAGCCGACGCCACCACGCACTGAGATACGGACCCGGCGAGTTGACGCATTGCACAAGCGCAAAGGCACCATGGTGAATGCCCAAGGCTTTCGATGCCGCAAATCCACCGTTCGATCGCCTGACGCCGCATGAAGTGGAAACACTTCGTGCGACGTTGGACATAATCTACTTCGGTCCCGACGAATTGATTGTCGGACAGAATACGTCGGCCGACTCCCTCTTCGTCGTAATCAAGGGCACCATTGAAGAACGAGACGGCGGCGATCTATTGGCCCTGCTCGGTCCCAAGGACAGTTTTGACAGCCGGGCACTCGTCCATGGAAGAAGCGGTCACGCCTTTGTCAGTCGCGAGGAAACCCTCTGCTACGCCGTTCCAAAGGCCACGATACTTGACCTGATCCAACGCAACCCACGATTTGCCTCGTTCTTCTACCGCGATCTATCGCTCAAGCTCGACAACTTCGTCAAAGACCAGGAGGAGCAGCGCTACGGGTCAGCGATGCGGGCTCGCATCTCCGAGCTGTTCATGCGCTCCGCTACCTTTATCGATGCGGACGATACCATTGAGACGGCAGGCCATGCGATGCGCGACGCCGACAGCAACGCCTTGCTGGTTCGCGACGGCGAGCGCACGGGCATCGTCACGGGCATGAACTTATCGAAGGCTGTGGTTCTCCGTCGCCAGTCAATTCAAGCCCCCGTACGTGACCTTGCACATTTTGATCTGGTCACGTTGAAATCTGACGATCTCGTCTCCACCGCACTCGTCCTGATGGCCAAGCTGAACAAGCGGCGCATTGCGATTCGGGAGGGTGAACGCTTCATTGGTATCTTGGAGGATATCGACGTACTCGGCTTCCTTGCCGGCAGCGCCCAACTTCTGGCTGGACGCATCGAGCGCGCCTCAAGTCGAGATGATTTGCAGGCCGCAGCGCGTGAAACGGCAGCACAGGTACGCACTCTGCGCCGTCAGGGCATCGCCGTCGAGTTGATTGGCGAAATCATATCCGACCTAAATCAGCGCCTCTTTTCCAGACTATTTGACATGCTGGCGCCGGCAGAATTTCGCAGTACCGGCTGCCTCATTGTTATGGGCAGCGAGGGACGCGGCGAGCAAACAATACGTACAGACCAGGACAATGGTCTCATCCTGCGCAACTCCTGCGACCGGGCGCAACTGGATTCGTTCCGGCGTCAATTCTCCGGCGCGCTGGCCGAATTTGGCTTCCCACCGTGTCCCGGGCTGGTCATGGTGAGCAACCCCGCATGGTCCAAGCCGCTATCCGAATATCTTGCGGACTTTCGCACTTGGCTTGCACTGCCTGACGCGACGTCTCATCTGAATCTTGCGATCTTTTTTGATGCGCGATGCGTCGCCGGCGATCCTGAGCTGCTGGCGGAAGCCAAGACCAATCTGATTGAGGTGTTACGTGGCGAGCAGGCATTCCTCGCGCACTTCGCCCGCGCGATAGACTTGTTCGCGACGCCGATAGGCCTGTTCAAGCACTTGATCACATCCGAGGCCAATGGCGACGCTCTTGACCTCAAAAAGGGAGGTATTTTCCCTGTCGTCCATGGCGTTCGCAGTCTCGTCCTCGAGCACGGCTTGACGGAAACCGCCACTGACAAGCGCATTGCGCGGTTGCGCGATCTGGGCATATTGCATGACGATTTCGCTCGCGAGCTTACCCAGGCTTTTCGATTCATGCTGATGCTAAGGCTCGATGGACAGCTGGCGGCATCAGCCGGCGTCTCCGGAACGCTTGTACGGCCGTCATCGTTGTCAAGCATGGAGCGCGACCTCCTGCGCGATGCGTTCCATATCGTAAAGAAATTCCGCGACTTTATCCGCAATCACTTCAACCTCGGCGCTTTCTGACGTGATCCCCCGCGCGATCAAGCGTCTGTTTCACCAGGCCTCGATAGGTGATCAGTCCTATCGGTTCATGTTCGAGCGTGGCGCCGCGGATGAGGTTGTGGCAATCGATTGCGAAACCACGGGCCTGAACGTTCGCACGGCCGAGATCATCAGCATCGCTGCGATCAAGATCAGGGGCAACAGGATCCTGACGAGTGAGCGCTTCGAGGAGGTCGTGCGCCCCGATGCAGGTATGCAGGCAGATACAATCAAGGTGCATCGCCTGCGCCGAGCCGACGTCGCCCAGGGACATCCGATCTGGAAGCTGCTACCGAGATTCCTGCATTTTGTCGGCGGCCGCCCCCTGGTCGGCTACTACGTCGACTTCGACATCGCGATGCTGGACAAGTTTATCCTTCCTTTTCTCGAAATCGAACTGCCAAATCCTCGCATTGAAGTTTCGCAGCTATACTACGAACGGAAGTACGGGGACGCACCGCAGAATACTTCCATAGACCTCTCCTTCGTTTCAATCCTCAAAGATCTGGACATCCCGCCGCTCGGCCAGCACGATGCTTTCAACGACGCGCTCATGACCGCCATGATGTATGTCGCGCTGCGCGACAAGAAGGTGCGAGGAAGCAGAATACCTCGCTTGCGTACTCACACCGTATTCGATCCAACCGGCGGTTAGGTCGCTTATTGTACCTCAAATGAGCGGAACCCGATTTGAGTTAGCGCAAAGCCGGCGCGCCGGAAGCAGGATAGCCAATCGGGATCTGGAGGGACGGCGAATGCGACCGGACTTGGCAATTACCTACGGACAGGATCGGCTTCCCCGCTATACAAGCTATCCGACTGCACCGCATTTCAGCCCCGCGATCGGCGTCGCGGATTATCGGAGATGGCTCCGGTCCATTTCCACACGGCGCCCTGCATCGATCTACCTGCACGTACCTTTCTGCCGATCCATGTGCTGGTACTGCGGTTGCCACACTTCCGTGACAAGGCGAGACGAGCCGATCGCCCTTTATGCCTCTGGCTTACGCACCGAGGCGCACCTCGTCGCCGAAACCATCGGCCAGCGCCTTCCGGTCTCGCACATCCACTTCGGCGGCGGCACGCCGACGATCATGACACCGGAAACTTTCGCCGATCTTGTCGGCGCGTTGCGCTATTCCTACTTCGTACTGCCCGATGCCGAGATCGCCGTCGAGATCGATCCTCGCACCCTCACCGAACCGATGGCAGAGGCGCTCGGCTTCAGCGGCGTCAACCGCGCGAGCCTCGGCGTACAGAGCTTCGATCCCGCGGTCCAGCGGCCCATCAACCGCCTGCAGGGCTTCGAACAAACGGCAACGTGCGTCGAACGGCTGCGGCGGGCCGGCATCGATAAACTCAACTTCGATCTCCTTTACGGCCTGCCGCTGCAGACGGTGGGCTCGTGCCTGGATACGGTCGGCAAATGCATAGAGCTCCGTCCAAGTCGCTTTTCTGTCTTCGGCTATGCACACATTCCCTCGTTCAAGAAGCACCAGCGCGCGATCGATGAGGGCGTTCTGCCTGGCGGAGCCGAGCGCCATTCGCAGTCCGAAGCGATTGCAGAAGCCCTCGTCGGCGCAGGATACGTGCGTATCGGCTTCGATCATTTCGCCCTCGCGGACGACAGTCTTGCCGCGGCGAAGCAAGAGGGCCGGCTACGGCGGAATTTCCAGGGTTACACGGATGATTCCGCCGAAACGCTGATCGGCCTGGGCGCCAGCGCCATAGGCCGCACACCGCAGGGCTTCGTGCAGAACGCCGTCGCGACGCACGACTACCTCGCGCGCGTGGCTGAAGACCAGCTCGCCACCGTCAGGGGCTACGCGTTCACCGACGACGACCGCTTCCGAGCCGACATCATTGAGCGGGTCATGTGCGACATGGCTGTAGACCTATCGAAGATCGCTCGATCTCACGGCCGGGATCCGCATACGGCGATCGTCAATCGGAGGCGGCTCGACGGCTTGATCGCGAACGGCGCGGTAACCATGGACGACGACCGACTATCTGTGAGCGCCGGCGCAGAATTCCTCGTCCGCAGCGTTGCTTCCGCGTTCGACGCTCATCTCCCGAGTTCCGTGGCCACTCATAGCCGCGCCGTCTGATCATGGTCGCAGTATCCCGAGTTTCTACGACGAAATTGCGCTGGCTCAAATTGCGGTAGGCCACGACGTGCTTGAATAGAAATCACTAGAACGAGCGACCCTTACTCCCTGAGGTTGTCTCGATACTCAATGCCCGGCCGCTTTGCCGGGCATTCTTTTATTGCTGCGCGAGCTGATGAAGGAAGGCCGACGGACCATTCAGTGTTGGTTGACCGTCAAAAGCGGTAACCGGCGAGCCAATCTGCAATGCCTTCACGAAAGGGCCGCCAAGTGAGACGACGCCTTTCGCCACTCAGGTTTCCGATTCCTGCAAGATGCGGTCAATCTCAGCGAGGAGTTGACGAAGCTCCTCGACTGAGAAGATTTCAAGAATATCGACGATCTGCTCTCGCAGCTGAGTTTGCTCGTTTACTCGCTTCAGTCTGTCTCGGTCATCCCGTGCCATTGCTCCCCTCAGCGCAATCAGGCCGGGGGCGTCCCGGCTATCGGTCGCCGGAAGCTGCCTCGAGTTACGTCGGCGATGCCGCCTGCGTAGCGCACCCGAATGCGTCAATCACTTAAGGGGAATTACTTAGTCCCTTGCGTCCAAGAGGGGCGCCCACCCGGACCTCGGCACTCATGCCGGTGATGATGTCCACGTTACGAGCTTGCGCGCGAGGGCGCCAAAAGCAATGTCGAAGGCGGCCGCGGCATTCTCGGGCGCGAGAGTCGTGAGGGGTGCGGCTTCCTCGAACAATTGTGCTGCCCTGATCTGTCCGTCGGAGCTCACAATCTTCGCTGACAGCGCGATCATCGCCCTGGGCTGAGACCCAAGCGCGATCTCGAAGCGCCGCAAGTCGATCAGCAGACGCGGTACACCGTCCACGGAGTTGTCGGCGCGCAGCGGCGCGTGAGAAATATCGTAATTTTCGAAACTCTGCTGGAGGCGCGCCTGCAGCAGCGCCGGCAAGCTATCGCTCCATTGTGAGTTCGCGAAGCCGGGAACGTCCTCGTCGGGCGTGAACAGGAAGCGCTGTGTTTGCAGGCGCGCGATCGCTGTCGGTTCCCCCATCGCAAGCGGGAATGGTAGCAGTCCGCCGCGTTGCGGCCCGAAGTCGTCAACGGCGTGAAGATCGTAGACCACCTTGCGGGACGCGGGCGCCCCGCCCGTCATGCGCTCCAGCCCTGCCACAATGCCGTCGAGCTTCGGGGTGTTGCGCGCCAGACCTTCGGCAAACGTACTGAGGTTGTCTATCGTGCTGTGCAGCGGCGCGGCATTGTCGGACAGGACGGCATCGACCCGACGGAGCGCATCACGGGCAGCCTGCGTCATGCTCCGCCCGGCGCCCTTTTCGGCGACCAGCGGCGCGCGCGCCGGCGGTGCTGCGGGATCATCGCCTCCCTCGAGCGCGATCACCGGAACGCCAGTCAGCCCCTGGAAATCAACACCGACGCGCGTGTCACTATGCACCGGCGTGCGCTCGGCGACGGCGATCGTGGCGCGAACCTCGCGAGGGCGTTCCGGCACCAGTTCGAGCGCAGTCACCTCGCCGACGCGAATACCGTTGAAGAGAACGCCCGCACCGACGAGGAGCCCGGGCACGGGGTCCGTAAAGACAAGCTGATAGCTCTCCCGCTTGCCGATGCCGCCGACATTGTTCAGCCAGTAGACGAAGCCGAACACGGCGACGATCGCCGAAAGCACGAATGCACCGACAACAACATAGGGCGCGCGAATTTCCATGTACGTCTCTCTTGCCTAGGTGCCGAAGCCAAGTGTCTGCGCTCGGGCACCGTGAAAGTAAGCCTTGACCCAGGGATGGTCGGACTCCAGCACGGACGACAGCGGCCCGACCGCTACGATCCGCCCGTCAGCGAGCGCCGCGACCCGGTCGCAAATCGCCTGCAAACTGTTGAGGTCATGCGTCACCATGAACACGGTGAAGCGAAGGGTCCGATGCAGCGTCCGGATCAAGGCATCAAACTCGCCCGCCGCAATAGGATCGAGGCCGGAGGTTGGCTCGTCCAGAAACAGAAGGGCGGGATCCAACGCGAGCGCCCGGGCGAGAGCGACCCGTTTGGTCATGCCGCCCGAGAGCTCGGAAGGAAACTTGTCGCCGTCCGCGCTCGTAAGACCCACCATCTCGAGCTTGGCGTCCGCGATCTCATCGAGAAGCCGCGGCGAGAGATGCGCATTCTCGCGCAGCGGGAATTGAACATTCTGCCGCGCCGTCAAAGCCGAGAAGAGGGCTCCCTGTTGGAACAGAATACCCCAGCTCCCTTCACCCTTCCTGTGATCTACAAAGTCGATCTGCCCGCCGCGCTTCGGCAGCAAGCCGACCAAGGTTCGCATCAGCACCGATTTGCCGCCGCCCGATGCGCCGACGAGGCCGAGGATCTCGCCTTGCTTCACGTCAAGATTGAGATGGTTGAGGATCGTCTTGTTGCCGAAGCCAACCACCAGATTGCGGATATGTATCGCCGTCGAGCCAGCCATGGCTACATCCCGATCGAGGCAAAGAAGACGGCGAACAGTCCGTCGAGCACGATGACCAGGAAGATCGACTTCACGACCGACGCAGTCGTCTGCTGTCCCAGCGACTCCGCGCTGCCCTTGACGCTCAATCCCTCTACGGCCGCGACAAGTCCGATCACGAGCGCCATGAATGGCGCCTTGATGATGCCGACCTCGAAATGCGTGACGGAAACCGCCTCATGGAGGCGTGCGATAAAGATGGCGGGGCTCATGCCACCATAGAGCCATGCGATAAGCCCGCCGCCATAAAGCGCGGCGAGCGATCCGAGAAAGGCAAGAATCGGCAGTGCCACCACGAGCGCCAGCACCCGGGGCAGGATCAGCACCGCGACCGGGTCTAGCCCCATGGTGCTGAGCGCGTCGATCTCCTCGCGCATCTTCATTGCACCGATCTCGGCCGTATACGCACTGCCCGATCGTCCGGCCACCATGATGGCGACTATCAGCACGCCGATCTCGCGCAGCACCAGGATGCCGACCATGTCGACGACATAGGACTCGGCGCCAAAGCGGCGGAAATGGAAGATCCCCTGCTGAGCGATGATGGCTCCGATCAAGAACGTAATCAGCGCCATGATCGGCACCGCTTGCCATCCCACGCGGCCGAGCTGATAGACGGTCGACGTCAGTCTAAACGACCGCGGATGTCTGAGAACCCCGAGCAGCGCCGCGCTGAGGGCGCCGAGCATATGCAGGAAGGCCCCGGAATCGGATACCAGCCGCCTGCTGCCGCGTCCGAGCTGATCGAGCTTCTCCAGCAGGGCATTGACGGATTTGCGTTCACCGGGCTCGGCACGGTTCAGCCCTCGCACTTCTTCCAGCAAATCGCCATACGGGCCCTCCGCACCGGTCAAGGCGGCTCTGGTTCGGCCACCGCGGGCCAGTCTTTCAAGCAACCAGGCCCCAACGGTGTCGAGTGCGGTGACGCGGCGTAGATCTATCGCTGCAATGTCGGCGCTGGCCGCGCGCTCGCACAGCCGCTCCAACATCTCGACATTAGCGACGTTCCAGGCCCCGCATGCCGTAAGCACGCGCGGATCGTCCTCATTCGCGGTCAATACCGGTGCGTTGAACAATAGGCCGACTCCAACTTGGAAAACCGAGCATAGGAGGCTGAGGTCGGCGGTGTTTGACCCAACGCAATCGATTCACGGCTCAGCGCCGTTCTTGACCCAAATCAACGGCTTGGCGGGCCGTAGGATTACGGTTTGCCTGATTTGGCCCGGCAACGAGGGCCGGCTTAGGGACATTTCCGATGAACCGCCCCGCCTTCAAGCCACTGCAAAACACGTCGTTGCCGCGCTCGTTCAGACTGATCCGCCTCGGACGTGCGCGCGAGCACGATCATCCCGGGGGTGCATCCGCGATCCGTTATATTATCGTCGCCCCGCTCGACGCGGCGTCGCGGATCGATGTCGAGATCTGGAAATCCCATCGCGAGGCGTGCCGCGTTGTTCGTCAGCGGCCCGCCGAGGCCGATCAGCTCGGCCACCTCGTGCATGGTCCGGGCGACAGCTGGCGCTTCCATTATGATGTGGCCGGCACCACCGCCGACGAAACCGGATATCATTTCGGAAACGAACGCTTCAGGCTCGACGAATATGTCTCCGTCCGTGAAGCCGACGGCATGCATCCCTATCGTGTCATCGCCGTCGCGCCGCTTTGATCGGCGCCCTGCCTGATCAGGATGTCGGTCCCTACGACATCCGCCACCGGAAGGGAAAGGTCGAGCACGACATTGACGACCCGGTGGTCGGTCGGTTCTTTCGCGGCGGTGAATCCGAGCTCATGACACATGCTCAGCATGGTTGTGTTCTCGATCAACACCTCGCCGGACAGGCGCTTCAGTCCCTCCGACCTGGCGTAGCGGACCAGAAGCTGCATCAGCGCCCATCCAAGGCCTTTTCCCTTGAGGTCGGACTGCAGCAGGATGGCGTACTCGGCGGTCTGGTAGAGTGAATCCGAGTGAAGCTGGACTGCACCCAGCATCTCGCCGGTCTGCGTATCCAGCGCGACGAAAGCCATCGCGCGGGCGTAGTCGAGCTGGGTCAGGCGCGCGATGAACGAGTGAGAGAACTGCTTCACCGCGTGGAAGAAACGCAGCCTGAGGTCCTCGATGGTCACGCGTTTGAAGAAGGCCTCGACCATGGGCTCGTCTTCCGGCCGCATCGGCCGGACCGCGACCCGTAAACCATCTCGCAAGCTGAGCTGACCTTCCCATTGCGATGGGTAGGGCCGCACGGCGAGCCGGGTCTGACCGGCAAACAGCCGCGCCGGCTTGCGGACCGCCACGCGCGCGTCAAGCGCCAGCACGTCCGTTTCGTCCGCCAACAATGGATTGATGTCGAGTTCGGCGATTTCGGGAATATCGGCCGCCATCTGCGCCAGCTTGACGAGCGTAAGCGGCACGACGTCGGCAGGAACCGCAGGCACATCGCGATAGGCTGCAAGCAGTCGCGAGACCCGCGTGCGCCCGACCAGGTCACGGGCCAGATTCATGTCGAGCGGCGGCAGCGCCAGCGCCTTGTCGTTGATCACTTCGACCGCGGTGCCGCCACGCCCGAACACGATGACCGGACCGAAGGTCGGATCATCGGCAATTCCGAGGATCAGTTCCCGCGCCGCACGCCGCACGATCATCGGCTGGATCGTCACCCCCTGCAGGCTGGCATCCGGGCGAGCGCTCCGGGCCCGCGCCAGCACCGTCCTCGCTGCGTCGGCGACGCTTTCGCGGGTCCGCAAACCGAGAATGACGCCACCGATATCCGACTTGTGCGTGATGTCGCGCGAGAACAGTTTGACGGCGACCGCCAGCCCCTTGGCCAGGAACGGTTCAGCCTTGTCGGCGGCATCGTCGGCGTCGCGGGCGGCGACCGTGGGCACAATCGGAATACCGTACGCTTCGAACAGCGCGACGATTTCGACCGGATCGAGCCATTGGCGTCCCTCCGATAGCACCTGCGCGATCACGCGCTTCGCTGCTGCTGTGCCTGGAGTGAACGCCGAGGTAACGCTTGGCGGGGTCGCGGCAAGTGCGAGGGACGCTTCGCGATACCGTACCAGATACATGAAGGCACGCACCGCGTCATCCTCAGTCGGGAAATGCGGGATGCCGGCAGCCTCGAAGGTCGCACTGGTCCGCTCATCGGTACCGGCCCACGCTGCAAACACCAACGGGGCGACCGCACTGTTTTTGGCGCGGCGGTCACCGACACGCCGTGCCACGGCTTCGGCGATGCCCTCAGCTGACGCCACCGCCGTTTCCACGTTCATGACCAGAACGGCATCGCTATTGGCGTCCTCGAGCAGGGCGTCAAGCGCAGATATGTAACGTGCGGCATCCGCATCGCCGGAAATGTCGACGGGATTGCCGTGCGACCAGCTGGGCGGCAGGACCTTGTCAAGCGACGCGATCGTACCGGCAGACAAAGTGGCGGCCGCACCGCCCAGCTCCGCGAGCCTATCAATCGCAAGGACGCCGATCCCGCCGCCATTGGTCAGAAGCGCGAGCCGATTGCCGCGCGGGACAAAGCCACGGCCGAGCAACTCGGCGCAGTCGAACAGCTCGCGCAGGTCGTACACACGCAGCATGCCGGCGCGGCGAAAGGCAGCGTCGTACACGGCATCCGATCCGGCCAGCGCGCCGGTGTGGGTCGCCGCCGCCCTGGCACCTACCGCCATTCGGCCCGATTTGACGACGATTACGGGCTTCAGCCGCGCAGCTGCGCGCGCCGCCGACATGAACTTGCGGGCATCCTTGACGCTCTCGATGTAGAGCAAGATCGCGTTGGTATGATCATCCTGTGCGAAGTAGTCGAGCAGATCGGCGACGTCGACATCGAGCTGGTCGCCGATCGATACGATGCCGGAGAAGCCAAGCAGCCGTTCGGCCGCCCACTCGATCATCGCCGCTGCAATAGCGCCGGATTGCGAGATCAGCGCCACACGTCCGTCGGATGGGCGATGAGCTGCAAAGCTCGCATTGAGATTGGCGCGGGGTATCATCACGCCGATGCAGTTGGGTCCGATCAAACGTATGCCGTGCATGCGCGCCGTCCGCGCGACCGTCTCGGCAAGCGAGCCCGCACCATGGCCGAGACCTGCCGACAGGATCACCGCGCCGGCAACGCCAACCGCGGCGGCATCCGCGATGATCCCGGGGATCGCGACAGCAGGCGCCGTGATGACGATAAGGTCCGGAACGAACGGGAGCGAATTTAGGTTTGGAACGGTCTTCTCGCCGTCAATCACGGCGTAGTTTGGATTGACCACCGCGAGTCGGCCAGTGAAGCCACTCGACTTGAGGTTCATGAGAACGGCCAAGCCAAGCGACGATGGACGCGAACTGCCGCCGACCACAGCGATAGTCCGAGGCGAAAAAACCCGCTCTAGACCAAACGTAGACATCGAACGGTCTCGCAGGGGACGAGCGAAGGCGCCTGCCGCTTCGTGCAGCGCGCCAGGGCTCGCATGACATCCTCGCGAGCAATGACACCGAGCAAGTGGCGATATTTGTCGATCACGGGCAGGCTTTTGAGACGATGGGTGACCATCAGTTGCAGAACGCGCTGCAGATTGGTGTCCGGTTCGACCGAGATCACGTCGGACGACATAATCTCGTCGACTGTCGTTCCCATACGGTCGTCGTAGTGCGGCAGTATGTGATCAGTCGTGCAGGTGAACACCTTTAGCGCATCGAGCTTGGTGACGAACCCGACCACGGCATCGTCACGCAAGACGGGATAGGCGTCATAGTCTTCCTGTGCGAACAGCCGGTACAGGTCGCCCACGGTCATTTCGGGAGCGACGCTTCGCACCGACTTCGTCATGTTGTTCGCAACAGTCTCCTGGAGAAATTCGTACATGGCTGATCCCTTCGGGTGGGCGGCTATCCCTGGGCGCTTCGCGGCCAGACGAACGGCATGTCCGCGATACGGGACGAACCTAAACAGGAACAGCTCATCGGCGTTGACCAGGATCAAAACAGGGCCGACGTCACGTGATCAAAGAGAGGGCACGAACCTCAGCGAGTTCCGTCATGCACTCTATGATCCTGCCCGCACGCGGCGCAAGGCTGCAATATGTGGAACGGCCGGATCCTGTTCCCGGCCCCGGCGAAGTGCGCGTCAAGATCAGCGCCTGTGGCGTTTGCCGCACCGACCTTCATGTAGTCGATGGAGAACTATCAAACATCATCTATCCGATCGTTCCCGGTCACGAGGTGGTCGGCCGCATCGACGCCATGGGTGACGGCGTAAGCGACGCGCTTCTCGGTACGCGCGTCGGCGTTCCCTGGCTCGGCTCGACTTGCGGACGCTGTCCGTACTGCCGGGAGGGCAAGGAAAACCTCTGCGACGATCCGCTGTTCACCGGCTATACGCGGGACGGCGGCTTTGCGACCCATCTGGTGGCGGACGCGCGCTACTGCTTTCCGCTCGGCGAGCACGGCGAGGATGTCGAGCTGGCGCCTCTGCTGTGCGCAGGCCTGATCGGCTGGCGCTCGCTTGTGATGGCTGGTCACGGTCGCAAACTCGGCATTTACGGCTTTGGCGCAGCGGGACACATCGTGGCGCAGATGGCACGCTGGCAAGGACGGGATGTCTACGCCTTCACTCGCAGAGGTGACATCGAGGCCCAGCGTTTGGCATTGTCGCTCGGTGCATGCTGGGCTGGAGCTTCCGAGGATCGGCCGCCCGCGGAGCTTGACGCCGCAATCATCTACGCGCCGGCCGGCCCCCTCGTCCCGCTTGCCTTGCGCGCGCTGCGCAAGGGCGGACGCGTGATCTGCGCCGGCATCCACATGTCGGACATTCCAAGCTTTCCCTACAATATTCTCTGGGGTGAACGACAGATCGTATCAGTCGCCAATCTCACCCGGCAGGACGGCACCGACTTTCTCAAGAGTGCAGCGAAAGCCGGAGTTCGAACGCATGTCACTGTTTTCCCGCTCGATCAGGCGAACGAAGCGCTCGCGCGCCTGCGTGACGGCAGGCTTGTCGGCGCAGCCGTTCTGAAGCCATGACGACGCCGGCGTCATCAACCGACGCGAGCGAGGGCGAAGTCGGCCAGACCGCCGTGTTGTCGTTCCTGGCCGGATCGGGCCGGCCGAACGTGGCCGTGCAACGGATCGACACCCATTGTTCGATCATCTTCCTCGAGCCATCGCGCGCCCTGAAGATCAAGCGCGCGGTCAAGCTCCCATATCTAGACTTCTCGACGTTGGAGAAGCGGCGTCGTGCTTGTGAAGATGAAATCGCCGTCAACAAGCGCCATGCACCTTCAATCTATCGTGGGGTGGTTCCGATCACCCATGAGCGCGACGGCTTGGCGATCGGAGGGACCGGCCCCGTCGTTGAGTGGGCGGTTGAAATGGCCCGTTTTGACGAAAGCAAGACTCTCGACCGCCTTGCACCGGGTGCCCTTGAACCGGAACTCGGCGACGATTTGGCCGCCGTCCTGCGCGATTCCCATCGAATTTCCGTCATCAGCGAGGGATCGAACTGGCCTGCCTCGCTTCCCGTGATCATTGGCCGCAACACGGAACAGTTCCGCAGCACGCCAGACCTCGCGCGCGACCGAATCGACAAACTGAATGAGTTAAGTCATCGCGAATTGGCACGAAATCGCGATCTCTTGCGTGCCCGCGCTACGTTGGGGCACGTGCGGCACTGCCACGGCGACGCACACCTCGGCAACATCGTCCTGATTGACGGCAAGCCGGTCCTGTTCGACGCGATCGAATTCGACCCGGATATCGCGACAACGGATGTTCTGTACGATTTCGCGTTCCCTCTGATGGATCTGCTCGCGTTTGGGCGCGATGCTGTCGCCAACAGACTATTCAACAGCTACATGACGGCCGCTTGGGCCGGACAGTCGACTGCGCTCTCCCTGCTGCCACTGTTTCTTTCAATTCGCGCAGCAATTCGTGCCAACGTACTCTTCACCAAACAGCGGCAACATCCGTACGATCGAACGATCGTCACGGTTGCGAACAGATACTTCGACCTCGCGCTGCGACTCATCGCACCTGAGCGCCCCATCCTTCTCGCGATTGGTGGAAAATCAGGTACCGGCAAAAGCGTGCTGGCCCGTGACATGGCTCCCCTGATCGGACCGCCGCCGGGCGCCCTGGTCCTGCGATCAGACGTTATTCGCAAGCGACTTCATAACGTGAGCGAGCACACGACCCTGCCCGCAGTGACGTATACCCTCAAAGCTTCCGATCGCATCTATCACGTTATGCTGGAGCACGCCGCGCAAACGCTGGCCCAAGGGGTCTCGGTGACGCTCGATGCGGCATTCCTGAAACGGGCCGAGCGTGATGCCGCAGAAGTCGTCGCCCACAACGCCGGAGTTGAATTCCGCGGCATCTTCCTGACCGCGGATCGTGCCACACGGCTGCACCGCGCGGCATCGCGTAGACACGACGCGTCGGACGCGACCGCCGACGTGGTCCTGCTTCAGGAGAACATTGACACCGGACCTATTGGTTGGAGCGTTGTCGACGCGTCCGGCACACCGGCGACCACGCTTGAACGCAGCAAGCCCTGTCTGTGAACGGTTTCGACGGACCGGATGGGCGGTAGATCACCTAAGGGAAACTCCTGAATTGGTTGATCCAGCCGGGTCTGGCACCATCCATGCGCCAACAGGAGGATCTCCATGAAACGCCGATTGACGCTTATCTTTGTCGTTAGTGCGATCCTCGCCCTCGCACTCGCTTTATTCTGCAACTGGTACTTCCCGGACCTGGTGCCGCTTGCCACGACCGAGCCGGCGCCCCATGGCTGGCGGCTTGACGCGGCTTTTGCCGTCTCCACGGTCAGGTGGACCGCGGTTTTTGTTGCTGCGGCATCCGCAGTGGCATTGATGCTGATGAACGTCACCAAGCGCCCCCCCAAAGCTCAAAGGACGCTAGGCGCTTCCCTTTCGAAAGCGTTCTCGGCATTCGCCGTCGGCTCTCCGAGGGCTGGCCTAAGGCCGGCCTTCGGCCTTTCGATCGTCGCGAAAACTGCTCGGCCGGATCATCTTGAACCCAACATTGATTTCATCGCGTCAGTTGCTGCGACCGCCAGGCGCTCTTGACCCGATTCAATCGAACGATGCCGCGCTGCATCTACCCTTGCAGTCGCAACATGCGAAACGGCAGCGTCGCACAGATTGGGCCGATGCGACTACGCCGGCGCTCAACGCTTCAATCCGGAGCGTGAAATGCGAGGGGCCCTATGTTGGGAGCACCGCGCCCTGCGCCGTGCTGAACGGCGCATCAGCCAAACCTCCCGAAACAGCGGGTCCGTCAGGCTTGTCGCCGCCACAGGCTCCAGAGGCTGCCGACTAGCAAAACTCCGGTCACAAGCAGGATAGCCACGAACATTTGCATGATGTCAAACTTCAGGGAGTCACGAGCGACAAACAACGCGGTGATGACTCCTGCGAGGGCGAGGAAAATACGAAGGATCAGACTCATGACTTCCTCCCTGGAGCCGGGTGGGGCCTGGCGCCGACGACTTGACGCCGCTCACCCATCTCACTGGTATCGTAGAGGTTCACGTCAGCGAGGAATTGCGACGGATCAAATCCGTCCGCAACTCATTGCGCCGCTGGTCAATGCTGCAGGACATACCGTCCGGGCGCATCCTCGAGCGGCGCCCCACCCTGGGGCGTGTGAAGCGTCGGCTGCGCCGGCACCCAAGCCTCAGAATGCGCCGTCAGGAAGCGAACCCATTCCAGCCACCAGGATCCCTCGCGATGCGCGGCCTTGTGCAACCACTCGTCCGGGCCGACATAAGGTTGGCCCTCTTTCCTCTCCAGCACCTGATAGCTGTGCCACTCCTCCGAAGGCGGGGCAACTATGCCAGCATTGTGACCACCGCTCGCCAGCGCGAATGTGATATCGGCGTCCGCAAGCAGATGGATCTTGTGAACCGATCGCCACGGCGCCACGTGGTCACGCACCGTGCCGACCACGAACATCGGGGCACGAAGATCGGACAACGCGACCGGCTGGCCGTCGGCCAGGTAGCGCCCCTCGGCGAGGTCATTGTCGAGAAACAGCTTGCGCAGATAGTCGGCATGCATCCGGTAAGGCATGCGCGTGGCGTCGGCATTCCACGACATCAGGTCGCTTGGAGCGGCCCGCTCGCCCATCAGATAGTCGCGCACCAGGCGTGACCAGATCATGTCGTTCGACCGAAGCAGCTGGAACGCACCAGCCATTTGCGCCGCCTCGAGCACGCCGCGCCGCCACATCATGTCCTCGAGAAACGCAACCTGGCTCTCGTTGATGAAGAGCGTCAGCTCACCCGCCTCCGTGAAATCGACCTGAGCTGCGAGCAGCGTCACCGATCGCAGGCAACCGGGACGCTCTTTCTGCAGGCGGGCCGCGGCGATCGCAAGCAATGTACCGCCGAGACAATAACCCGTGGCGTGGATCGCGCGTCCGGGAGCGATCTGATTGATCGCGTCGACTGCAGCTTCGACCCCGAGCTTGCGATAATGATCGAGACCAAGGTCGCGGTCGGCCGGACCTGGATTTCGCCAAGAGATCGCGAACACGGTGAAGCCGCGTTCGACCAGGAAACGTATCAGGGAATTCTGCGGGGAGAGATCAAGAATGTAGTATTTCATGATCCAGGCTGGCACGATCAGCACGGGTTCCGGGCAGACGTCCGCAGTCACGGGCGCATATTGTATGAGCTCGATCAGCTCGTTTCGGTAGACGACCTTACCTTTGGTCGCCGCAACGTCCTTGCCAACCACGAACTGAGCAGGCTCGGATGACTGGCCTCCGAACCACTTTCTGCAGTCATCCAGCCAGTTGTGCCAACCCGACACGAAGTTGCCACCGCCTGACTCCATGATCTCGCGCAGAACTTCGGGGTTGCTGAGCGCGAAGTTGGACGGCGCTGCGGTGTCGAGGCACTGACGGAGGACGAAATCCACGATCGCTGCATTTCCCTTCGAAACGCCATGCAATCCGCTTGCCGCCGAATGCCACCACTGCTCGCCGAGCAGGAACGCCTGGGCCATGAGATTGAAGGCCGGCAATGTCCAGTCCGGGTCAATAAACCGGTTGTCGCCCGGTTGAGGCTTGACCATGAACCAAGGCTGCCACGCAGCATGCGGCGTCGACACCATGCGCGCAAAGCGCGAACCGTCGCCCAGTGCCTTCAAGGCAAGCTCAAGCCGTTTGCCAGGCGACGCGGCCAGATGCAGCTGCCAATCGGCGAAGGCAAGCGCGAGGCTTGCGGGAGAAAGCCCGCCGGTCCACTGCGCCATCGCCGCATGGACCAGATGGTCTATCGATTCGGCGTCGGTCAATGCCTCGCGGCCAGGCAGCACAGGAGCAGGCGCGCCGGCTGCAACAGAATCGTCGTTGGCAGGGGACGCTGATTGGTCGAGAATTGCATTGACTGTCACCGCTGGCCTCCTTGCCCGCGCCCGATGGGCGCGAGCTTCATGCTGCTCGGCCACCGGCACCATTCCGGCGTCAAACGCCGCCGCCTACTTAGTCGAGACGGAACCGCTGCCGACCCAGCGCCACGATCTCGCGGTCGGTCGGATGATCGCTCGCCTCGACATGCAGATTGAGATCGGGCCTTTCCGCTTTCAGATAGTCCACCAACTCCGTCTTCTCGGTGCCCGGGCCGATAACGAGCAGATCGGTGCAACTGCTCAAGGCCTCTCCAACCCTGGCGAGAAATGTCGGATCGGGCTGGACGCGACCATCGCCGATCGTGTTCGCCTTGTGGTGAAGATGCTGCGACGGCAAGTGAGCATGGACGGCGGCCGCGCTGACGCCCGTCAGCCCCACACCGAATATCTTCGCAACGAGGTGATCGATCCAGACGACCGCGCGTGCATGCATTTGAACAGTGATCTCGTTCATGAATGACCTCCAGTGCCTGCTCTTTCAGCGTTCTCTCTCAATCGCAGCGCCAGGGCCGCAAGCAACTCCCTGCGGCTGACGATACCGATGACAGCTCCGGCGCAGATCACCGGAACCTGCGACACGTCGTAGACGTCCATCTGCGCGACAACGTCGCCGATCGAGGCTTCCACATCGACGGTGATCGGCGCAGAGCTCATGAGCGTCGCGACATGCAACGAACGCATACGCTCGCGTTCTGGTGTGTTCTCCGCGATTCCAAGCAGCGATTCCAACCAGTTTCCAGACGGAGGATTGACGCCAAGCTCATCGCGATGGAGGAAATCGCCCTCCGAAATCATGCCGACGAGATCGCCGTCATCGTTGATGACCGGCAGGCCGCGCTGATCGGTTTCGAGCAGCAGTTGGACGGCATCGAGCACGGTGGCAGTTGGCTTGATCGTCGCGAACGAGCTGCGCATCACATCGGTTGCAAGCATTGTCGTTCCTCCTATTCAGCTCATATGCTGGCCGCCATTGATCGAGAGCGTCGATCCGGTGATGAATCCTGCTTCATCTGCAGCAAGAAAGAGGACGGCTCGGGCGATCTCTTCCGGCTCGCCCAACCGCCCGACAGGTATCCGCGGAAGGATCGCGCTCTGCATGATGTCTGCCGGTACGGCAGCGAGCATCTCAGTGTTGATATAGCCCGGGCAGATCGCGTTGACAGTAATCCCAGACCGCGCACTTTCGAGGGCGAGTGCACGGGTGAAGCCGAGCTCGGCGGCTTTCGCCGCGGCATAATTCGTCTGGCCGACCTGGCCCTTCTGCCCGTTGATGGACGAGATGTTGATGATCCGCCCAAACTTGCGCGCCCGCATGCCCTCGATAACCGGCCGGCACATATTGAACAGCGAATCGAGATCAGTGCGGATCACCGCGTTCCATTGCTGCCTGGTCATTCGATGCAGTGTGGCGTCACGCACGATGCCGGCATTGTTGACCAAGATGTCGATCGGGCCGAGCGCGGCCTCCACCTCCCGGACACCGGCCGCACAGGCCTCGAAATTCGCGACATCCCACTGGAAGACTTGGATTCCGGTTTGATCGTGAAACGACCACGCGGCGCCGGCATTTCCAACGTAGCTGGCTGCCACCTGATATCCCGCGCCGGCGAGGGCGCGCGAAATCGCAGCACCGATTCCCCGAGTTCCACCAGTTACCAATGCGACGCGTGCCATGTCTGCTGCTCCGATCTCGGCACGACAATTGCGCGAAGTTCGCATCCGGCGGATTGATCTCGCTCAAAGAAGAGCAAAAGGCACGTATGAGGCAGATCAAATTGTCCCGCGTCGGCACGTGCTTTGATGGGCTTGTCTCTTCCACACTTCAGGAGAACAAGCCATGCTCAGGAACATCCTGGTCCACATCCCCACGGAACTGTCGCCGCGCCCCGCGGTGGACGGATCGGTTTCACTCGCGCTCAGCACGGGCGCGCATCTCGATGCAGTTGCGATCGGCTACGAGACGGCCAGCATCCCGTTCGTCGCTGAAGGCGGCGTGGCCGTCGCCTCCCTCTTCGAGGTCGAGCATGCACAGGCGCTCGAACGCGCCGAGGCGGCGCTGCGCGTCTTCGATACTGAGGCCCGGAATGCGGGGATTTCATACACGACCCGCGCCGCGGCTGCCGTTCCGATCGATGCCCGCGAGATCGTCTGCGCGAGCGCGCGACTGCACGACCTGACTGTGGTGGTCCAGCCACAGCTTGAGCAAGACAGCTACGACAACGTCATCCCGCGGGAGCTCCTGTTTGATGCCGGCGGGCCCGTCCTGTTCATGCCCTACACGTTTCACGGCGCATTTTCTGCCAAGCGGATCGGAATCTGCTGGGATGGCAGCCGGCTTGCCGCTCGGGCGCTGCATGACGCGATGCCGCTGCTGCGCGAGGCTAACGCCCTCACCATCGTCACCATCGACGGCCCTGCCCCGATCCCCGCGGAAAGTTCCACGGACCATCTGCTGCGATACCTTGCCAAGGCAGGTCTTCCGGCCAAGGTCACGTCGCTGCCCGCGTCCCGATCGGAAATCCAGTCAATCCTGCTGTCGATCGCGGCGGATGAGAGCCTCGACCTCCTGGTGATGGGTGGATACGGCCACTCCCGGCTACAGGAGACCCTGCTCGGCGGCGTGACGCGCGACATGCTTCGTGCGATGACCGTTCCGGTCCTGATGTCCCACTAAACGCGAGACGGCTCGTGACACATCCCGCCAGGACACTCCTCCATCTCGTCGGTTACGGCGTCGTCGCCATCAGTACGATCTGCGCCGCGCCGGCTCCGGCCGGAGCGGATCAGGAGCAAGGTCGGCGCCTTGCGCAGCTCTACTGCGCCCGTTGCCACTCAATCGACCGGGTCAGCCCGAGCCCGTTGAGGATCGCACCGCCGTTCCGAACCCTGCACGAGCGCTACCCGGTCGAGATGCTGCAGGAAGCGCTGGCGGAAGGAATCGTGACCGGGCATCCGACCATGCCCGAGTTCAGCTTCGAACCGGACCAAGTCAACGACTTCATCCTGTTCTTGAAATCGCTGGAGTCCAGCAAAGCCAACCGTTGAGGCAGGTCAACATGCAGTGTGAGCAAAAGTCATAGGATTCAATTTTCAACCCGGAGGTCCACATGCGCGCGCATCAGGTCATGACCAAGCATATCATCGCGGTCAGCCCGCACACGAAGATCATAGATGCTGCCAACATCATGCTGCGATGCCACCTCAGCGGGCTGCCGGTGATGGACGAAGATGGCACACTCAGGGGCATGGTTTCGGAGGGAGATTTCCTGCAGCGAGCCGAGATCGGAACAGGGCACAGGCGTTCGGCCTGGCTGGAACTGTTCACGGGCGTCGGCCGCGCCGCGACCGATTTCGTCCACGAGCGCGGCCGCAAGGTCGAGGATGTCATGACCACGAATCCAATCACCGTCGAAGAGCAGACGCCGCTCGATGAGATCGTGCATCTGATGCACAAGCATGGCGTGAAGCGAGTGCCGGTTGTGAGCGGAAAGACCATGGTCGGAATCGTCACTCGAGCAGACATCTTGCAGGCCGTCGCGTCGCTGGCCCGCGAGGTTCCGGACCCGACGGCCGATGACGCTCATATCCGTGAACGGATCCTGCGCGGGATCAACGCGACCGGTTGGCGACCTGCCGGCTTCCAGGTCTGGGTGCGTAATGGCGCCGTACACTTGCATGGCCTGATCTTCGACGATCGTGCCCGCCAGGCCGCGATCGTGCTCGCGGAAAACACCTCGGGCGTCAAAGAAGTCCACGACCATCTTTGCTTCGTCGACGGCTACTCCGGTTACTACGTGGAGTCGCCGGAGGACATCAAGGCGGCTGGCTAATCGGATATGAGGAGACCTAAACATGGCAATGGATACGCTGTTCGTGGTCTCGATCGTCGGCCTCGTCTTCTCGTCTTTTGCGCTGGTGCTCGCCCTGACTGATCACAGCACAACGCGCCGGCAGCGACTGGAGAAGGACGAGGATCGATCCAGCATACGCGCCTCCTTTCCCGACAAGCACATCGCCCGATCCGGCCGTTGATACGCGCGTCCTGAGACCGACGTCTCGCGGCGCGCGCAAGCCTCTCTCGTCCCCAGATTTCGGACCTACGTATATTTACGTAGGTGGTTTCTACTTAGGTGAAATATCCAAATTTCCCGGCCCGCTAGATCCGGTCAATGTGCCTCCATCGATCTTCCCTTCAATGGAGCGTCGCCGTGCTGACCCAGACCGCCGTTTCTTCCGAGATTAGCCGCCATCCGACCAGCATCCTTGACCGGCAGGCTCGTGCCGAAGGGCCGTTCGGCATGATCGGGACCCCGATGCGGTTCGCGCGCAACAGTGAGATCTACGGCGAGGACGAAGCCGCGGAATATCTTTATCAGATCGTCTCCGGCGCCGTCCGGACCTACAGGATCCTGGATGACGGTCGCCGCCAGATCGGCGCGTTCTATCTGCCCGGTGATATCTTCGGCTTCGAGGGCGGCGAAACCCATATCTCTTCGGCCGAGGCGATCTGCGAGACGCGGGTCATCGTGGTCAAGCGCTCCGCGCTCATGGTCCGGGCCGGCCACGAGAAGGATTTGGCACGCCAACTCTGGGACGCGACGGCTCAGGAATTGCGCCGGTTTCAGGAACACCTGATGCTCCTGATCTGCAGTGCCGAGGAACGGGTCGTGGGCTTCCTGCACGAGATGGCGCGCCGCACCTTCAAGAATGCCGCCATAGAGCTTCCGATGTCGCGGCAGGATATCGCCGACTATCTGGGCCTGACGATCGAAACGGTGTCGCGCACCTTCACCCAGCTCGAGCAGAACGGCGTAATCTCGCTTCCGACCTCCCGCCGGGTCGAACTGCGCAGGCGTGCGATCTGCAATCGGGTCCTGGTCGGGTAAGGTTGTCGCAGGCCTTCTCGGCGACCCTCGGAATGCGGACTAGTATACAGAGCGGCGCGCCGCCTCAAGATTGTCTATGGTCGCGCTCTCCGGAATCGCCAATCCGAAACTGCGTTCGTTGACGATCTCGCCGGCGCCTGCGAACCCACGAGGATGAACCATCGATCGCCGTAGGCATATGGTTCGGATAGGCACGCGCCATCGACGCCTTAGATCCCTCCGGGATAGATCGCCTGCCGTAATGCCCCTCGGAATATGTTGCAGGAGGATCGCAGAACTTGAGCCGAACTGCGCGAGATCAATGAAGCCGACGAAGTGGAGCGGTACAACGCCGCCGCGGAACGATCGCGCCTCGGCCAATCGCAACTTCCGGCAATCGGACGCGGCGTTGGCGCCTCGCGGCTTGGAACGCCCCCCGCAAATGAATCGGCTCACATTTGATCTGGCGCAAACGATGAGACTGCCTTCGCCTTACGTTGCTTCAGATACTTCCTCTAAGGAGAGGAGCGCCGCCGTGATCATCGATCTATTGCGCAGAGAACATCGCAATATTGACCTACTTCTCACTGTCCTTGAGCGCGAGCTGGCGCTTTTTGAGCGCGGGCGTCGCCCCGACTATGAGGTTATTCGGGCGATCATCAGCTATTTCGAAGTTTACCCAGAGGTGTACCATCATCCTCAGGAAGACCTGATCTTCTCGAAGCTGAGGCTTCGCGATCCGGACGCGGCCACAAGCATCGGTGATCTCGCACGTGAGCACGCAGATGGGGCCGAACGTTTGCAGCGCTTCGCCCAAGCAATTGACAGTGTGCTCGCAGGTCATGAGTTTCTTCGACAGGACGTCGGCAACATCGTGCGAGACTTCATCGTGCGCGAGCGGCATCATATGATGGTGGAGGAGCGCGATTTCTTCCCCGCAGCCCTCAAGGCTCTACTGCCGCAGGATTGGGAGGAGGTCGGTTCAGCCTTAACCGATCATAGGGATCCGCTCTTCAGTGACGCAGCCGAAGAGACTTTCGATGCCTTAAGGACACATATTCTGCGACTGGAGCAAGAGGCTGAAGCGGAACGGCACCAGGACAAACGTTAGTCCACGCTCTGCTAAAATAATCTCCGTCTCAGAGCTTGCGCACGCTGCAGAGCAGCGGGGCGTAAGCGAGCGCGAATCCCAGAAACGCCCCGGTCCACGGGATAGCCGCGACCTCATCCTGGACTGAAGGTCAGTCGAACGGATTTTGTTCAACGAGATATGGCGCTGTCGTCCGGAACAAGCTGGGGAGAGCAGTGCGTGTCGGCGTCCCATTTTCGGAAATACACCGCATGCGCTCCGGGGATGCTTACGCAATGATGCATCCTGGCAAATTCCGCAACGTTCGCGGCGGCTATCTCGTTGATCCCAAACAGTCGTTCATAATCGCGCTCGGAGATTTTCAGAACAGTGCCAGTCTCGAGACGATTGAGCCGCGATCGCAACTCCGCAAGAGTGAGGTTCGTATCCATCAAAGTTGCAAAGACCTCAAACCGCACTCGATCTATGAACGGTATTGATTCCCAACAACAAGTAGAGCGGGCAATACGAGAAGAACGCAGTAGCGATCAGGACCGCCAAACCGATGATGATCCGGACATACTGATCAATTCGTCCGACGTTACGTGCCATGGCAATAGGCCTCCCTTGTTGCAAGGCGCATGTTGAACACACGCCAATTCGAGGCCTTGATCATGATCAATTTGCAGCTGACGCCGACTACGTCATCGGAAATCCAAGTCGCGCTGCCGTGGGTTCTCCATTTAACCCGCACAGCGGCGTTCCGCGGGGCTACCCTGGTCCTCGCCCCACGCTGCGCGCCCATCCCGCCAGCGCCTCATATCCGGCCGCGATCTTCATGAAGTGCTCACGAATGGCCTCGTCCTTATATCGCCCGGCCTGACGCCTCGTCCGCTCAGCGCGGGACTCCCAATAGGTTGCGTCGTCCTGTGGTTTCTTCCGCGTTGATCCCGCAGCATTCTCCGCCGGTCTTCTCGACGGCCGCAGATCCGCGGCAGCTTCGCGCTCGCATCACTTCGGCCGCGGCTTGGGATGTTTTGAGCGCTTCACGAAGACCCCCAACGATAAAGCCCTGGCGGGCTATGCGGATCAGTCCATCACCGGCTCGGGAACGGCCGCGCGCTCCTGGAACTGGTCATATGCCTCCAGCGCGTCGGCGGCATACATCAGGGATGGTCCGCCGCCCATGTAGATCGCCATTGCGAGCGTCTCCTCGACCTGCTTGCGGCTGACATCGAGTTTGACCAACGCTTCGGCATGGAAACCGATACATCCGTCGCAGTGGGCGGCGACGCCGAGAGCAAGCGCGATCAACTCTTTTGTCCTGGTGTCCAGAGCACCATCTTTCGTTGCCGCCTGCGCCAGGGCCGAGAACGCGCGCATGGTTTCCGGAATATCGCGGCGCAAGTCGCCCAGATTACCGGAAATATGTTTGCAGAGGTTGGAATAGTCTTTTCTCATATCAATCCCAATCTTCGGCATAGAGGTTAGCCAGGAAGGGCGGGCTTGCCGACGGGCATGTCGGCAAACGCCACCCTTCATCCAACGCAGCCCGGGAACACGATCTAGCCTGTCTGAAGGACGTACGTGTTTGGCCTGCAAGGATGCATACCATCTGACGCGCGCATCGCTTCCGCTCATTGCGCCAGATCAAACCAAACGCACTTTCTCGACTTGCGTCAGATCGACGGTTCGTTGCATCGCCAATTAGGCTGAGCGTCAGTTTCTGGAAGGATGGGAGAATGCCGGATGTTCGCGCACCTCCAGCATCGTATCAGCGGGCTTCCGGTGATCGACCGCGACGGCACGCTTGTCGGAATCCTCACGGAGGGAGATTTCCTTCATCGCAGCGAGATCGGGACTGAAAGCAAGCGCAACGGATTGCTGGCGACCGACCAAGCTCATGCGGCGGCGCAATGCGTCTATGTCCGTCCGATTGGCTGCCTCCGTTCAGGGCAGCCAATCGTGCTTGGCATCGCTTAACGTTCTTCGTGGCTCGCCAATCTGCGATAGATGGTAAAGTCATCGAAGGCAGGTCCCTCGCCACGTCGCGTGTCGGAGCCAACGCTTGGTCCTAGCGCAAGCGAAGTGCCGAGGCCCGCGTAAAGGTATCTCGATCCAAATGCCTTCTTCAGGGCCGCAAAGGTTGGCTCGCCCGTGCAGTGGCCAGGCGCAATATATTCGACCTTGTATTTCTCGGTGAGAGCGGCGACCACCTTTGCAATCAGCTCATCTGGGGCTGTAACGAGATGAAAGCCGCCGACGATCATGTGGATTTTGGGGTTGATGGCCGTCGCTGCTTCGACAATTCGCTCGATCCCCGGATGCGAGCAACCTACTACGAGCACCAGTCCGTCAGGGGTATTAACAGCCAGTGACAGTTCCTTGAGTTCTTTCGTGCCAGGCAAGTCTGAGATCAACGCAATGAGTGTGATGCCAGGTGCAATTTCGGTGGTCTGATCAATCAGCTCGAAGCGAGCACTTGCCCACGCGGCGCCGAATTTCATGACCTCAGGCGGCTTACCATCGAAGTACCGCATTTCTGGCGGCAGAGCCTCGTCCTTTCGATAAAAGCTCGATGGCAGTGACGAACCATAAATGCCAAATCCCTCCTTGGGGGCGTAGATCTTGACTGTTGGATTGACGCTCAAGACGTGGTTCAGGCCGGCCATGTGGTCCGAATGGCGATGCGATAGAACGACGAAATCGAGGTTGGTGAGATCGATTCCTTTTGCCTTGACGTTGGCCGCAAAGATGTCGGCGTTGTCTCCGGTATCAAACAGGATACGCTTCCCGGCGATTTCCAGGAGAGCCGAGAAACCCCAATCCTTGGTCAGAGACGGGTCTGTGCCGAATGCGTCGTAGAGTATGGTGATTTGACTCTTCGGCTCGGCCGCTTGAGCCACCGGGGAGGCCATTACACCGAAAAAGCCACATAACGTAGCTGCAACAAAAAGAAACCGTCCAAACTTCATGGCGTTCCTCCTTTGGCAATTCGCAGACGGGTTGGCTCGACTGCATCTCGCCACCGCTGCGCTGTTGGCCGCTATCCTCCTTCGCAACCGAGAATCTGCTCCTGGCGCAGACTAGCCGACAATCGAATAATTTCGGTGATAACCCATGAACCTTTCATCGGGATGGCGGACCAAGGCGCCCATGCGGTGCAGGTTCGGAATTCCAGCACGCTGCTATCCGTATCTGCCGAACGCCAAGACCGATCATCGGGCGTTCGTTGCAGGATATCTTCGGTGGGTTCGGCGGAAGTGATCGGCACGGTCAGACAGATATGCGCGTTCCGACTCGATGGCTCGGCGAGATCGAACGGCTGCGCTGGCTGGCAAGCCGCGGCCCTCCACCACCAACAGTGCTGGATGTCGCTACCGAGGAACGATGAATTCTTCTGAGACGTGCAACCGCCCTGGGCGGGATGACATATCCGTGACAGCGCACTCGGCGCTGTCGTGCGGTTACCTTTCGGGTGGAAGCTACGCAGGGAATTGTGTTACGGTGCCGGGCAGCCATTGATTCTATTATGGAATTTTGAATGGCCAGTTTGAATCCAAGTCTGGATGATGCGTTAGGGGACATTCCGCGTGCCGCCGATCCAATACATCGTCGAGGGCGGCCGCCGCCTTTCGGGCACCATCGAGCCGTCGGGCAACAAGAATTCCGCGCTGCCGATCATCGCAGCTGCCCTGCTGACCGAGCATCCGGTCACGCTGACCAACGTGCCGCGCATCCGCGACACCGAAACGCTGGTCGAACTGTGCCGTTCGGTCGGCGCCAGCGCCGAATGGACCGAGCGCAACACGCTGCAGATCCACGCCAAGGAGATCAGCGCCGCCGATCTCGATCCGGCGCTGTGCGCGCGCATCCGCGCCTCGATCCTGCTGGCAGGTCCGCTGCTGGCCCGCTGCGGCGAGGTCGCGCTGCCGCCGCCCGGCGGCGATGTGATCGGCCGCCGCCGCCTCGATACGCATTTTCTGGCCTTCGAGCAGCTTGGCGCCACGGTGACCGCGACGCACCGGTTGGAATTCCGCGCCTCGCGCCTGAAGGGCGCCGACGTGTTCCTCGACGAACCCAGCGTCACCGCGACGGAGAATGCGCTGGTCGCCGCCGTCGCCGCGCGCGGCACCACCTATCTGCGCAACGCGGCCTCCGAGCCGCATGTGCAGGACCTCGCCAATTTCCTGATCGCGCTCGGCGCGAAGATCGAGGGTGTCGGCACCAACACCATCATCGTGCATGGGCCGGCGACGCTCGGCAGCACGACTTTCGCGATCCAGCCCGACCATATCGAGGTCGGATCGCTGATCGGGCTTGCCGCGGTGACGCGCTCGCCGCTGCGCATCGCGCGCGCCGGCGTCGAGCACCTGCGCTCGATCCGGATGGGCTTCGAGCGGCTCGGCATCGTCTGCGGCGTCGAGGGCGACGACCTCGTCGTGCCGTCGAACCAGACCATGAAGATCCACGACGATTTCGGCGGCCACGTGCCGAAGCTCGAGGACCAGCCCTGGCCGGCCTTCCCGGCGGACCTGATGTCGATCGCGATCGTCACCGCGACGCAGTGCGACGGCGTCATCCTGATGCACGAGAAGATGTTCGAGTCGCGGATGTTCTTCGTCGACAATCTGATTGCGATGGGCGGCCGCATCGTGCTGTGCGACCCGCACCGCGCGATCGTCGCCGGCCCGAGCCGGCTGCGCGGCGCGCCGATGAATTCGCCCGACATCCGTGCCGGTATGGCGATGCTGCTGGCAGCGGTTTGCGCCAACGGCACTTCCACCATCAACAATGCCGACCAGATCGAGCGCGGCTATGAGCGGATCGACGAGAGGCTCAACGCGCTCGGCGCCAAGATCAAGCGGATACCTGCGCGATTGTAGTCCGAGCATGATCCGGAAAAGTGTGCAGCGGTTTTCCGGTCGGATCATGCTCAAACAACAGCTTGAGACGCGACGATCTCTGCGTGAGATCGTCGCGTTGGGCAGTTCGGCCATCCTTCCGGCCGGTTTATCGTGCTAGACGTGCCGTCATGACCTGCATCGACAAGATCGACCCGGCCGCGTCGCGCGCGGCCGTCGTCCCCTCTCGCAAGCTGCTTACGGCCGAGCTCGCGGAAACGCTGAAGCTGGCGGTGCCGCTTGCGCTGACGCAGCTCGGGCAGATCGCGATGATGACGACCGATCTCGCCTTCATCGGCCGGCTCGGCAGCGAGAGCATCGCCGCGGCGGCGCTGGCGCATACCGTTTATTTCGTCAGCTTCACGATCGGCATGGGCATGATGTCCGCGGTGTCGCCGCTGGCCGCGCAGGCATTCGGCGCACGCGACCCGCGGGTGATGCGGCGCGCGCTCCGCGTCGGCCTGTGGGCCGGCTTCTTCATGGTGCTGCCGCTGATGGCGCTGCCGTTCCAGGGTGAGCGCATCCTGCTCGCGCTCGGCCAGACCCAGGCGATCGCGCATCTGGCGCAGCAATATCTGTTCGGGCTGGCCTGGGGCATCCTGCCGGCACTGTGGTTCATCGCGATCCGCGGCTTCATGAGCGCGGTGAACCGGCCGGAGCCGGTGCTGTGGATCACGCTTGCGGCGATCCCGGCCAATGCGCTGATGGTGTATCTGTTGCTCTACGGCAAATGGGGCATGCCCGAGCTCGGCATGTTCGGCGCCGGACTTGCCACCACGATCGTCAACCTCGGCACCTTCCTCGCCGGCGTGTGGTTCGCGGCGCGGCGACGCCCGTTCCGCAAGTACCAGGTGTTCAGCCGCGTCTGGCGCATCGACTGGCCTTTGATGGGCAAGCTTGTCGCCGTCGGGGCGCCGATCTCGATCGCCTTCCTGCTGGAATACGGCCTGTTCGGCGCGGCCGGCCTGTTGATGGGGCTGATCAGCACCACGGCGCTGGCCGCCCACCAGATCGCGCTGCAGATCGCGGCGATCCTGTTCATGGTGCCGTTCGGCGTCAGCATGGCCGCCACCGTGCGGGTCGGCCAGGCGGTCGGCCGCCGTGACACCGACGCGGTGCAGCGCGCCGGCTTTGTCGCGGTCGCGCTTTCCGGCGTGTTCATGAGCATCATGACGCTCGCGGTGATCCTGGCGCGCTTCGAGATCGCGGCGCTGTTCCTCGGCGAGGCCTCAGACGCGACGGCACAGCTCACCGCGATGCTGCTGCTGATCGGCGCGACGTTCTTCATCGCCGACGGCGTGCAGACGACCACCGCCGGCGCACTGCGCGGCATGAACGACACCCAGGTGCCGCTGCTGTTCGCCATCATCAGCTATTGGCTGATCGGCTTCGCCTCGGCCTCCGCCCTTGCCTTCTGGGCCAGGCTCAATGCCCCCGGTGTCTGGATCGGATTGTCGCTCGGCACTGCCGTTTATGCAACGCTCCTTGTCTTGCGTTTCCGCCTGCTGGCACGCAGACTGGTTGGATGAAGGTTGCCAAATGAGGGTCGACGAGATCACGCCGAACGTGGATTCCGACGCACTGCTCGCCGGCGCGCAGTTCATCGACGCGTTCAGGATTGCGACCACGGACCCCGGCCTCGATGCGCGACACGCCACCGAGGCGATGGTGGCCCGATGGCCGCGCTGGTTCGAGTGGCTGATAGCCCTGCGCAATCTCCTGGTCGCGCCGCTCGGGCTGAAAACCACCGGCGCAACCGAGGGCGTCGACCGCGACATGATCGGCATCTTTCCGGTGGTCAGCGAAACGCCGGAGCGGCTGGTTGCGGGCTTCAACGACAAGCATCTCGACTTCCGGCTTGTCGTCGACATCGCGCCCGCAGGGTCCGCGCGCAGCATCACCGCGACCACGCTGGTGCTCACCCATAACTGGTTCGGCCGCGCCTATCTCGCAGTGATCATGCCGTTCCACCGCCTGATCGTGCCCGTGATGCTGCGCAAGGTCGGGGGCTAGCGCATGACCTTGCCGGTCGACCTGTTCTTCTCGTTCCGCAGCCCCTACAGCTACCTCGCGCTGCCAAAGACGTTGAAGATGGTCGCCGACTACGATGTCGCGGTGAATTTGCGGCCGGTCTATCCGCTCGCGGTGCGCGTGCCCGGCTTCTTCAAGAAGACCAATCCGCAATTCGCCCGCTATGTCGTGCTCGACTCCAGCCGCGTCGCCAAGCACGAGAACATCCCGTTCCGCTTTCCGCGTCCTGACCCGATCGTGCAGGACATGACGACGCTCGACGTCGCCGAACATCAGCCCTACATCCACCGCCTGACCCGGCTCGGCGCCGCCGCCCAACTTGAGGGGCGGTCGCTTGCCTTCACCTCCGCCATCAGCCGCGTGCTGTGGGACGGCTCGGTGCAGGGCTGGAACGAGGGCGATCATCTGGCGAACGCGGCTGATGCCGCCGGCTTCGATCTCGCCGCCATGGATGCGGCCGTCGCCGCCGATCCCGACCGCTATGAACAGGTCATCAAGGGCAATGAAGAGGCGCACGCCGCGTCCGGCCATTGGGGCGTGCCGACCTTCGTATTCGCCGGCGAACCCTTCTTCGGTCAGGACCGTATCGACCTCCTGATCTGGCGCATGGAAAGCAAGGGCCTGACACGCCGCAAGGCCTAGCCGGAGATCATGCCGCGCTTTTCTCCGGTGCGTCGGCGACGACCTTCTCCGAAGCATCCTCGTTGGTGCACCAATTCCCATGGCAGCGCTTGAGGTCATTCAGGTTCTGCCGCATCTGGTCGAGCGAGAAGCCGAGCGCGTAGAAGCGTTCGGCGGCGTCGACCGGCAGGCCGCGGATCAGGCCATCCCTTCGCACCGCGGCGACCTCCTCGCTATAGGCATGCAGCGCGGCATCGACCGGCGCCATGTCGGCCGGGCCGCTGCCGGCGCGCAAGGCGGTCGCGACCGACACCATGTAAGCCACGATCGCCTTGCTGACCTCGGCCAGCGGTCGCGCCAGCCGGGCCTGGATATCCGCCGGCAGCGGCACGACGCAGGCCCGACCGATCATCACGACGTCATGCCGCAGCCGCTGGATGGTCCGCAGCAGCGGGCCGGTGTCCGGCCCCGATGACAGATGCATGGAGCGCTCGCGCTCGGCCTCGAGGCCGGTCGCGTGCAGATTGGTCACCGCGGTGCCGATGCCGTCCTGGATCCGGTGCAGCGCGTCGTTGTCGAGGCCGCGCGTCAAGCCGGCGAGCAATTCGGCGAATGCCGCCGAAAGCAGTTCCAGCAGCTTCGATGCATTGACCCTGATCTGGCTGACCGCGCGCGACGGCAGCACCAGGAACGAGATCACGAGGCCCGTGAGCGCGCCGACCGTGACTTCGAGGACGCGGTCGATCGCGGAGTCCAACGGGTTGGAATGATGCATCGTCGGCAGCAGCAGCACGATCACCGCCGTCACCGTCGCCGAGTTCAGGCTGGGATTGAGTGCGGCGATGAAGGCCAGCGGCACGATCGCCAGCACCAGCAGCGCCAGCAGGCTGCCCTCGCCGGAATGCGGGATCAGCACCGCGATCGCGCCGCCATAGATCGCGCCGCCGATGGTGCCGAGCATGTAGTCGCGGGTTGCCTTCAACGAGCGGCCGACGCTCATTTGCGTGACGATCAGCGAGGTCAGCACCGCCCAGAGCGGCAGCATCAGGTGCATCGCCACCGCGATGGTATAGGCCGCGACGCCCGCGGACGCGATCCGGACCGCCAGCGCCAGCTGCGTCTTACGGGTCCAGAGCTGGTCGAACATGCGTTTTGCGAAGGTCCTCATGCACCCTGATCCGCAATCAATGGAAAGGCCTATGTTAAAGGACGTCAAGCATGGCTGCTGCCCGCGGCGGCAAGGTGGCTTGAAAGGCCAAACCTGCCCGCCTACCCTGCGCCGCAAGATTGAGGAAACACGATGGCCCACGAAACCGCAACGCTCGCCGCCTACGTCGCCGACCTGAAATTTTCCGACATCCCGCCGCAGGTGCTGGAGCGCGCCAAGGTTTTGACGCTGGATTTCCTGGGCAGCACCATCCGCGCCCGCCGCGATGCGGAATCGACGCCCTCACTGATGAAGATGCTGGAAGCGCTGGCGCTGGACGGCAAGGGCGAGGCCACGGTGTTCGGCGACAGCAAGACCTGGACGCCGGCGGTGGCGGCGCTGCTCAACGGCGCGCTCGGCCATTCGCTCGATTTCGACGACACCCACGCCGATTCCTCGCTGCATCCGAGCGCACCCGTGGTGCCCGCCGCCTTCGCGGTCGGCGAGATGGTCGGCGCCTCCGGCCGCGACGTGCTGACCGCGATCGTCGCCGGCTATGAAGTGTGCTGCCGGCTCGGCAATGCGCTCGACCCGACCTCGCATTACGCCCGCGGCTTCCACCCCACCGCGACCGCCGGCACCTATGGCGCCGCTGCGGCGGCGGCCAAGCTGTTCGGCCTGTCGAAGGAGCAGATCGTCTCCGCCTTCGGCATCTCCGGCAGCCAGGCCGCGGGCTCGCTGCAATTCCTGGTCAACGGCGCCTGGAACAAGCGCTACCAGGTCGGCGCCGCTGCGATGAACGGCGTGATCGCCGCGACGCTCGCGCGCAACGACTTCATCGGTTCGAGCGACTCGGTCGAGGGCAAGCATGGCCTTTTGGTCGGCTATACCGATGACGCGCATCCGGACAAGGCGGTGGCCGGCCTCGGCAGCACCTATGAGACGCTGAAGATCGGCGTGAAGCCGTATCCGAGCTGCCGCTACACCCACGCCGCGATCGACGCGCTGATCGCGATGCGGCGCGAGCACAATCTGACGCCGGACCAGATCAGGAAGGTCGAGATCGGCCTGCACCGCAACGGCATCACGCTGACCGGCGATGCCGCCACCAAGCGGCACCCCACCTCGGTGGTCGGCGGCCAGTTCTCGATGTTCTTCACCGGCGCGATCGCGCTCGACCAGGGCCATTTCGGCTGGGACGATTACGACCGGCTGGGCGATGCGGCAATCGACGCGCTCGCCGACAAGTTCGACGTGGTACAGGACGACCGGCTCGAAGTCGGCCGCACCCACCCGTTCGGCGCCCGTGTCTCGATCACGACAGACGACGGCGTACATGAGCGCCTCTACGCCGATCCCTCCGGCGAGCCGACCTCGTTCCCCGACGCCAAGGCGATGCAGCAGAAGTTTTTGACCTTGGCCCGCCCGGTGCTCGACAAGCGCGCCGACCAACTCGCCGACGCGATCCTGACGCTGGAGCGGTTCGATCGGGTGGAGCAAGCGACGCAGCTGGGGCGGCAGTAGGCGCGGACGTCGCGGCGCGCCACATCCACAACCGTCATCCTGGCGAAGGGGATGGGTCTCGATTCAAGCTGTCAAACAACGCGGTGTCATCACCCGCGCATGCGGGTGATCCAGTATTCCAGAGACGGCTGAGCTTGAGCTGAGAGGCCGCGGCGTACTGGATCGCCCGGTCAAGCCGGGCGATGACAGGTGTAGTGGGCGCGAGATTCCCTCCACACGTCGTCCCTGCGAAAGCAGGGACCCATACTCCGCGGCAGGAATAGTGGAAGGGACTCGTCGTTCTAGCAT
>NZ_LGHK01000125.1 GCF_001908235.1 Bradyrhizobium sp. NAS96.2
CCGCGCGCGCCGGCGACAGCCCCGAGCCCGCACCACCGGCACCGCCCTGCGACGTGCCCGCCTATCTGCTTTCAAGCGAGAGCTCGCTGCCGAAGGTCACCGATGCGGTGAAGGCCAATCAGCCGCTCAACGTGCTGGTGGTGGGCAGCCGGTCCTCGACCATTCCCGGCAACGAGGCGAGCGCCTATCCGGCCACGATGCAGGCGGCGCTGAAGGAGGCGTTTCCGGCGGCAACCATCGATTTATCCGTAGAATTACAGGCAAAAAGCACCGCGGATGAGACCGCGGGAACCCTTGTTAAGCTTGTTGAGGCAAAAAAGCCTACTTTGGTTATCTGGCAGACCGGAACGGTCGATGCTATGCGAGCGGTCGATCCCGACGACTTCCGTACCGCCATCAACGACGGCGTTGTTGCGCTGCGGGGCGCCGGGGCAGACGTGGTGCTGGTCAATCTGCAATACAGCCCGCGCACGGAGACGATGATCTCTGCGCCGCCATATCTCGACAATATCAAGGTGGTGGCGCAGCAGCACGACGTTCCGCTGTTCGACCGGTTCGCGATCATGAAGCAATGGAGCGACGCCGGATATTTTGACCTGTTCAGCACCGCGCATGGTGTCGACCTGGCCAAGAAGGTTCATGCCTGTCTCGGCCGCGCACTGGCGAAATTCGTGATCGATGCGGCCCATCTGGGCCCGGTGCAGCAGAATTAGAGGAAGCAGAGTTGATGCGTTTTGCCTTCCCTTTTTGTCCTGCCGCAGGGCGGAGCCTGTGCGCCGTGGCGGCGCTGGCGCTGCTCGCGCCGCTGTCGGTTGCGTCGTCGCGCGCGCAGACCGGCCAGGCCGACCAGCATGCCGCGCTGTCGTCAGGTGGCAAGGCCGAGGCTGCAAAGCCTGATGCGGCGAAGCCCGCCGCGGTCGAAGCTGACGCAACCAATCAGCAGTCGCAACCCGGCGTCGCCAGTAAGGCGCTCGATAAGGTGAAGCAGGTTGCGAAGTCGGCCTCCGACATCTTCTACCGCGTGCCCTGTCATCAACCCACCGGCGTGCCGAACACCACCGGCTCGCTGCCGCATGTCGCGGCCAAGCTCGCCGCCGGCAAGCCGGTCGTCATCATCGCGTTCGGCTCGTCCTCGACCCAGGGCTATGGCTCGTCGGCGCCGGAATTCACCTACCCCAACCGTCTCGCCGCGCAGCTGCGCCGGCAGTATCCCTCCGCCGACATCACCGTGCTCAACCGCGGCAAGGGCGGCGAGGACGCGCCGGAAATGATGAAGCGGCTGCAGACCGAAGTGATCGACATGCATCCGGACATGGTGATCTGGCAAGTCGGCACCAACGCGGTTCTGCGCAACCTCGATCCGGTCGAGACCGCCAAGCAGGTCGAGGACGGCGTGGCGCGCATCCAGGCCGACGGCGCCGACCTCGTGCTGGTCGATCCGCAATATTCGCCGCGCGTCACCGAGCGTCCGGAAAGCGCGCGCGGCATGGTGAAGCTGCTCGGCCGCATCGCCGCGCTGCGCCATGTCGGCATCTTCCCGCGCTTCGAGGTGATGCGCGATTGGCACGAGAAGCAGGCGATCCCGATCAACGATTTCGTCATCGCCGACGGCCTGCACATGAACGATTGGGGCTATGCCTGCTTCGCCCAGCTGCTCGGCGACGACATCATCCGCTCGGTCGGCGCGATCAAGATCGGCGTCAACGTCCCGTCTGATGTGCGGACCTACCGGCCGATGTGATCGGCCGCGCTTCGCGCGGACCCGCTGGCGCGTGTCAGAGAATGTAGGTGCATGAATCACCGGCGGTACCAAGCGTTCAGTGTCGTCCCGGCGAAGGCCGGGACCCATAACCACCGAGGGTCATTGTCACGCGCTCATGGAATGACGAGTCCCGCCTACAACAACCGCCGCGGAGTATGGGTCCCGGCCTTCGCCGGGACGACAGCGGAGCGTGTGGCGCCACTTGCGCCTTAGGACTATGGGTCTCTCACCACCACCTTCCCAAAGCTTGACCTCGCCGCGGTAATCCGCTCCCTTGGCGCCTGCTACCAAGCCTCAAGGGAAACGCTCATGTCTTTCGTGCTGGCCATCGATCAGGGCACCACTTCGTCGCGCGCCATGGTGTTTCGCGGCGACATCTCCATCGCCGCGGTCGCGCAGCAGGAGTTTCCGCAGCATTTCCCGGCCTCCGGCTGGGTCGAGCACGAGCCGGAGGACATCTGGACCTCGACCGTGATGGTGTGCCGCGAGGCGCTGGAGAAGGCCGGCCTGAAGGCGAAGGACATCGCAGCGATCGGCATCACCAACCAGCGCGAGACCACCGTGGTGTGGGACCGCGCCACCGGCCAGGCCGTGCACCGCGCCATCGTCTGGCAGGACCGCCGCACCGCCGACATCTGCGCCAAACTGAAAGCCGAAGGCCATGAGCCGGCGATCTCGGCCAAGACCGGCCTGATCATCGACCCCTATTTCTCGGGCACGAAAGTTGCCTGGATCCTCGACCACGTGCCCGGCGCGCGCGAACGCGCCGAGCGCGGCGAACTCTTGTTCGGCACCGTCGATTGTTACCTGCTGTGGCGGCTCACCGGCGGAAGGGTGCATGCGACCGACGCCACCAACGCATCGCGCACGCTGCTGTTCAATATCCACACCGGCGCCTGGGACGACGACCTCATCAACCTCCTGCGCGTGCCGCGCTCGATGCTGCCCGAGGTGAAGGATTCCTCCGCCCGGTTCGGCGAGAGCACGGCTGACCTATTCGGCGGCCCGATCGCGATCTCGGGGATCGCCGGCGACCAGCAGGCCGCGACCATCGGCCAGGCCTGCTTCGAGCCCGGCATGATGAAGTCGACCTACGGCACCGGCTGCTTCGCGCTGCTCAACACCGGTACCACGCCGGTCGCCTCGAAGAACAAGCTGCTCACCACGATCGCCTATCAGCTCGGGGGGACAGCGCACCTACGCGCTCGAAGGCTCGATCTTCGTTGCCGGCTCTGCGGTGCAGTGGCTACGCGACGGGCTCGGCATCATCAAGCATGCCGCGGAGACCGGGCCGCTCGCCGACAAGTCGGACAGCATGCAGAGCGTCTACCTGGTGCCGGCCTTCGTCGGCATGGGCGCGCCGTACTGGAATCCGCGCGTGCGCGGCGCGCTGTTCGGCCTCACTCGCAACACCGGCCCGGCCGAGCTCGCGCACGCGACCCTGGAGAGCGTCTGCTACCAGACCTTCGACCTGTGGGCCGCGATGCGCACCGACTGGCCGGAGGCGAACGCCGCCAACACCGTGCTGCGCGTCGACGGCGGCATGACCGCATCCGACTGGACCATGCAGCGGCTCGCCGATCTGCTCAACGCGCCGGTCGATCGCCCGACGATCCAGGAGACCACCGCGCTTGGCGCCGCCTATCTCGCCGGGCTCGATGCCGGCGTCTATCCCGAGCCCGCGAAGTTCGCCGACAATTGGCGGCTCGAGCACCGCTTCAGGCCGGCGATGAGCGAGGCGACCCGCGCGCGCAAGCTCGCCGGCTGGGCCCGCGCCGTGAAGGGCGTGCTGGCGAGCGACGAGGGGGAGTAGGCGGTGAAGCTTTGCTTCGCTCGGGCTGCACACTCGCTGTACCTCTCCCGCTTGCGGGGGAGGTCGGATCGCATTGAAGATGCGATCCGGGTGGGGCTCCCTCCGCATCATGATTAGTCCCATCGCGGCGATACCCCCACCCCAGCCCTCCCCCGCAAGCGGGAGAGGGAGCGCGGTGCCGCTGCGGATGCAAGCTGCCAACTAATAACAACCATCGGAGAACAACATGAACACGGATCTCAACCGCGTCACCAGGCTACTCACTGCGGCGCTCTGTGCCGCAACATTGGCCGCACCCGCCACCGCGCGCGAGAAAGCTAACCCGCTCGTCTCAGCGCGTGAAGTCAAGACCGATGTCGCCGGGCTGAAGGCGCCGGGCCAGATCCTGGTCGACGTCTGGGGCATCCCGCATATCTATGCCGGCAACGAGCATGACCTGTTCTTCCTGCAAGGCTTCAACGCCGCGCGCGACCGGCTCTGGCAGATCGATCTCTGGCGCAAGCGCGGGCTCGGCCTGCTGGCGAAGGATTTCGGTCCTGCCTATGCCGAGCAGGACAAGGCGCTGCGCCTGTTCCTCTATCGCGGTGACATGAACGCGGAATGGGTCGCCTATGGCCCGAAGGCGAAATCCTATGCCGAGGCGTTCGTCGCCGGCGTCAACGCCTATGTCGCCGACGTCAACGCGGGCAAGCGGCCGCTGCCGATCGAGTTCAGGATCGCGGGCACGACGCCGGATTTGTGGTCGGCGGAGGACGTCGTGCGCGTCCGCAGCCATGGTCTGACGCGCAACGTCGCCTCCGAGGTGAAGCGATCGCTGGTGGCCTGCGCCGCCGGTCTCGATGCCGATCGCTTCCGCGTCAAGCTGGAGCCGGAATGGTCCACGAAGATCCCCGACGGGCTAGATCCCTGCAGCGTGCCGAAGGGCGTGCTCGCGGCCTACGACCTTGCCACCCGCCCGGTCAAGTTCGCCGCGCCGAAAGACCAGAAGGCGGCGCTCGCGCACGATCCCGACACATACCTCGCCGAGGCCGATCAGCAGCGCGACACCATCGGCTCCAACAACTGGGTGATCGCGGCATCGCGCACGGCAACGGGGCGTCCGATCCTCGCCAACGATCCGCATCGTGAGCATTCGGTGCCGTCGCTGCGCTACATCGTCGGCCTCAACGCGCCGGGGATCTCGGTGATCGGCGCCGGCGAGCCCGCGCTGCCGGGCATCTCGATCGGTCACAACGACACCATCGCGTTCGGCCTCACCATCTTCAACGTCGACCAGGAAGACCTCTACGTCTACGAGCTCAACCCTGACAATCCGAACCAGTACCGCTACGTCACGGGCTGGGAGGACATGCGCATCGTGCACGAGAAAGAGGCGGTGAAGGGCGAGGCCGACCGCGACCTCGAGCTGAAGTTCACTCGGCACGGCCCGGTGATCTTCGTCGATGCCGACAAGAAGCACGCCTTCGCGGTGCGCTCGATCTGGTTCGAGCCGGGCACCTCGGCCTATTTCGGCTCCTCCGATTACATGACTGCGAAGAGTTGGAACGGCTTCCTCGGCGCGATGCGGCGCTGGGGTGCGCCGTCGGAGAACCAGGTCTATGCCGACACGTCAGGCAATATCGGCTGGGTCGCGGCCGGCAAGACGCCGCGCCGGACCAGCTTCGACGGCCTGATGCCGGTGCCCGGCGACGGCCGCTACGAGTGGCAGGGTTTCCTGTCGCTCGACGAATTGCCGAAACTCTACCAGCCGAAGCAGGGTTTTATCGCCACCGCCAACCAGATGAACCTGCCGGCGGATTATCCGGTGGGCGAACGACGGGTCGGCTTCGAATGGGCCGACAGCGCGCGCTGGCAGCGCATCGTCGAGGTGCTGCAAGCCAACAGCAGGGTGACGCTCGCGGATGCGATGGGGCTGCAGAACGACGACACCGGCATGCTCGCGCGGCGCCTCGTCGCGCTCTTGAAGCCGCTCACGTCAGTTGATGCCAACGTCAAGAAGGGGCTCGACCTGCTCAAGGCATGGGATGCGCGCGACACCGAGGACAGCGCCGCGGCCGCGGTCTACGAGGTGTGGATCGCAAACCATCTCGGCCCGGTGCTGCTCAAGACCACGGCGCCGAAGGCGGCCGAGCTGATCGCACCGGAAGCCTCCAGCATCTCCGCGATAACAGGCTATCTCGAGAAGCCCGACGCCGCGCTCGGCAGCAATCCGGCAGCGGAGCGCGACCGCGTGCTGCGCGACAGCCTCGGCGCGGCCGTCGCCGATGTCACCGACAAGCTCGGGAGCGATGCGTCCATGTGGCGCTGGGGCCGCCTGCATGTCGCCAAGTTCGATCACGCGCTGATGCCGCTCGCCGACAAGGCGACCGCGGCGCAGATGCAGGTCGGCCCGCTCGCCTATGGCGGCGCCGCCAACGTGCCGCGCGCCGCTACCTACCGCCGCTCCGACTATCATCTCACCGCCGGTGCCTCGTTCCGCATGGTGCTCGATGTCGGCAATTGGGATGCGAGCCGCACCATCAACACGCCAGGCCAATCCGGCGATCCCTTCAGCGGCCACTATCGCGACCTCGCACCGCTCTGGGCGACGGGCCAGTATGTCCCGCTGCTCTACAGCCGCCCGGCGGTGGAAGCCGCAACCGCGGAGGCGATCACGCTGACGCCGCGGTGAGGGGAGGTCGCAAGGCCACGCCACAAACTCCACCGTCGTCCCGGGCAAGCGAAGCGCGACCCGGGACCCATAACCACGGGGTTGAGTTGTCGCGCGATGCTGGGGCCACAGCGCGCTTCAACAACGCAACCCTGTGGCTATGGGTCCCTGCTTTCGCAGGGACGACAGCGAGTGTGTGGTGGCCGCGCTCTACCTCTCCTGTCTCTCTAGCACCTTGAGCATCGCGCGCAGCGTGTCGTCGCTTACGGCGCCTTGCATCTGCCGCGACACCGAATATCTCCCGCCGACAACGCGAAAAAAGGTCATGCGATGCTGCTGCCTGACGGTTACTCCGACATCCCTCATGGCAAGATCGCTGCCGTCGTCACACATCTGGAAATGACCGCGCGCCCGCCGATGCGCGACGATCCGCCCGGTGTCTGGCGCCTGCGCAAGGTCGATCCACCCGCGCTCGACTGGTACCGCGATCTCTATCGCTGCGTCGGCGAGGAGTGGCTGTGGTTCACCCGCACCGGGCTCGACGACGCCGATCTCGCCTCGCGGATTCACGCGCCCGGCGTCGAGCTCTACGGGCTGGTCGCGGACGGCCAGGATGAAGGTCTGCTCGAGCTCGATTTCAGCATGCCCGGTGAATGCCAGCTGCTCTATTTCGGCGTCACCGCAAAATTTATCGGCACCGGCGCCGCGCGCTTCCTGATGAACCGCGCGCTCAAGATCGCCTGGTCGCGCGACATCGGTCGTTTCTGGGTGCACACCTGCACCTTCGATCATCCCTCCGCCGTCGCGTTCTACCAGCGCTCCGGCTTCCACGCGTTCAAGCGGCAGATCGAGGTGGCGGATGATCCGAGGCTCAACGGCAAACTGCCGCGCGATTCCGCGAGGCATGTGCCGGTGATTGGGTAGACGCTGCCACAAACTCCGCCGTAGTCCCGGGCAAGCGTCAGCGCGACCCGGGACCATAACCACTGAGGTGAGTTGGTCTACAGTGCTGGGGCTCCAGCCTTTGCAACGACGCGAGCCGGTGGTTATGGGTCCCAGCTCCCGTGTGCGCAATTGCGCAATAGGCAGAGACGCGCCGAATATGCGGCTCATGCTGGCAATGCTTCATCGGAATGACCCGGTGTATTGCAATGCGGCGCAACCCATCTACGATGGTGCAAAGTGCAACCTCTGACCCCGGCTTGGCCGCCACACTTCGAAAGCCTGCTTTCGAGGCGCGGTCGGCCGCGGCATGACCGACGAGATGACAGATGTTTTTGATCGGCCAGTACGACTCGCCCTTTGTCCGCCGCACCGCGATCGCGTTGCGGCTCTATGGATTGCCGTTCGAGCACAAGCCGTGGTCGACCTTTGCCGATGCCGAGAAGGTCGCGGCCTACAATCCGGTGCGGCGGGTGCCGACGCTGGTGCTCGACGACGGCGAGGCGCTGATCGAGAGCGGCGCGATCCTGGATTATCTTGACGAGTTGGTCGGGCCGGAAAAGGCGATGATTGCGCGGTCGGGGGCCGAGCGCCGCAGGCATCTGCGCATCGCGGCGCTGGCGACCGGGCTCGCCGACAAGGCGGTGAGCCTGGTCTATGAGCGCGTGCTGCGCAAGGAGCAGTTGAAGCTCTGGGTCGAGCGTTGCGAGGCGCAGATTTCTGGCGTGCTCGCGGTGCTGGAGCAGGAGCGGGCGTCGGTCACGTCGCCATATTGGCTGGGCGATCGCATCGGTCACGCCGACATCGCGGTAGCCTGCGCACTGCGCTTCACCGGCGAGGCGCATCCGCATCTGTTCGATGCGCGCTATCCGACGCTGCAAGCGCACGCCGCGCGCTGCGAGGCGCTGCCGCCGTTCCAGGAGATCGTGCAGCCGCTGGCGCCGCCGAAAGGGTAGGGGCGTGTCGTGATCCCTTAACATCATTCCGGGGCGTGCGAAGCGAAGAGCAAGGCTCGGCAAATGATGTCGCGAGAATGCGAAGCACCCACAACTGTCATCGCCCGGCTCGACCGGGCGATCCAGTACGCCGCGGCCTCTCGGCTCAAGCACGACCGTCTCTGGAATACTGGATCACCCGCTTTCGCGGGTGATGACACGGTGTGTTTGACATCTTGAATCGAGAGCCATCCTCATCGTCGTCCTGGCGAAAGCCAGGACCCATTACCCCGAATGCTTGTTGTTGAGCGACGTGGGGCCACCATCTCGTTCTTCACTGCGTGCGGTGGTTATGGGTCCTGGCTTTCGCCAGGACGACGATGGTGTATGTGGCGCGGGCGGCGGTCGATCGAGACAGCGTCCGCACCCGCGCCCCCGAGGCGCGTGCTTCGGGCTACCCATTGCCGGTCCGATCTTCTATGGTGACCTGATCCGGTTCGCATGCGGCGAACTCGATAAATCCATGATATCAAAGGCTTAAGGCTCGGATCGAAGCCTTTGGAGGGCGGTTTGACGCGGTATATTTCGACCAGGGGTGAGGCCCCGGTGCTTGGCTTCTGCGATGTGATGCTGACCGGGCTTGCCCGCGACGGCGGGCTCTACGTGCCCGAGACCTGGCCGCAGCTGTCGCATGAGACCATCGCCGGCTTCTTCGGCCGTCCCTATTGGGAGGTCGCGGTCGAGATCGTCAGGCCGTTTGTCGCCGGCGAGATTTCCGATGCCGAGCTCGGCCGCATGGCCAACGAGGCCTATGCCACGTTCCGCCATCCCGCGGTGGTGCCGCTCGACCAGGCCGGGCCGAACCAGTTCCTGCTCGAACTGTTCCACGGGCCGACGCTGGCGTTCAAGGACGTCGCGATGCAGCTGATCTCGCGGCTGATGGATCACGTGCTGGCCAAGCGCGCGCAGCGCACCACCATCGTGGTCGCGACCTCGGGCGATACCGGCGGCGCCGCGGTCGAAGCGTTCGCCAATCTCGACAATGTCGACCTCGTGGTGCTGTTCCCGAACGGGCGCATCTCCGAGGTGCAGCGCCGCATGATGACGACGACCGGCGCTTCCAACGTCCACGCGCTCGCGATCGAAGGCACGTTCGACGATTGCCAGGCGTTGGTGAAGGAGATGTTCAACAACCATCGCTTCCGTGACGCGGTGGCGCTGTCCGGCGTCAACTCGATCAACTGGGCGCGCATCGTGGCGCAGGTGGTCTATTATTTCACCTCGGCGGTGGCGCTCGGCTCGCCGCAGCGCACGGTGGATTTCACGGTGCCGACCGGCAATTTCGGCGACATCTTCGCCGGCTATGTGGCCAAGCGCATGGGGCTGCCGATCCGCTGGCTGCGCATCGCCGCCAACGTCAACGACATCCTGCCGCGCACGCTGAAGACCGGCAATTACGAGGTGCGCGAGGTTCACGCCACGGCGTCGCCCTCGATGGACATCCAGGTGTCCTCGAATTTCGAGCGGCTGCTGTTCGAGGCGAGCGGCCGCGATGCCGATCAGGTCCGCCGTCTGATGGCCTCGCTGAAGCAGTCCGGCCGCTTCGTGCTCCCGGATGCGACGCTCGCCGCGGTGCGCCGCGATTTCGACGCCGGCCGCGCCGACGAGACCGAGACGGCGGCGGCGATCCGCGCCGCCTGGCGCGAGGCCGGCGATCTGGTCGATCCGCACACCGCGGTGGCGCTCGCAGTCGCCGACCGCGACACCTCCGACTCCAAGATCCCGAACATCGTGCTGTCGACCGCGCATGCGGCCAAATTCCCTGACGCGGTCGAGGCCGCCTGCGGGGTGCGTCCGCAGCTGCCGGCCTGGCTCGGCGGATTGATGACGAAATCCGAACACGTGACGGTCATGAACAATGATTCCGCGGAGGTCGAGCGCTTCGTGCTGTCGGTCAGCCGTGCCGCCAAGCAGGGAGTTGCCTGATGAGCGTTGAAATCACCAAGCTGCCGAGCGGCCTGACCGTCGTCACCGACACCATGCCGCATCTGGAAACCGCAGCGCTCGGGGTCTGGGCCGGGGTCGGCGGGCGCGATGAGAAGCCGAACGAGCACGGCATCTCGCATCTGCTGGAACACATGGCGTTCAAGGGCACCGCGCGGCGCTCCTCGCGCGAGATCGTCGAGGAGATCGAGGCGGTCGGCGGCGACCTCAATGCCGGCACCTCGACCGAGACCACGGCCTATTATGCACGGGTGATGAAGGCCGACGTGCCGCTGGCGCTCGACGTGCTCTCCGACATTCTCGCCAATCCGTCCTTCGTGCCGGACGAGCTCGAGCGCGAGAAGAGCGTGATCGTGCAGGAGATCGGCGCGGCACAGGATACGCCCGACGACGTCGTGTTCGAGCATCTCAACGAGCTCTGCTATCCGGACCAGCCGATGGGGCGTTCGCTGCTCGGCACCGCCAAGACGCTGAAGGCCTTCAATCGCGACACGCTGCGCGGCTATCTCTCGACGCATTACCGTGCCCCGGACATGGTGGTCGCCGCCGCCGGCGCCGTCGATCACAAGCGGGTCGTCGAGGACGTCGCACAGAAATTCGCGAGCTTCGACGCCACGCCGGCGCCGAAGCCGCAGCCGGCGATGTTCGGCAAGGGCGGCTCGAAGGTGGTGCATCGCGATCTCGAGCAGGCGCATCTGACGCTGGCGCTCGAAGGCGTGCCGCAGACCGACCTGTCGCTGTTCTCGCTGCAGGTCTTCACCAACACGCTCGGCGGCGGGATGTCGTCGCGGCTGTTCCAGGAGGTGCGCGAGAAGCGCGGGCTGTGCTACTCGATCTACACCTTCCACGCCCCCTACACCGACACCGGCTTCTTCGGCCTCTACACCGGGACCGATCCGGCCGACGCGCCGGAGATGATGGAAGTCATCGTCGACGTCATCAATGACGCCGTGGAGACCCTGACCGAGGCCGAGGTCGCGCGTGCCAAGGCGCAGATGAAGGCCGGGCTGTTGATGGCGCTGGAAAGCTGTTCATCCCGGGCCGAACAGCTGGCACGCCATGTGCTAGCCTATGGCCGGCCGCAGACGGTGGAAGAGCTGGTGGCGCGGATCGATGCGGTCAGCGTCGAATCGAGCCGCAACGCCGCCCGCGCGCTGCTGTCGCGCAGCCGGCCCGCCGTTGTTGCCCTCGGCAGCGGAAGGGGTCTGGACAGGGCGGTGTCTTTTGCGGAAGGATTGACGAAGTCGAAGGCAAAGACGCTGCTGCACTAGAAGTTACCTCTCCCCGCCTGCGGGGAGAGGTCGGATTGCGCAGCAATCCGGGTGAGGGGGTACAGGTCCCGACAATCGGCTCGCTTGTGGAAGCAGCCCCTCACCCCGACGCTCGAAGAGCGAGCTTTGCTCGTCTCGGCCCGGCAAAGGCGGGGCGAGGGAGCAATAGGCGGGGAGTGTTGGGCCATGGCCCTGTTTCGTTTGCCGTCTGGTGGACCCGCTGCACTGATGCCGCGCGGTCACGGGCTGTTGCTGCGTGCGCCGCAAATGTCGGATTTCCCGCAATGGGCGCAATTGCGCGAGTTCAGCCGCGCCTATCTCACGCCTTGGGAGCCGATCTGGCCCTCCGACGACCTGACCCGCGCCGGATTCCGCCGCAGACTGCGCCGCTACAGCGAGGATATCGCCGCCGACCGCTCCTATCCGTTCATCATCTTCCGCGAATCGGACGGGGTGATGATCGGCGGGATCACGCTCGCCAATGTCCGCCGCGGCATCGTGCAGGCCGGCACGATCGGCTATTGGGTCGGCCTGCCGCATGCCCATCGCGGCTACATGACGACGGCGCTGCGGGTGCTGCTGCCCTCGCTGTTCGGCGAGCTCAATCTGCATCGCATCGAGGCGGCCTGCATCCCCTCCAATGCGTCGTCGATCCGCGTGCTGGAGAAGTGCGGCTTCACCCGCGAGGGCCTGGCGCGGCGCTATCTCTGCATCAACGGGATCTGGCAGGACCATCTGCTGTTCGGCCTGTTGCACGAGGATTTCCGCGGCTGAATCGTAAGCCTGCTGCCGGCTCATGGCCGGCGCCGCCCGGCGCCTTCCAGATGCCTTGTTGCATGCCCTTCACATGCCTTGGGTTCGCCGCCATTGGCTTGCTATAACGCCCGCGAAACGGGAACTCGGTTTGGAGATTTGAGGATACTGATGGGTGACAGGGTGATCAGGTTCGCGCTCGCGGCGGCGGTATCGATCGGTCTCGGTGCCACCCTGCTGCCGGAGGCCAGCTCGGCGCAGTCGCTGAGCGACCGCTTCAAGAGCCTGTTCGGCGGCGAATCGTCGGATTCGAAGCCGGCGACACCAGCGGCGCCGCAGCAGCTGAACGACGCCGACGCCGAGCTGACCTGCCCGCCGGTGCAGATCCGCTCCGGGGCGTCGACCTATTCGGTGGCCGCGAACGGCAAGGAGGCGGTCGGCAACGACGTCAAGTTCCTGGCCTCGATCACGCGCACGGCGCGGCAGTGCAACCTGAATGGCGGCGTGATCACCGCCAAGATCGGGATCCAGGGGCGGATCATCGTCGGTCCCCAGGGCGCCCCGCCGACCATTCAGGTGCCGCTGCGCGTCGCCGTGGTGCTGGGCGGCGTCGGCGAGAAGACCATCGCGACCAAGGCCTACACGACCACGGTGCAGATGGACGATAGCGGCAGCGTGCCGTTCAGCCTGGTCGCCGAGGATGTCGTCTATCCGGCCCCGTCGCCGGCCGACAACGACAATTACATCTTCTATATCGGCTTCGACCCGCAGGCCCTGAAGCCGGAACCGAAGCCGCGCGCGCCGCACAAGAAGAAGTAGCGCCAGAGCGTTTTCAAGCGAACCGGGTGCCGGTTCGCATGGAGAAGACGTGTCAAGAAAGCGCCCCGCGCGGCGCGGACAGATTTGGACAAAGAAAAAGGCCGGCGCGATGATCTCGCGCCGGCCTTTTTTGGAAGCAGTTGTGATCGCGTCAGTTCAGCTTGGAGCGGACTTCGGCGATGCCCTTGCCGACGAGGTCGTCGGCAACCGAGCCCTTGACCGACTGCGACAGGATGGTCGAGGCGGCGGTCACGGCGGCGTTGGCCGCGGCGGCGCGGACATCGGCCACGGCCTGGGCCTCGGCCTGGGCGATCTTGCTCTCGGCGGTCTTGGTCCGCCGGGCGACAAAATCTTCCATCTTGGTCTTGGCTTCAGCCGCGATCCGCTCGGCTTCGGCCTTGGCGTTGGAGATGATGTCCTGGGCCTCGCGCTCCGCGCTGGCGCGGCGCGCCTTGTACTCGCCGAGCAGCTTGTTGGCCTCGTCCTTCAGGCGGCGGGCGTCCTCCAGCTCGGCCTTGATGCGCTCGGCACGATGATCGAGCGCCGTCAGCAGGGTGCGATGGACGCCGAGGTAGCCGAACACGACCAGCAGAATGACGAAGGCGATCGCAACCCAGGTTTCCGGTTCGTAAAACATCGTCTATCCCTTCAGCGACGCGTCGACGGCGCTGTTGACCGCATTCGCGTCCGGCGTGACGCCGGCGAGTTGCTGGACGATGGCGCCGGCCGCATCCGCCGCGATGCCGCGGACGTTGCTCATGGCGTTGGTCCTCGTCGTTGCGATCTGCTTCTCGGCGTCGGCGAGCTTGGCCGCCAGTTTCTCTTCCAGCGCCTTGCGCTCGGCTTCCGAGGCCGCGTTCAGCTTCTCGCGGGTCTCGTTGCCGATCGCCTGCGCGTTGGCGCGCGCATTCGCCAGCTCGGTCTCATAGGCCTTCAGCGCCGCGTCGGACTCGTCCTTCAGCTTCTGCGCCTCGGCCAGATCGCCCTCGATCTTGTTCTGACGTGCATCGATCGTCCCGCCGACGCGCGGCAGTGCGATACGCGACACGATCAGGTAGAGCGCGACAAATGCAATCGCCAGCGACACCAGCTGCGAGGCGTAGTTGGACGAATCGAACGGCGGAAAGGCTCCGCCGTGATGTCCGCCTTCGGCCTCGGTGTGGGCGCCGGCATTCTGGCCTTTTGCCTCGCCATGACTCTCAGCCACGGTGTTCTCCTGTTGCTGTCATGCGCGCCGCCCTTGGAACGATCCTCGGGCGGCGCGAAGGAAGTGCCGCTCAGAGCGGAACGAACAGCAGAAGCAGCGCGATCAGCAGCGAGAAGATGCCGAGCGCTTCGGTCACGGCGAAGCCGAAGATCAGGTTGCCGAACTGGCCCTGAGCGGCCGAGGGGTTACGCACCGCAGCGGCGAGGTAGTTGCCGAAGATGATGCCCACGCCGACGCCCGCACCGCCCATGCCGATGCACGCGATGCCCGCGCCGATAAGTTTTGCTGCTGCCGGTTCCATTTGTAGCTCCTTGAGAAAGATAGACAGATTGGTGGGTGGAGATTCCCCGGACCGCTTAGTGTCCCGGATGAATGGCGTCGTTGAGGTAGATGCAGGTCAGGATCGCGAACACGTAGGCCTGCAGGAACGCGACCAGCAGTTCGAGGGCGTACAGCGCAATCGTGAGCGCCAGCGGCAGCACGCCGCCGACCCAGCCGAGCGCGCCCAGCGAGAAGCCGAGCATCGCGACGAAGCCCGCGAACACCTTGAGCGCGATGTGGCCGGCCAGCATGTTGGCGAACAGACGAACGCTGTGCGAGACCGGCCGCAGGAAGAACGACAGGACCTCGATGAACATGACCAGCGGCAGGATGTAGATCGGAACGCCGGAGGGGACGAAGATCTTGAAGAATTTCAGACCGTTCTTGTAGAGGCCGTAGAACAGGACGGTGAAGAACACCAGCAGCGCAAGGGCTGCGGTCACGATCAGGTGGCTCGAGATCGTGAAGGTGTAGGGGATGACACCGACGAGGTTCGAGACGCAGAGGAACATGAAGATCGAGAAGATCAGCGGGAAGAACTTCATGCCTTCCGAGCCGGCCGTGCTGCGAATCGTGGTGGCGACGAACTCGTAGGAGATCTCGGCGACCGATTGCAGCCGTCCGGGAACCAGGTCCCGGCCGCTCGCCAGCATCAGCAGCGCGATCAAGAGCACCGCGATGAACATGTAGAGCGACGAATTGGTGAAGGCGATCGTGTGATTGCCGATGTGGCCGAGCGTGAAGAGGGGCTCGATATTGAACTGGTGGATCGGGTCGATTTTCATCCGCGCGGCTCTTGGTCCACCGGCCATCGTGCCGGTAATCGAATTTCAAATGTCGTGACTTCCCGCCAGCGCTCAGCGCTTGCCCGAGGCCACGCCTGCGGACCTCACCACGTTGACCACGCCGGCGACGAAGCCGAGCAGCGTTAACACGATGAAGCCGAATGGCGACGTCGACAGCAAACGGTCGAACCCCCAGCCAATCGCCGCTCCGACGGCAACGCCCGCGATCAGCTCCGAGGAAAGACGAAAACCGAGCGCCATCGCCGAAGCTCTGGCGGCCCTGTCCCCGCTTTCAGTACCGGATTGATCAGTCTTGCTCCTGCGGCTGTCGCGAATTTCTGACAACCGATGATCGAGACTTCCGAGCCTTGCGGAAAGCGCAGCTTCGTCAGGAGGCGATTGATCGCGACTTCCATCTGCGCCGTGGTTGGTGTTCTCAGCCATGCTGCAAACACTAACCGATGCCGCGGATGATGGAAATTGCGCCCGTCCCCGTCAAAAGCCGCGCGGACCATACTTACCGCGTCTAATCAAGTCAAGATTGCGTCGTAACCAGTTATTGCTTTGATTCTGCTGGATTTATTTGGAGATATTCAAGGTCAGAGTGACGCAGTGATCGCAGTGCAACAGCTTGTATGCTTTGAAGCGATGTTGCGTGGCTTTTCCCGCTCTGCTGGGATCACCGAAAGTCCTCGCCTCTCGTGCAGTCAAGGTTCCGCATGGCGCGCCAAATCGACTACTACTTCTCGCTGCAATCACCCTGGGCCTATATCGGCCACAAGCCCTTCAGTCGGCTCGTAAGCACTTACGATCTCAAGGTAAATTACCGGCCCGTGCTGCTGGTCGATCTGTTCTCGGAGACCGGCGGGCTGCCGCTCGCCAAGCGCCATCCGGTGCGGCAGCGCTATCGGCTGATCGAGCTGCAGCGCTGGCGCGACAAGCGTGGGCTGAATTTTCACCTGCAACCGGCCAACTGGCCGTTCAACGGGCGCCTTGCCGATGGCGTCGTGATCGCGATGCTCGAAGCCGGGCTCGACCCCGAGCCGTTTCTGCAACGTGCCTATCCGGCAGTCTGGGAGCTTGAGCTCAACCTTGCCGATCCCGCAACGCTGGTGAAGCTCGCCGACGATGCAGGTCTGCCGGGCCGGCAGCTGGTGGAGCGCTCGGGCAGTGATGCGATCAGCGCGGCCTATGAGCAGAACCGCCAGAATGCATTGGACGCCGGCGTGTTCGGCTCGCCCGGATATGTGCTCGATGGCGAAGTGTTCTGGGGCCAGGACCGGATCGAATTGCTCGAGGACGCGTTGAAGTCAGGCCGCAAGCCCTATAGCTCTGTGGTCTAAGGGGCAGGAATCAGGTTGAGGCGGAGCAAGCCCATGCCCATCGCGATGTCGCCGTCGAAGATGTCGTCCAGGAAATTGTCCATCGCAATTGTTGCCGTCCTGATCTCGAGCGGTGCGGCATTGGCGCAAGCCGCGCCCGATACCGAGAACGGCCGCTACGCGCTGTCGCCGGCCGGCGATGGCTTCCTGCGGCTCGACACCCGCACCGGCGCGGTGTCGACCTGCACCAATTCCGCAGGCTGGGCCTGCTACATGGTGCCGGACGAGCGCGCGGCGCTCGATGCCGAGATCGGACGCCTGCAGGCCGACAATGACAAATTGAAAGGCGAGCTCGCCGCGCGCGTGCCGTCGGCCAAGACCGACGAGGCGTTGCCGAAATCGGATCAGCTGAAGAAGCCGGAGCCGAAGGTCGCTGAGGGCGAGCGCAAGATCGAGATCCCGCTGCCGAGCGACCGCGACATGGATCGCATGATGTCGTTCGTCGAGCGCGCCTGGCGGCGGCTGATCGAGATGGCCAACCGCGTGCAGCGCGACGTCAACGGCGGCAAGATTTGATTTTGTACTGGCGCTGTTACCACAGCGTCGTCCCGGCGAAAGCCGGGACCCATACGCCGAGGCTTCTCGATTTCGATGACTCGGAGTTGATGTTTCGCCTAACCAATGAACATCGGTGGTTATGGGTCCCGGCCTTCGCCGGGACGACGTGCAGAGAAAGCTCAAATGACCTCACCGAGAACAATATCCCGCTCGGCGCCATCCTCCGTCGCGGCAACCAGCATCGTCTCGTCGCGCTTGACGGTGGAAACGCCGGGCGTCGGCTTCACCGACATCACGCGCGAGGTCGCCAAATTCCTGCGCGAGGTGGGCGCCGGCGAGGGCGCGGTGACGCTGTTCATCCGTCACACCTCGGCCTCGCTGACGATCCAGGAGAATGCCGATCCGGCCGTGCTGGGCGATCTGACGACGGCGCTCGATCGCGCAGCGCCGGAAGACGGCGGCTGGCGTCACGACACCGAAGGGCCCGACGACATGCCGGCGCATATCAAGACCATGCTGACGGCGACCTCGCTGCAAGTCCCCGTGCTCGATGGTGAGATGGCGCTCGGTACCTGGCAGGGCATCTATCTGATCGAGCATCGCGCCAGGGCGCACCGGCGCGAGATCGTGCTGCAATTCATCGGCGCGATCAGAGCCTGACCGCGAGGCACGCGTGAAAAGAAACCGGCCGCGGATCGCTCCGCGGCCGGTTCATCGAAAGGATCGTGTCGGCTGTCAGGTCTTGCTGATGTCGACGTCCTTGGTCTCGGGCAGGAAGATCGCGCCGACCACGGCGGTGATCGCCGCGAAGATGATCGGATACCAGAGGCCGGCATAGATATCGCCGGTCGAGGCGACGATCGCGAACGCGGTCGCCGGCAGCAATCCGCCGAACCAGCCGTTGCCGATGTGGTAGGGCAGCGACATCGAGGTGTAGCGGATCTTGGTCGGGAACAACTCGACCAGCATCGCGGCGATCGGGCCGTACACCATGGTGACGAAGATCACCAGGATGAACAGCAATCCGATCACGGCGGCGACCTGCGGACGGAAGATGTCGAACGGATGCGCCATCTTGACGATCCCGGCGTCGCCGGCCTTGGGATAGCCGGCCGCGGCGATCGCTGCGGTGATCGCCGGGTTGCCGTCCTTGGCGTTGGCGTAGGGAACGTCCTTGCCGTTGATCACGACCTTCACACCGGAGCCGGCTGCGCCGTAGCTCGTCGAGTACTTGACCGACGACTGGGCCAGGAAGGCGCGCGCAACATCGCAGGGCGCGGTGAAGACGCGGGTGCCGACCGGGTTGAACAGGTCTCCGCAGCCCGCCGGATCGGCAACCACCTCGACCTTGGTGCTCTCGATCGCCTTCTCCAGTGCCGGGTTGGCATTGGTGGTGATCATCTTGAAGATGGGGAAGAAGGTCAGCGCCGCGATCGCACAGCCCGCCAGGATGATCGGCTTGCGGCCGATCTTGTCGGACAGCGCGCCGAACACGATGAAGAAGCCGGTGCCGAACAGCAGCGACCAGGCGATCAGCAGGTTCGAGGTGTAGCCGTCGACCTTGAGGATCGATTGCAGGAAGAACAGCGCGTAGAACTGGCCTGTGTACCAGACCACGCCCTGACCCATGGTGCCGCCGAGCAGTGCCAGGAGCACGATCTTGGCGTTGGACCAATTGGCGAAGGCCTCGGTCAGCGGCGCCTTGGAACTCTTGCCCTCGTCCTTCATCCGCTGGAACACCGGCGATTCATTCAGTCGCAGCCGGATCCAGACCGAGATGCCGAGCAGCAGCACGGATACCAGGAACGGGATGCGCCAGCCCCAATCGGCGAAGTCCTTCTCGCCGATGATCGAGCGGGTGAACAGGATCACCAGCAGCGACAGGAACAGGCCGAGTGTGGCCGTGGTCTGGATGAAGGAGGTGTAGTAGCCGCGCTTACCGTTCGGTGCGTGTTCGGCGACGTAGGTCGCTGCACCGCCATATTCACCGCCGAGCGCAAGGCCCTGCAGCAGGCGGAGCGAGATCAGGATGATCGGCGCCATGATTCCGATCGACTTGGCGCTGGGCAGGAGGCCGACGATGAAGGTCGACAGGCCCATGATCAGGATGGTGACGAGGAAGGTGTATTTGCGGCCGACGATGTCGCCGACCCGGCCGAACACGATCGCGCCGAACGGGCGGACCAGGAAGCCCGCGGCGAACGCCAGCAACGCGAAGATGTCGCGGGTCGCCGGCGGATAGTCGGAGAAGAACTGCGCGCCGATGATGCTGGCCAGCGAGCCGTAGAGATAGAAGTCGTACCACTCGAACACGGTGCCGAGCGACGACGCGAGGATGACGAACCGCTCATCCTTCGTCATGCCGGCGGGCCGCGCCGAAGTTGCAGTCATTGTGGACATCTGGATTGCTCCCCCCGAATTATTGCTGCCATGCTCGCCCCGTCTGCCGGGTCAGGCCCGAATAGGCCCCAAGCTTAAGTTAAAAGGTAACATCGCAGTGAAACCTGTCCCAATAAGACTTTTGGCTTTTGCACGCCCGAACCTATCTTGAGAGGTGAGATCAGGATGGAACGCCCCGGCGTGCGTCTATTGCGGCGCACAAGCTCGGCCGGTTAACTGCGTTGGCATCTGGTATTTTCGGGCCCTTGCGTGATACTGCCGCGCGGGCGACAACCGAACGGCGCGGGCTTGCGCGCTTGTGGGACTGAGATGACTGCTGCTGCCAATACTCATCTTGTCATCGCCGACGACCATCCGCTGTTCCGCGATGCGTTGCGTCAGGCGGTGTCGAGCGTCGTGAGTTCGGCCACGATCAGCGAGGCCGGATCGTTCGAGGACCTGACTGCGCTGCTGGAGCGGGACTCCGAGGTCGACCTGATCCTGCTCGATTTGAGCATGCCGGGGATCAGCGGCTTTTCCGGACTGATCTACCTGCGGGCGCAGTATCCGGCCATCCCGGTGGTCATCGTCTCCGCCAGCGACGATGCCGGAACCATCCGCCGTTCGCTCGACTTCGGCGCCTCCGGTTTCATCCCCAAGCGCTTCGGCGTCGAGACGCTGCGGGATGCCATCATGAAGGTGATGGAGGGCGACGTCTGGGTTCCGCCGGACACCGATCTGTCGGCCGCAGGCGATCCCGACATGACGCGGCTGCGCGACCGCCTGGTCACACTGACCCCGCAGCAGGTGCGGGTGCTGATGATGCTGTCCGAGGGGCTGCTCAACAAGCAGATCGCCTACGAGCTCGGCGTCTCCGAAGCGACCATCAAGGCCCATGTCTCGGCCATTTTGCAGAAGCTCGGCGTCGAAAGCCGAACCCAAGCCGTGATCGCCGCCGCCAAGATCGCCGGCGGCCAGTGGCGCCAGGGCACGCCGTCGAGCTGACGGGGAATTTGTAGGATGGGTGGAGCGAAGCGATACCCATCACTTGAGCGTCCGAGCGCGCAAGTATGACGGGTTACCGCCGCAATTTTATTGCCGGAGGCTGTTTCTTCTTCACTGCTAATCTAGCGGATCGGCGACGCCGGCTGCTGATCGAAAATATCGAAATATTACGGACCGCGTTTCGGGAGACTCAAAGGCGTCATCCGTTCACGATCGATGCTATCGTCGTGCTGCCTTACCATCTGCATACCGTCTGGACCCTGCCGGACGGAGAGACGGATTTTTCTACCCGATGGCGGTTGATCAAGACTTCTTTCTCCCGACAACTCGCCAGCGGCGAACCAATCTCAACCAGCCGGGCCGGCAAGGGGGAGCGCGGAATTTGGCAGCGCCGTTACTGGGAGCACACGATCCGCGACGAGACCGATTTTGCCCGCCACATCGATTACGTTCACATCAATCCCGTGAAGCACGGGCTCGTCACCAAGGTGAGCGATTGGCCATACTCGTCGTTTCATCGCATGGTGAGCGACGGCGTCTATCCAGAGGATTGGGCAGGGGACGTTTCTGGCCTGGATGGCGAGTTTGGCGAGCGTTGAACAAGCTGAGAGATGATGGGTATCGCTGCGCTCCACCCATCCTACGATTTTCGTTGCTGTCCTATTCCGCCGCCACCATCTGCTGCGTCCGCCACTGTCCGAGCAAAGCGCGCAGCGACGCGGGTTTCACCGGCTTGTTCAGCACCGCGATGTTTTCCTCGCGCGCGGCGGCGCGCACCGCGGGGCTGCGGTCGGCGGTGATCAGGATCGCCGGGATGCCGTCGCCGAAGCGGCGGCGGATCTCGCGGATCGCGGCGACGCCGTTGCCGCGATCGAGATGGTAGTCGACCAGGACGCCGGTGACGCGGCCGCCGGCGGCCTCGATCGCGCTGATCGCGCCGTCGGCATCGAGCACCGCGATCACCTCGGCGTCCCACGCCGTCAGCAGCGTCTTCATGCCGTCGAGGATCGCGGGGTCGTTCTCGATGCAGACGATCAGCGAGCCGCTCATCGGCGTCTTCGACAGCGGGGTGGCGCTGGTGACAGCCGCGGTATGGTTGACCGCGGTTGCGACCGGCACGGTGACCGAGAACGCCGAGCCGCCGCTGACATTGGCCGAGATCGCGATGCGGTGATTGAGCACGCGTGCCAGCCGCTCGACGATCGATAATCCAAGACCGAGGCCGCGGGCGATCCGGGCGCCCTGCTCGAGGCGATGGAACTCCTTGAAGATCTCGCCGCGCTTCTGCACGGGGATGCCGACGCCGGTATCGAAGATGCTGATCTGCAGCGCGTCGCCACGGCGGCGGCAGCCGATCAGCACGCGGCCGCGCGGGGTATATTTGATGGCGTTGGAGATGAAGTTCTGCAGCAGCCGGCGCAGCAGCGAGCGATCGGATTCGACCGGCAGCGAGCAGGCCACGAAGCGCAGATCGAGGCCCTTGTCGCGCGCGATCGGCATGAACTCGATCTCCAGCGAGCGCATCAAATCGGCCATCCGGAAGCTCGTGATCGCCGGCGTCATGGCGCCGGCATCGAGCCTCGAAATGTCGAGCAGCGCGCCGAGGATGTCCTCGATCGCCTCGAGCGAGTCGTCGATGTTCTCGACGAGGCGCGAATCCTCGCCGCCGTTCTGGCGTTCGACCAGGCTCGTGACATAGAGGCGCGCCGCGTTGAGCGGTTGCAGGATGTCGTGGCTCGCCGCCGCCAGGAAGCGCGTCTTCGAGGCATTGGCGTCCTCGGCGATGCCCTTGGCGAGCGCGAGCTCCGAGTTCAGCCGCGTCAGCTCCTCGGTGCGGTCGCGCACCCGCTTTTCCAGCGTCGCATTGGCGCGCTCCAGCGCCTCGGCGGCCTCGAAGCTCGGCGTGACGTCGGAGAAGGTGATGACGAGCCCGCCGCCCGGCATGCGGTTGGCGCGGACCTCGATCACCAGGTGGCGGTCGGTGAAGCGTTCCAGATAGGGCTCGCCCTCGGTGGTGTAGGCGCGCAGCCGCAGTTGCAGCAAATTGTCGCTGTCGCCGGCCGGCGGCGGACTGATCGCGCCCATGAATTCGAGGATCTCGGGCAAGGGTATGCCGAGCTGCACCAGATGCGGCGGCAGCCCGAGCAATTCGGAGAACTGGCGGTTGGAGCAGATCAGCTGCAAATCGGCGTCGAACACCGCGATGCCTTGGCGCACGTGATTGAGCGCGGTCTGCAGGATCTCGCGGTTGAAATGCAGCGCGGCGTGGGAGTCGTCGAGCAGCTTCAGTGCGGCCTTGGCCGACACCGTGCGCCGCTGCAACAGCAGCGACATCACGAGGCGCGAGGACGCCGCCCCGATCGAGGAGGCGATCAGCCGCTCGGCGTGCTGCAGCAGCTCGAAATCGGCCGGCGCCGATGCCAGCAGCACGACGTTGCGGTCGACGGCGAACGCGGCGAACGCCTCGCGGGTGCGGTCGGGGCCGAGATATTGCGTCACCGTGCTCTCGATGTCCTGCACCGTCACCGTGGTGCGCCAGCGCCGCAAGCTCGGCGCGATCGGGGCCAATGCGTTGGGCACGAACACGTCGGCCTGCAACAGCTCGATCGAGGACGGCGCGCGCGCCAGCGAGAACAGCACATAGGTGAGGATGTTGAGGGCAAGGCTCCACAGCACGCCGTGCAGCAGCGGCGGCAAATCGGCACCGAACAGCGCCTGCGGCCGCAGCGCTTCGATCCCGAGCGGCCCGTGTTGCAGCAGCATCAGGCCGGCGGTCGAGTTCTCCAGGAAACTCGGGATGAACAGCGTGTAGAGCCACATCGCGAAGCCGATCAGCATGCCTGCCATCGCGCCGCGTGCGGTGGCCCTGCGCCAGAACAGGCCGCCGAAGAAGGCCGGCGCGAGCTGGGTGATCGCGGCAAAGGACAGCAGGCCGATCGCGACCAGCTGGGTGTTGCCGAGCGCGCGATAGTAGAAATATGCCATCACCATGATGGCGAAGATCGAGAAGCGGCGCGCCTTCAGGAGGAAATCGCCAAAATCCTTCTGGCCGATGCGGGCGTCGTCGCTGCGCGGCAGCACCAGCGGTAGCACGATGTCGTTGGAAACCATGATCGAGAGCGCGACGCATTCGACGATCACCATTGCGGTCGCCGCCGACAGGCCGCCGACGAACACCGCAACGCTGAGCAATTGCGAATTGCCCTCGATCGGCAGCGCCAGCACGAACATGTCGGCATCGACGGCGCCGAACGGGAAGATGACGAGGCCTGCGATCGCGATTGGGATCACGAACACGTTGATGGCGATGAGGTAGAGCGGGAACAGCCAGCGCGCCCTTGTGACTTCCGCGGGCGTCGAATTCTCGACCACGCTGACATGGAACTGGCGCGGCAGCAGCATCACCGCGCAGAACGACAGCAGCGTCATGATCAGGAAGTTGCCGATCGACGGCACATATTCGATCGCACGCACCGCTTCCGGCGTCTTCAGGGCGCGCTCGTAGAGCTCGACCGGGGAGAACATCCAGAACGTGACGAAGGCGCCGGCGGCGATGAAGGCGACCAGCTTGACGATGGATTCGGCGGCGATCGCCAGGATCAGCCCGTGCTGGTGCTCGGTCGCGTCGGTGTGACGGGTGCCGAACAGCACCGCGAACACCGCCATCGCCAGCGTCACCATCAGTGCGATGTCGCCGATCACGGGGATTTTCGAGAACGCCTGGTCCTCGCTCAGGATGGTTTCCAGCGATGAGGCCATCGCTTTCAGCTGCAGCGCGATGTAGGGCACCGAGCCGATGATCGCGATCAGCGCCACCGTCGCGGCGACCGCCTGGCTCTTGCCGTAGCGGGCGGCGATGAAGTCGGCGATCGAGGTGATGTTCTGCGACTTGGCGAGCGCGATGACGCGGCGGAGCAGCGGCGTGCACAGCCCGACCATCACGATCGGGCCGACATAGATCGCCAGGAAGTCGACGCTGGTGCGGGTGGCGAAGCCGACCGAGCCGAAGAAGGTCCAGGAGGTGCAGTAGATCGCCAGTGACAGCGGATAGATCCAGTGGCTGGCGCGGCCGCGCTCGCCCGCCGACATCCGGTCGCCGCGGCTGGCAATGAAGAACAACAATCCGATGTAGGCGAACGCCGTGGCGATGACGCCCCAGTCGTGCAGCATCGCTGCTTATCTCCTGTCCCGGCCGCTGGGAGGGCCGGGTCTCAGGATTATAACGCAAAGGGCCGGCCGCGCGATGCACGGCCGGCCCAAATTCGCAGGTTGAAAAGGATAGGGTTACTCGGCGGCCAGCGACTTCTGGTGCAGCGGCAGGCCGAGCCGGTCCCAGACCTGAAGCAGGGCCTCGGCCAGCCCATCGATCAGGCCGTCGTCATGGTAGGGCGAGGGCGTGATGCGCAGCCGCTCGGTGCCCTTGGCGACCGTCGGATAGTTGATCGGCTGGATGTAGATGCCGTGGTCCTCGAGCAGCATGTCCGAGGCCCGCTTGCACTTCTCGGGGTCGCCGACGAACAGCGGCACGATATGGGTGTCGCTCGACATCACGGGCAGGCCGGCGGCGGTCAGGATCGCCTTGGTGCGCGCGGCGCGGTCCTGGTGGCGCTCGCGCTCCCAGTTCGAGGTCTTGAGGTGGCGGATCGCGGCGGTCGCGGCCGAGCAGATCGCCGGCGGCAGCGCGGTCGTGAAGATGAAGCCCGGCGCATAGGAACGCACGGCATCGATGACCTCGGCCTTGCCCGCGATGTAGCCGCCGAGGCAGCCGAACGCCTTGGCGAGCGTGCCCTCGACGATATCGACCCGGTGCATCACGCCGTCGCGCTCGGCAATGCCGCCGCCGCGCGGGCCGTACATGCCGACCGCATGCACTTCGTCGACATAGGTCATGGCGCCGTATTTCTCGGCGAGATCGCAGATCTTGCCGAGCGGCGCGACGTCGCCGTCCATCGAATAGAGGCTCTCGCAGACGATCAGCTTCGGCCGGTCGGGGCCGGCGGCGATCAAGAGCTCTTCGAGATGCGCGACGTCGTTGTGGCGGAAGATCTGGCGTTCGCAGCCGGCCTGCCGCACGCCCTCGATCATGGAATTGTGGTTCAGCGCGTCCGACAGGATCAGGCAGTTCGGAATAAGCTTCGCGAGCGTCGAGATGCCGGTCTGGTTCGAGACATAGCCCGAGGTGAACAGCAGCGAGGCTTCCTTGCCATGGAGATCGGCGAGCTCGGCCTCGAGCTGCACCAGCGGATGATGGGTGCCCGCGATGTTACGGGTGCCGCCGGCGCCGGTGCCGACCCGGGTCGCGGTCTCGACCATGGCGCCGACCACCTTGGGGTGCTGGCCCATGCCGAGATAGTCGTTGGAGCACCAGATCACGACGTTGCGGCTGCCCTTCGGCGAATGCCAGGTCGCGTGCGGGAAGCGTCCCGCGATCCGTTCGAGGTCGGCGAAAACCCGGTAGCGCCGCTCGTCATGCAGGCGATTGAGGGCGGAATTGAAGAACTGGCTGTAATCCATCGGCAAACCCAGAAAGCGGAACCTGACCGGAATGACTGCTTCTTCTTAGAGCTTTTCCAGCTCTAATGTCCATGCATTGACCCACATCTGGGCATGCGTCGCAGTTGGGCAAATTGCCCTAGTGGCCGTCTATCCGGCTTGATTTCGGTCAAATAGCCCGGGGTCTTACGGCCCGACCGGGCTCAGGTGGTCCTGAAGCGCAGCATGCCGTCGTCGTGCATCTCGGCGGTCAGGCGGCCCTCGACCAGCATGTAATTGACATGGGCGACCAGTTCGCCGGCGGCAAAGCCCATCTGGTGCTCGTCCAGCACGTGCTTGTGGAACACCACCGGCACCAGCTCCTTGGAGGTCTGCGGCACCTCGCGGCAGGCCTCGGCGATCAGCCGGCAGCGCTCCTCATGGTGGTCGGCGAGCTGCTTGATCCGGGTCTTCAGCCCGTAGAACGGCACGCCATGGCCCGGCAGCACCATCACGTCGTAGGGCAGGGTGGTGGTCAGGCTGGCCAGCGAGGCCAGATATTCGCCGAGCGAGTTCTGCTCGGGCTCGACCGCCCAGACGCTGACATTGGGCGAGATCTTGCTCAGCACCTGGTCGGCGGACAGGAACAGCTTGTCGGCGGCGCAATACAGCATCACCTGGTCGAGCGCGTGCCCGCCGCCGGTGATCACCTTGAAGCGCCTTGTGCCGATCACGACCTCGTCGCCGTGGGTCAGGCGGTGATAGGACGGCGGCAGCACCGACACCCGCTTCAGGTAGTCCTGGCCGCGCCCGAGCAGCTTCTCGGTGAGGTCCTCGTCCATGCCGTGGCGGCGGAAGAACAGCCGCTGCGCGTTGCGCCGTTCCTCGGTGCCGCGGTTCTGGTGATAGACCGATTGCAGGTATTCCACCTGCGACATGAACAGCGGGCAGTTGAAGCGCTCGGTGATCCAGCCGGCAAGACCGACGTGATCGGGATGCGAGTGCGTCACGATCAGCCTGTTGACCTTGACGTGCTTCAGCGGCCCGTCGAACAGCGTGGTCCACGCCGCGATCGATTCCTCGTTGCCGAAGCCGGCATCCACCATGGTCCAGCCGTCGCCGTCGGCGAGCAGATAGATGTTCACGTGGTTGAGGCGGAACGGCAGCTTCAGCCGTGCCCACAGCACGCCGGGGGCCACCTCCACGACCTGGTCGTGGCCGGGATGGTTCTCCCAGGGGTATCGCAGTGCCTCCGCCGAGGAGGGAAGGCTGTCGGTCTTCTTGTCCATGCTACGGGCTTAGCGGCACATTGCCCGCCGCGCCAGCCGAAAATCAGATAGCCGTCCGGAGAATGGGGCCGGAAATCCCGGGAATTCCGTGGCCCGGATCAAGCGAAACCATGATCCCGGGACTCTCTCTTCTCCTTCCCCCTGAAAGGGGGAAGGTCGGGATGGGGGGCAGCCGCAGGCAACGGTGCATGTGGAGAGAGCGGATCCCCACCCGCTTTGCTCCGACGAGCAAAGCGACCTCCCCTTTTCAAGGGGAGGTTGGAGCGTGTGCGCGGCTGGCCTACGCCGCCCGAATGTTCGACAGGAAACCGTCGATCTCCGAGCGCAGCACGTCAGCCTCGCGGCGCAGCGCGTCGGAGGCGCTCAGCACCTCGCCGGCGGCGGCGCCGGCCTCGGCCGAGGCGGTCGAGACGCCGACGATGTTGCTCGACACCTCGCTGGTGCCGCCGGCGGCGTGCTGGATGTTACGGGCGATCTCGCGGGTTGCCGCGCCCTGCTCCTCGACGGCGGCGGCGATCGCGGTGGTAACGTCGTTGATCTCGCCGATCGTGCTCGAGATGTTGCGGATCGCGGTGACGGCCGTGGTGGTCACCTCCTGCATGCTGACGATCTGCTGGCGGATCTCCTCGGTCGCCTTGGCGGTCTGGCTCGCCAGGTTCTTCACCTCGGAGGCGACCACGGCAAAGCCGCGGCCGGCTTCGCCCGCGCGCGCCGCCTCGATGGTGGCGTTGAGCGCCAGCAGATTGGTCTGCGAGGCGATGGTCTGGATCAGGTCGACCACGACGCTGATCCGCGCGGCGTTGTCGGCAAGGCCCTGCATCGTGCTGTCGGTGGCGCTGGCTTCCTCTACCGCCTTGCGGGCGATCTCCGCCGAGGTGACGACCTGGCGGCTGATCTCCTGGATCGAGGACGACAGCTCCTCGGTGCCGGCCGACACGGTCTGCACGTTGACCGAGGTCTCCTCGGCGGCCGAGGCCACCGCGCTGACCAACGCGCTCGACTGGTCAGCGGTCGCCGACATGCTCTGCGCGGTCGACTGCATCGAGTTCGCCGCGGTCTGCAGGCTGCCGAGCGCGGTGCGGACCGTCGATTCGAAGGTCGTGATCTGCGTCTCCATGCGCGAGGCGCGCTCGGCCTTGGCGGAGCGGTCCTTGTTCTGGTTCTCGGTGAGCTCGCGGCTCTCGATCATGCTCTCGCGGAACACCTGCAGCGCGTCCGCCATGACGGCGATCTCGTCGCGCTGGCGGCTCTGCGGGATCTCGGTGTCGAGGTCGCCGTCGGACAACAGCTGCATCGAGCGCTGCAGGCCGCGGATGCGGTGCAGGATGTTGCGCCCGACATAGAGCCAGACGAACAGGAACGAGCCGACCAAGGTCAGCGCGCCGAGGCCGATCATGACCGCGGTCGCGAGCGAGATCTGCTGCCGCGCCTGGAAGGTCGAGGCGTCGGTCTCCTTCTGGACCGCGTCGACCAGCTGCTGGACGCTGATGCCGAGCCCGACATTGAGCTTGCGGGTCTCCTCCAGGATGGTCTGGCCGTAATCGATCGAGTCGAGCTCCTTCTGGCGGACCTTGAACACGCCGGTCTTGCCTTCGCCCAGCACGAGAAGCCTCGAGGCAGTGTCGCGCACGGCGACGATCGCCGGGTTGTTGGGCAGGTCCTCGAGGTTGGACTTGATGCGCTCGCGGCCCTTCTTGAACTCCGCCTCGATCGCATCGAGCGTCTCGCTGGAATTGGCCGACAGCGCCGCGGTCATGTCGGCGGCCATCAGATTGCCGATGGACAGCACGTTGCTGATCTGGCCGACGGTGCGGGCCGCCTCGGTGGCGTCGTCAGCGGAAACCTCAGCCGAGGCGAGGATGGCGTTGAGCCGGGTCTGCGCGTCGAGCATCGCGGGACCGGCTGCGGAGACGAAGGCCGACTGCGCCTTGCGCAGCGCGTTGTACTGCCTGTCGCGCAGCGCACCGACCTCGAGCCGCTCGCGCGCCGCCGAGATCAGGCTCTTGGTCGCCTCGTCGGTGTTCTTGACGTTTTCCTGCAGCGCGCTGACGACGGATTTGTCGGCGCCGAGTTCGATGATCTCGCCAAGCTTGGCATTGGTCTGCTGCGCGACCTCCTGCACCTTCTTGGTGCGATCGTTCAGCGCATCCTCGCTCTGCACGGCGAGCAGGCCGGGCCCCTGGGCTGCGAGCGAGGCGCTCTGCGCGGACAGTTGCAGGCTCGCGGCGAGCCGCGGAATGTCGCGGCCGGAGAGATCGCTCATGGTGCCGCCGAGCTGATGCAGCACGATGCCGGCGCCTGCGCTGATCACCAGCGCCATGGCTGCGATCACGGCGAACGCTGCGAACAGGCTGCCCCTGACGCCCATCTGCGGCAGGCGGATACGCTTGAGATTGAGTTTGCCGAGCTTGAACCGAAACGCCATTGCCCCCGTGTCCCCCGTCACCGCTACTCTTGGATGTTTCCCCGGCGCGGGAGTATCGGTGCGGCGGGTTAACAAAATCGGGAAAATTGCGACGATCTGCCGGATTTTTCAGGGCTTCCGCGCACCGGCTTGGTTCGCTGTGCGGAATCGATGCGCGCGATCGGACGCAAAAAGGCCGGCGTGAGCCGGCCTTTCCACTCTTGGTTGTGGCGATCGGTAGCCTCAGTAGCGGCCGTAGGCGGGGCCGCCGAGGTTGCCGAGATTGAAGCGGTAGTTGAGGCCCGCCTTCACCGTGTGCTCGTCATTGTGGAAGCTGCCGGCCGGCACCAGCGCGCCCGGCGCGGTGAAGCGGCTGTCGCCGAAGTCGTAGTACTGGTACTCGACCTTGGCCGACCAGTTCGGCGCGAACATGTATTCGGCGCCGCCGCCGATGGTCCAGCCGTTGCTGTGGTTGTCGGTCAGCGCGAAGCCGACCGGCGCGCCGCCGAGCGTCACCGTCTCGTTGTTGTCGGAATAGGCGTAGCCGCCCTTTACGTAGATCATGCCCGGGCCCCAGGTGTAGCCGACGCGGCCGGTGATCGAGCCGATGCCGCGTTGGTTGTTGTTGTAGACGTAGCCGCCCGGGAAGATCGCGTTGAGCTGGTGGCCGCCGAGCCAGGAATACTGGCCTTCGACGCCGATCACCCACATCGGCGACAGCTGCCAGTCGTAGCCGGCCTGCACGCCGCCCATGAAGCGGGCGTCGGAATTGGTCAGCGCGAGGCCGTTGAAGGAGTTGTTGCTGCCCGAGAACGCGCCGCCGAGATGGCCGCCGAGATAGAAGCCGGTCCAGTTGTAGAGCGGAGCGGCGTAAACAGGCGCGGGCGCCTTCTGGTAATAGCCGCGGGAGCCGAGGTCGGCGGCGTCGGCGGTCGCGCCAAAGGCGGCGAGGGCAACCGCTGCGGCTGCGGTTGCGAGCAGGAACGTCTTCATAAGGCAGTCTCCGGACAAGTCATGAGGCGCAGCGTGAATGGCGCCATCCATGGCCGAGGGGTTAGACCGCATTTGAGTAAAATTTCTCACCGAAAGACGGCTTGGAGCGTTAAGTCGCACCCTTTGCGGCGAAACGTTTTGTTGTGCCTAACGAACGCTTAAGCGGGAATGACGGAAGGCTTAACGCGCCGCGCGCGGCCCGCTTCTGCCGTTAACCAAGCCGCCGTCGCTCATCGCGACGCTTGTCAATCAAGCCGCTTGCGCACGTCGTCGCGGATCTGCTCGCGGAACGCCTGGCGCCGCGCGGCGCGCTCCTTGACCGGAACGTCGTGGCGGTCGAACACGTCGAACTTCTCCAGGATCGGATAGTGCTCGCTCGCCATCGCCAGCACGCGCAGCAGGCCGGCGACCTTCGGGGTCGGGCCGGTGACCTCCCACCTGCGCAGTTTCTCCGTGCCGCCGGCACCCGGCAGCCCGCACAGCTTGGCCATGTCGGCCACCGTCAGCTTGCGGCCGAGCGCCTCGCCGAGATGTTCGCGCAATTTTCTTAGTTCTGGGCCGGTCACTCTTGGGTCCGCTCCGCGGTGGCAAATGTGAAGTGAGTCACATGACGTGCTCGGGGCGAGGTCTATACGCCACGCATGCGACTTCTAGAGCCTTTTCCGTTCCGATTGAATCGGAACGGGGCTCTGGATTCTTGTTTTGACGCGTTTTCTTCACGCGAACCGGTACCCACTTCGCTCGAAAACGCTTCTCAAAGGAAATCATCATGCACGGCATCATCGAAAGCCTGAGCCCCGAACACGCACAGATCGATTGGAAATGGGTCGGCAGTGTGTTCGTGGTCTACGTCGTGCTGATGATCGGCGGCGTGGGCCTGCTGCTCGCGCATTGATTCGGCGAAGGAGCAGGCGAAGGCGGATGGCGGCCGTGGTGGCGCGGTCCGATCGTCGCGCAGGCCGGCCACGGCTGCTGGAGCCAGATCGTGCGTTCTTGACGATCCCGAGAGCCGGTAGCGATATCCTGCCGGCGCCTGCGTTCGGCGCCGACAGGATGGATTCTAGCCGTCAGCGTGAGGCGAGAGCGCCAGCCAACCGGGCTGACTTGCCGGCCGGCTTCGGCGTAGACCGTGCTGCCACCACAGGTTCGGATGGTGTCGCATTCGTCGGCCAGGCGCCGGGGAACGGCGGAGCAAAACGGTGCGCTTTCAGAGCCGCGATGTCCCAGGAGTTCAGGCAGGTTTTCCCGCCATATTCCGACGAATTGAAGAAGGCGTGAAACCCGATACCAACAGCCGACGCGAACCGGTCCCCCTTGGTCGCTCCGTCCACATAGGCCCTCAGCTTCGCGCAGAACTTGGGCAGATTGGCCGACCAGGGAGGATCGACTGCATTCTGGGCATTGTTGAATTGGTTCTGAAGCTCGCCGTACCGCTCGGTAAACGCTGCGTCGACCCCCGACCAGCCGTTCAGGCCATCAATATTCAACCCGCTGTCATGCACAACCTTGTCGATCGAGATGATGGTGGTTCGGCCGCTCCGGTAGCTGATGTTGCTGGCGGTTGATCTGATCTCGTACTGCTTGGGATCAGGCGATTTGGTTTCGGCAAACGACTCCATGATCGAGTTCACGCCGCTATTGAGTGTGGTGATGGCGTTGGTGTTTTTCTGCAGGAAGGAGACGACAGGGACGATCGTCGCCCCGATACCCCCGGTGCCCGTGGCGAGCGATCCCAATGCGACGGCACTTGCGCCGACCGTCGTAATGCCGCTCACAAACTTCGTCGGGTCATTGAATCGAATGGTGTCCGACTGCTTGTACTCAAAGTGCATCCTTATTTTCGTGTTGGCCGGAACGTCGGTGATGATGGTGCCATCGCAGTTCTGAATTTGAGTGTCGCCAAAGTTGGCCTTCGCGATGATCGGCACCTTGACCTGCTTGGTCTCGTTGCTCTTGGCGTCCGGGAAGGTCACCACGGCCGCGAGGGCGACAGACCGATCGCGAATATTGAATCCATCCTGGAACATGTTGCCGGTTCGCTTCGGTCCGACCCAACCCGACGCCACATTGTTCAGGCTCTGCGGATTGTCGCAGAGATTGCCGACTTTGAGATCGTACTGGAAAACGTCTTTGGGACGGTCGAAGGGTCTTATGACCGGCGGCGAGCCCGAGGCACGCTCGACATCTCCCAAGTCAAAGGCAAATGCGGACGACGATGCCAACAGCGCAAGAGCCGTCGGCAGCAAAATCTTGATGCGCACGTGATATCTCCCAATTCAATGTGGTACTGCGGAGCTTTGAAAATTCGCCGAGTAACTACAGCTCCATAGAAATATGTCTCTGGCCGAAAATCAACCAAAAGTAGATTATGCAATCGGGGAAAGTTAGCCTCGGTCCGGGCTATCACGAGAGGGGCAGATGAGGCGGCCGTCGCGTGTCGCGATCACGCCGAGATCGGGCAGATGATATGTCGGTTGACGCGGGACCTTGACCAAGACGCGCATTTTTTTCTGACCCATAGGGCTATTGCAAAGTCTGATCGAGGAATGAAGCGCTCGATCTCACAAATGCGGGCCGCAAGTGCATAGCGTCTCGATAGATGGGGTCTCCGGCCGGGGTGAGGGTCGGGCAACGTTCCTTTTCACAAAGGCTATGAATGGGATCGATGACCTTGACTCCAGCGGCGGCGAGCGCGGCGCGAAGTGTTTCTGTGAGGCTCAGGCCCTCGCGTTGGGTTGTTAGTTCGACCGGGCTCGGGACGATCTCAAAGGAGGTGAGCTTGCGTCGGATCATGCTCGGAGGGCTCATCAACCCCGAGTACGGGATGTTCATTATGGCAAAGACCGTTCGCCCTTCTTGGATGAACTCCTTTGCCATTGCCGCCAGAGCGTTGATGGCGCCAGTGCGGCCATCGGGCTTTGATGCGCTCTGATCTTTGTATCGATACGGCGAAGCGGAGTTGAGGTACCCCCACCAATGCGCGCCGAGCACGACGGTCTTGATGTCCTTGTCGCGAATCGCGGCTTTGGCTGCATCGACGAAGCCGACGCAATAGGGATGCTGGACATCCGTCAGGTCAGGTATGGGTGGACAGCCGCCGTATGTGAAGAAGTAGATGCTGTCCTGCTTGAGTTGATCCTGCGCACCGATCGCCTGAACACGCGGCCAGTACATCTCCATGTTGCTGTCCCCGAAGAACAGCACGGAATGCGGCCCGTTCAGGGGCTTGTATTTGCGCAGAACGAAGCCCGTCCATCCGAGGGATTCAAGGTCGTCGGTCGGATAGGACCACTCGCTTGCGGCATTGATGATACGATCGAGGCCGTACCTCTGGGCATTTGAGGTGAATTGGTCTGACGCGATCATCTGTCCAGTGAGACCGATTGCGACGCACAGTGTCGCCAGGACAGCAGCTGCCGAGCGTTTGGCGTGGGACGTCCCAAATCGAATTGGCCGCTCAATCAGATAGTAAGTAGCGGTAGCGCAGACGACCGCGGCGGCGACGAGCGCCCAGGTCTCGGCAGTGCCGGGGGGGGGCGCCTCGATAGATGGCCGCGAGCGACAGTATCGGCCAATGCCAAAGATAGAGAGGATAGCTGATCAAGCCGATGAATACCGCGGCGGGATTTGACAAGAGGACGCGGTTAACGAAGGCGGTCGGCCCGGCCGAAATCAGCAGCGCGGCGCCGACTGTTGGGAAAATGGCGCGCCAGCCGGGAAAGAGCTGGTGAGCGTCAAATTGAGTTGCAGCGATGGCGATTAGGGCGAGGCCGGAGAGCGCGCGCAGATCGGGCGAATAGATCCGCTCAACGGCGGCAAACAGCCGGGCGGTGACCGTCTCCGACGACACGGAACGAAACGCAAGGAGACAGCCGATCAGCAGTTCCCAAGCTCGTGTGGTCGGCATGTAGAACGTCTTCACCGGGTCGCCCGCGACACTCGTAAGATTGAGCACAAGAGACGCGATCAGCGCGACCCAGATCAGAGCGCCGAGCGCGAACCGACTACGACAGAACAGAAGGACGATGACCGGCCACGCCAGATAGAACTGCTCCTCGATGGCAAGAGACCAGAGATGCAGCAAAGGTTTCTGGATCGAAGCCTGGTCGAAGTAACCGGTCTGCCCGAGAAAGACGAAATTCGCGAAGAAGAACGCGCCGCCGCGTATCTCTTGGCCGAGACGTTGCCATTCTGCGGGTAGCAGCCACAGCCATCCAACGGCGCAGGTCGCGATCAGGACGAGCGCGAGTGCTGGGAAAATTCGACAGATCCTGCGGATGTAGAAGCGCAGGAACGAAAACCGGTAGGCCTCCATCTCGGAGAACACGATGCCGGAGATGAGGAACCCGGAGATGACGAAGAAAACATCGACGCCGATGAATCCCCCCGGCAGCGCCCGTGGGAACGCATGGTAGAGCACGACCGTACCGATCGCGATCGCGCGCAGTCCATCGATGTCCGGCCGGTAGGAGTGCTTGTTCATGGAGCCCCACGGGGGTGGTGCTACCACCCCCGCTCAATCCCCCGCAACCCACATCAGACTCACCCAAGACGCCTCAACGAGGGCGTGATGACTCTTTGCTTTTTCGTCGGCCATCAGCGACCCGACGGGAGTAGTAGCCCTTTGGAGTGGCGGCAGTGTGGGAAGAAAGCGCAAAAACGCTGAAACCTTGAAAAGATGGTGCTGCCAGACAGGATTGAACTGTCGACCTCTCCATTACCAATGGAGTGCTCTACCACTGAGCTACGGCAGCATGCCCGGGAAAATTGAATCGGCCCCATGGGCCCGTCCAAGCGGGCGGTTCTTGCCACAGGCCTCCCTTTCGCGCAAGCGAAACAGCGTCCCTCCTGCCGGGCAAATCGGCAGAAATCGCGTTCCGCGCCGGTGATTTCGACCAATCCGGCCGATTTCGGCCCGATTGGGTTCCCGACCGTAAGGGAATGCGACCGTCCGCCTGCGGCCGAATCATGTCGCCGTGCGCAACTGGCCGACCGGGCAGGGTGCGCGAGCGGCAGCCATCGTCTATGCTCGGCGTGCGCGCCAAGGCGTCGGCGGTTGTCGGCGGTTCGAGAGTTCAGCAATGACGGGTGATCGGGACAGAGGCGGCGGGCAGGCCGGCGCCCGCCTGAAGGATTCGCGGCAGGATCGCCTCAAGCTGGCGCTGCGCGAAAACCTGAAGCGGCGAAAATCCCAGGCGCGCGGTCGCGAGGATGTGGCTTCCGAACCGGCGGACGGCTCGCTAGATCACGGCTCGCCGGATGATGCCGGCGGAAACGAGCCGGGCCGCTAACCCGGCTCGGGTGTGTGTGCAAAGAAGAAACGGGTCGCCGACATGGCTGCAATCGATGAGACGACAATCAATCGCCTGAACGCAACCGCCACCGCCTTCCCGCGCCATGAACAGACCTTTCCGACCCTAACGGTGCATGAGATCGAGCGGATGCGCCGCTTCGGCGAGCCGCGGTCGTACAAGGACGGCGAGGCGCTGTTCGAGACCGGCACGCCCGGTCCCGGCATGTTCGTGGTGCTGTCGGGCAGCGTCGCGATCACCCAGCGCGACGGCCTCGGCCGTGTCACGCCGATCATCGACCAGGGGCCCGGCCAGTTTCTCGCCGAGATCGGCCAGCTCTCCGGCCGCGCCGCGCTGGTCGACGGCCATGCCGACGGCGTCGTCGAGACATTGCTGCTGCCACCCGACCGGTTGCGCGCGCTGCTGGTCGCCGAAGCCGATCTCGGCGAGCGCATCATGCGTGCGCTGATCCTGCGCCGCGTCAGCCTGATCCAGGGCGGTGCAGGCGGACCGGTGCTGATCGGCTCGGCGGCGGTCGGCAACATGGCGCCGCTGCAGAATTTCCTGGCGCGCAACGGCCAGCCGCATCACGTGCTCGATCCCGAGGCCGATACCGATGCCGCCGACATCGTCGCGCGCTATTCGCCGACGCGCGCCGAATTGCCGCTGGTGGTCTGCCCCAACGGCACGGTGCTGCGCAATCCGTCCGAGACCGCGCTTGCGATGGCGCTCGGCATGATCGGCAGCCACGCGGAAGACAGGCTCTATGATGTCGCAGTGGTCGGCAGCGGCCCGGCCGGGCTCGCCACCGCGGTCTATGCGGCCTCCGAAGGGCTGTCGGTTGCGGTGTTCGATTCCCGCGCGTTCGGCGGCCAGGCCGGCGCCAGCGCGCGGATCGAAAACTATCTGGGCTTCCCGACCGGCATCTCCGGCCAGGCGCTGGCCGGACGCGCCTTCAACCAGGCGCAGAAATTCGGCGCCGAGATGCTGATCCCGGTCTCCATCAAATCGCTCGACTGTTCGAAGGCCTCGGGCGCGTTCAAGCTCGCCACCGGATGCGGGCATACGCTGCGCGCCAAGTCGGTGGTGGTCGCGAGCGGCGCGCGCTACCGGAGGCCGGCGATCGACCATCTCGAGCGCTTTGAGGGCCGCGGCGTCTGGTACTGGGCCTCGCCGATCGAGGCGCGGCTCTGCGCCCAGCAGGATGTCGTATTGGTCGGCGGCGGCAATTCCGCGGGCCAGGCGGCGGTGTTCCTGTCGGGGCATGCCCGCAGGGTCAACATGATGATCCGCGGCGGCGGGCTCGGCGCCAGCATGTCGCGCTATCTGATCGAGCGCATCGAGGCGACGCCGAACATCGAATTGATGTTCAACACCGAGGTGATCGGGCTCGAAGGTGCGGAGACGCTGGAGCGCGTGCGCTGGCGCAGCCGGCTCGCACCCGACGAGTTCACGATGGATATCCGCAATCTCTTCCTGTTCGTCGGCGCCGATCCGGCCACCGGCTGGCTCGAGGGCTGCGGGGTGCAGGTCGACCGCGGCGGCTTCGTCAAGACCGGCGTGCAGAACGGCGAGGGCGCGCCCGCTGTGCCGCTGCTCGAGACCACGGTGCCCGGCGTGTTCGCGGTCGGCGACGTCCGCTCCGGATCGGTCAAGCGCGTCGGCGGCGCGATCGGCGAGGGCGCTCAGGTCGTCGCAGCCCTGCACGGCTATCTCGCCGATGCCGGCAGTCCGACGCTGTAGGGATGATCCATCCGGGTCGCTCTATTCCCGTCATCCTGAGGAGCCGCGAAGCGGCGTCGCGAAGGATGAATCGGCCACAGTGCGGGCCGTGCATCCTTCGAGGCTCGCTCCGCTCGCACCTCAGGATGACGGGTCCAAATAGGCAAGTGGAAGCTAAATTCAGTCAGGGAGCGGAACGTGTCGAAAGGCTGCACCCATATCGCCGGCATCCAGGACGTCACGCCGAGTGCGCGCGGTTGCGAGGAATGCCTGAAGAGCGGCAGCCGCTGGCTGCATCTGCGGATCTGCCGGACCTGCGGCCATGTCGGCTGCTGCGACGACTCGCCGAACCGGCATGCGACGGCGCATTTCCACGCCACCGGCCATCCCGTGATCGAGGGCTACGATCCGCCGGAAGGCTGGGGCTGGTGCTATGTCGACGAGGTGCTGTTCGACCTGTCGAAGCGCAAGACGCCGCATGACGGGCCGATCCCGCGCTACTATTGATTCAAGTTCTCGCGACGCGCACGGGTCGCTGCATCCGATGGGCGCACGCACTATCACCGTCATCCCCGCGCAAAGGCTTCGCTTTGCGCTGGAGTGCTCGCATAGCGAGCCTCGAAGGATGAATCGGCCAACAGACGGGCCGCGCATCCTTCGAGGCTCGCCGAAGAGGCTCACACCTCCAGCGACAAAGGCGAAGCCTTTGCGCGGGGATGACGGGTCAATCAAAGTTAGCGCCGGCGAATTTTCATGAGATGTCGGCCATCCTGCCATCGAACCATGTAGCAATTTTCAAAGACGCATCGTAACGTAGTGCGGGTTCTCAACGGGGAGTGCGCTACATGACGACGTTGGTGCTTGTGCACGTCATTATCAGCCTGATTGCGATCGTCGCCGGTGTGATCGTGATGTTCGGCCTGCTCGGCTCGCGCGCGATGCCCGGACTGACTGCGATCTTCCTCGTTCTCACCATCCTGACCAGCGCCACCGGCTTTCTGATCCCGCCGCTGATCACCGAGAAGGTGCTGCCGTCCCAGATCATCGGCGGGCTCTCGCTGGTGCTGCTCGCGATCGCCTGCATCGCGCTGTATGCGATGCAGCTGAAGGGCGCATGGCGCCCGATCTATGTCGTGACCGCGATGGTCTCGCTTTATCTCAACGTTTTCGTGCTCGTCATCCAGAGCTTCCTCAAGGTGCCCGCGCTGCAGGCGCTGGCGCCGGCCGTGCCGCCGAACCCGCCGTCCGGTCCAGTGTTCGGGGCGGTGCAGGGCATCGTGCTGGTGTTCTTCGTCGTGATGATCATCGGCGCCTGGCGCCGCTTCAGGCCGGTCAATTTCGCCTGATCCGGGGCGGATGACATCAATTCGAGACGACGCACAGCATAGAAGATGTGCGGCGGCGTGTCGGCGACACGCTGTCGCCGGAGGTCCGTTCACGCGTAGGCGGACCAAGGAATCAGCAACAAGAGGAGCAATCAAATGCCCACCATCACCACCAAAGACGGCGTCGATATCTTCTACAAGGATTGGGGTTCGGGTCAGCCGATCGTGTTCAGCCATGGCTGGCCGCTGTCGTCGGACGACTGGGACGCGCAGATGTTGTTCTTCGTGGGTCACGGCTTTCGCGTCGTCGCCCATGACCGCCGCGGCCATGGCCGCTCGGCCCAGGTCGCCGACGGCCATGACATGGACCATTACGCCGACGACCTCGCGGCCGTCACCGCGCATCTCGACCTGAAGAATGCCGTCCATGTCGGCCATTCCACCGGCGGCGGCGAGGTCGTGCACTACATCGCCCGCCACGGCGAGAGCCGGGTCGCGAAAGCTGCGATCATCGCAGCCGTGCCGCCCTTGATGGTGCAGACGGCTGCCAATCCCGGCGGCCTGCCGAAATCGGTGTTCGACGGCCTGCAGGCCCAGGTCGCGGCCAACCGCTCGCAATTCTACCGCGATCTGCCGGCCGGCCCGTTCTACGGCTACAACCGGCCCGGCGCGAAACCGTCGGAGGCCGTGATCCAGAACTGGTGGCGGCAGGGCATGATGGGCGGCGCGAAAGCGCATTACGACGGCATCGTCGCGTTCTCGCAGACCGACTTCACCGAGGACCTGAAGAAGATCAACGTGCCGGTGCTGGTGATGCATGGCGACGACGACCAGATCGTGCCCTATGCCGATTCCGGCCCGCTCTCGGCCAAGCTTTTGAAGAACGGCACGCTGAAGACCTACAAAGGCTTTCCGCACGGCATGCCGACGACGGAGGCCGAGACGATCAACGCGGACCTGCTGGCGTTCATCAAGGGCTGAGGCGGAACGTCGCCCAGCGTTGTCGTTTGAGACCCGCGCTCATGTGAGGGAGCCACCAGCGGAAGGGTTCCCTCCCCCTTGCGGGGGAGGGTTAGGGAGAGGGGCCCACACGGCGCGCTCTCTCGAATTGCCCTTCGATGATCGGTTGCGAGGCCGATCGCTTCGTCGATTGTCTCGCCTGGGGCTCACCCCTCTCCCCACCCTCCCCCGCAAGGGGGGAGGGAGCCTGAAGAGCGTGCTCACCTGACGAAGAGTGCCAATGCGCAAATGTTCGATCGGGGCACGCCGCGCGCAGCTTCATCGCCTCCGAAGTGAGGCAGCCACGACGGTAGCGTTCCCGCCTTGTCGGGCCATTGCGAGCGGAGGTAATTTCTGAATATTAGAAATATGTTCGTGATTTGCCCGACGCGTCAAGTTGCCTTGTCGAACGCCGCCGCCGTCGGCTCCTTTGCATGGGGTTGTTTTCGATATTTTGCTCGTGCGCGCGCCGGTTCCCTTGAGCGGGATTCCTGGCGGCCACTTGGTGCCTCCCGGGCCCCGAGGCGTTATAACCACCGCATGTCCCCACCCGCACCGCTGAAACTCATCGCCCTCGACGCCGACGACCTCGCGGTGATCTCCGCCCATGTGCAGGACGCCCGCGTCCAGCCCGCCGACATCATCTGGCGCCAGGACGAGAAGCGCCTGGTGGTCGGCCTGAACCGGCTCGACTGGGAACAGACCCTGTCCGGCGGCACCTGCTCGCGCCGGCTGATCGCCGCGCTCAGGTTCGACCGGGTGCTGGCATGCAAGTCGCGCAATATCGACCTGGAGACCCCGGAAGCGGCCCTGGAACTGCTCGGGATCGAGTTCTATGCCTCCGACCCGCCGGGCGGCAGCGCGCTGCTGATGTTCGGCCATGGCGGGGCGCTGCGGCTCGATGTCGAGTGCCTGGAATGCGAATTGACCGATCTGGGGCCCGACGACCTCGGGGTGGCGACTTAGATCCCGTCGTCCCGGCGAAGGCCGGGACCCATAACCACCAAAGCAGGTTGTTTGAACGGGATGGGGCCCCAGCGTCCCACCACGACTACCATATGGGGTTATGGGTCCCGGCCTTCGCCGGGACGACGACGCATTGTGTGTTTTCCAAGGGTTGACGGCCATTATCCGCCGCGCCATTGAGCAGGGACCCAGAGTCCTCTTCAGAAAGCCGCCATGCCCGTTCGCCTGGACCGACAGAGCGCCGATTTCGACCAGCGTTTCCGCGATTTCCTGGCGGCCAAGCGCGAGGTATCGGCGGACGTCGAGCGCGCCACCCGCGCCATTGTCGACGACGTTGCGGCCCGCGGCGATGCGGCGCTGCTCGAGGCGACCAAGAAGTTCGACCGGCTCGATATCGGCGCCGCCGGTCTGCGCATCACCGCCGCCGAGATCGACGCGGCGGTCGCGGCCTGCGACCCCAAGACCGTCGAGGCGCTGAAATTCGCGCGCGACCGGATCGAGACCTTCCATCGCCGCCAGCTGCCCAAGGACGAGCGCTTTACCGATGCGGCCGGCGTCGAGCTCGGCTGGCGCTGGAGCGCGGTCGATGCGGTCGGGCTCTACGTGCCCGGGGGGACCGCAGCCTATCCGTCCTCGGTGCTGATGAATGCGGTGCCGGCCAAGGTCGCCGGCGTGCCGCGGGTCGTCATGGTGGTGCCGGCGCCGGACGGCAAGCTCAACCCGCTGGTGCTCGCGGCCGCCCATCTCGGCGGCGTCTCGGAGATCTACCGCGTCGGCGGCGCCCAGGCGGTCGCGGCGCTGGCCTATGGCACCGCGACGATCGCCCCTGTCGCCAAGATCGTTGGTCCCGGCAACGCCTATGTCGCCGCCGCCAAACGGCTGGTGTTCGGCAAGGTCGGCATCGACATGATCGCCGGCCCCTCCGAGGTGCTCGTCATCGCGGACGACACCGGCAATGCCGACTGGATCGCGGCCGATCTCCTGGCGCAGGCTGAGCACGACGTCAGCGCGCAATCGATCCTGATCACCGATAGCGCGCGGCTCGCCGCGGATGTCGAACGCGCGGTCGAGGCGCAGCTTGCGACGCTGCCGCGTGCGGCGATTGCGCGCGCCTCGTGGGACGATTTCGGCGCCGTCATCAAGGTGGCGAAGCTCGATGACGCGGTCGAGCTCGCCAATGCGATCGCGGCCGAGCATCTGGAGATCATGACCGCGGACGCCGAGGGCCTGTCGAGAAAGGTCCGCAACGCCGGCGCGATCTTCCTCGGGGCCCATACCCCGGAGGCGATCGGCGACTATGTCGGCGGCTCCAACCACGTGCTGCCCACCGCGCGCTCGGCCCGGTTCTCTTCCGGCCTCGGCGTGCTTGACTTCATGAAGCGAACCTCGATCCTGCGGTGCGGGCCGGATCAGCTTCGTGCGCTCGGGCCCGCCGCGATGACGCTCGGTCAGGCCGAGGGTCTCGATGCCCATTCACGTTCCGTCGGATTGCGCCTCAACCTCTCATGAACAAGCCACCAGACGACGAGGATTCCAACAATCGCATCGTCGCGGTGACGCTCGACGAGGAATCGATCGGCCGTTCCGGGCCCGACATCGAGCATGAGCGGGCGATCGCCATCTACGACCTGGTCGAGCAGAACCTGTTCGCGCCCGAAGGCGCCGAGGCCGGGCCCTACACGCTGCATATCGCGATCACCGGCAACCGGCTGATGTTCGATATCAGGAAGGAGGACGGCGCACCGGTGGTGGCGCATCTGTTGTCGCTGACCCCGTTTCGCCGCGTCGTGAAGGACTACTTCATGATCTGCGACAGCTACTATCAGGCGATCCGTACCGCGACACCGGACAAGATCGAGGCGATCGACATGGGCCGCCGCGGCATCCATGACGAAGGCTCGCGCACGCTGCAGGAGCGGCTCAAGGGCAAGGTGCGCGTCGACTTCGAGACCGCGCGGCGGTTGTTCACGCTGATCACTGTGCTGCACTGGAAGGGTGAAGGCGCATGATCCCGATGAGCTTCGCCGCGCCAGACGACGGGGGCGTACCCCGGTCGAAAGAAGCCTGATCGCATGGAAGCGCCGCGCGCGCGCAATCCCCAGGCTGTGCTGTTCGCATGCGGCTTGAACAGCGTGCGCTCGCCGATGGCCGAAAGCCTGCTGCAGCAGATGTTCCCGCAAGGCCTCTATGTCCGTTCGGCCGGCGTCAAGAAGGGCGAGCTCGATCCGTTCGCGGTCTCTGTCATGGCCGAGTTCGGCCAGGACATTTCCGGTCACAAGCCGCAAACCTTCGAGGAGCTCGAGGATTGGGAGGGGCTGAACTTCGACCTCATCATCACGCTGTCGCCGGAGGCGCACCACAAGGCGCTGGATCTGACCAGGACGGTTGCCGCCGATGTCGAATACTGGCCGACGCACGACCCGACCGGCACCAGCGGCAATCGCGAGCAGAAGCTCGCCGCCTATCGCGAAGTCTGCGACGGCCTGTTGATGCGGATCCGCCGCCGCTTTGCCAAGGCCGCGGCGGACCTGTGAAGCGAAGACGCGGCGTGTTCCGATTCGCAGAACCTTGCCCCTTGTCGCCAGACTGACAAACAGCTGTGCTTATGGGGCCTTGTCTCCAAGCGGGAGCGCGATTCGCGGCCGGTTCCAAGGTTGTGCATCCATGCCCCATCCGATAGGTTCCGCCCGCGTCCGTCCCCCCGATTCAGCCCAAAAACCCGCATGCTAGGCCGTCCCAAATTCGTTCTTGCTTCCGGTTCGCCGCGGCGGCTGGCCCTGCTCAACCAGGCCGGCATCGAGCCCGACGCGCTGCGCCCGGCCGATGTCGACGAGACCCCGCGGCGGGGCGAGTTGCCGCGCGCCTGCGCCAACCGCCTGGCGCGCGCGAAGGCGGACGCGGCGCTGAAGTCGGTTCAGCTCGACGACGATCTGCGCGGCTCCTTCATCATTTCCGCCGACACCGTGGTCGCGGTCGGCCGCCGCATCCTGCCCAAGGCCAATCTGGTCGACGAGGCTGCGCAATGCCTGCGGCTGCTGTCAGGCCGCAACCACCGCGTCTACACCGCGATCTGCGTGGTGACGCCGCGCGAGGCGTTCCGCCAGCGCCTGGTCGAGACCCGCGTGCGCTTCAAGCGGCTCAGCGAGGACGACATCCAGGCCTATATCGGCTCCGGCGAATGGCGCGGCAAAGCCGGCGGCTACGCCGTGCAGGGCATCGCCGGATCCTTCGTGGTCAAGATGGTCGGCTCCTACACCAACGTCGTCGGCCTGCCGCTCTACGAGACCGTGACCCTGCTCGGGGGCGAAGGCTTTCCGATCCGCCACGGCTGGCTCAACGCCGTCGCGGTGTGAGGTCGAGGAACCTCGTGCCCTCAGCGCCCTTGCATCTCGATTGATGTAAGCTACGTCCGAGCCATGACTGACGAAGCCCGAACGCCCCCGGCCATCCCGCGCGCCTGCCCGATCTGCGGCAAACCTGTCGAGCAGGCCTTCCGCCCGTTCTGCTCGCCGCGCTGCCGCGATGTCGACCTGAACCGCTGGCTGACCGGCCGCTATGTCGTTCCCGGCCGCGAGGACGACGCGGAGGACCCGGAATAGCCAAGTTTTCCCAACAAGTTGGGGAAATTTCGGAAGGCGGGCCGCGCCCGGCGAAGCGTTTCGCGAAGCCGGGTGGACACAGCGCTCCGACCTCTCTATAAACCGCCCGCTCGCTTCGGCCTTTCGGTCCCGCGAGTATGCCCAGGTAGCTCAGTTGGTAGAGCATGCGACTGAAAATCGCAGTGTCGGTGGTTCGATCCCGCCCCTGGGCACCATTAGTTCATTCCCCCGCTTCCGTTACACTCCGCCAAAATGCTAGAAGTGCTTGATTTGCAGCGCTTTCTAGTGCGCTGACATTCGCGGCCCTCCGCCGGCAGCCGGTGAGTTTGTTGGTATCGCTGTTGGTATCGTGTCGGTCGTGTGTTGGTAGATTGAGCCGGGGGGGACCTATTCGATGCCGCTGTCCGATGCTGCTTGCCGCGCCGCCAAATCGGCAGAGAAACCGTACAAAATCAGCGACGGTGGAGGCCTGCATCTGCTCGTTGAGAAGAACGGGTCGCGCCTTTGGCGGCAGGCGTATCGTTTCGACGGAAAGCAGCGGTTGATCGCGCTCGGGGCCTATCCCGCCGTCAGCCTTGGCGACGCGCGCACCGCGCGCGATGCAAACAAGGCGCTACTGGCGAAGGGCGTCGATCCATCGGCGCAACGTAAGCTGGACCGCAACGCGGCACGGATCGCCCGGACGAATACGTTCCGGATCGTGGCAGATGAACTGATCGCGAAGTTCGAGGCCGAAGGCGACGACCCCAAGACGATCGAAAAGAAGAAGTGGCTCATCGGCCTGTTGGCCGGTGACGTCGGCGACCGTCCGATTGCAGAAATAGCCGCGTCAGAATTGCTGGATGCGCTCCGCAAGATCGAACGACGCGGTCGCTATGACACCGCACGGCGCGCACGCAGCCTCGCCGGCCGGGTGTTTCGGTACGCAATTGCGACGGGTCGTGCTGAACGCGATCCGTCTGGCGATCTGGCTGGCGCGCTCATTTCTCCGAAGGTCCAGCACCGTGCGGCCATCACGGAGCCCAAGGCGGTCGGCGCGCTGATGCGCGCGATCGACGACATTGACGGGCAGGTCACGACGCGCGCCGCGTTGCAACTGATCGCCCTGACCTTCGTGCGGCCGGGCGAACTAAGGCATGCGGAATGGACAGAGTTCGACCTGCAAGGCGCAGTGTGGAGCATTCCGAAAGAGAAGATGAAGATGCCGCGACCCCACAGAGTGCCCCTATCGCGGCAGGCCGTTGGGGTCATCAAAGACCTTCGCGAAGTGACTGGCACGTCGCGCTACCTTTTTCCGCAAATCCGGTCTTGGCATCGGCCGATTTCCGACGGCACCCTGAACGCTGCGCTGCGCCGCCTTGGGTACGACAAGACACAAATGACTGCGCACGGCTTCCGATCGACGGCGTCAACGTTGCTAAACGATAGCCGCCGTTCGGACGGCCGCCGGCGTTGGGACAGCGATGCCATTGAGCGCCAATTAGCCCACCAAGAAGAAGACGAAGTCCGCGGCGCGTACAACGGCGCCGAATACTGGGAAGAACGCGTCCCGATGATGCAATGGTACGCGGACCTCTTAGACGACTTGCGAAAATCCGGAACCGTACTGTCGATCACGAAGGCCCGGCGATCCCGATCTGCGTCGGCCTCCTAGCACCCAAACCTACCCAAGATTATCGAAGCAATGGAGGGACGCTCGCGCTCGCGTGGGCGATCAACGGCGCGCCCGGTAAAGGCTCCCGAGGATCGCGAATAGCATGGAAATCCCGGGCACTCTCCCGGGCTTTGTCCCGTTTGTCCCCCAAATGTCCCCGCTTGTCCCCCCGGGAACGACGGCGGAAAGTCGCTTCGTTGAATTTTTTTGTCACGCACAATCAAGCACTACTCAGCAATCCGCAGGGCATTATGCCCGCTTCATGCGCATTTCGATTTTTGTCACCTATCTTGTCCCCCGACCGCTCCCGTATCGTCGTGATCATCGACGAACAAACACGAGGAGAGAAATTCCGATGCGCGACGGCGATATGACCCTTCCCGACGTGATCAAGACTTACGACTTGCCGCTGAACGTGTCCGTGAACCGCTTCTGCGAAGTTGCTGGCATTGGTCACACGCGCTTCTATGAACTCGCAAAGGAAGGCGCCGTTCGGCTTCGGAAGAACGGACGCTCGACGACCGTTCCGGTCGAAGACCTGTATCAGTTGCTTCGCGGCGAACAGGCGGCCGCCTAACGCTTCTCGCCTTGCTGCGCGGTTAGCACGCCCGCGCTGCACAAGCGCCAGCCCGGATGTACGGCTGGCGCATCGGCGGCGCCGCCGCGGTCCTTTCCCCGTCCGGCGCGCCGCCATTTCAATCCTCGACAGCTGGGAGGCCGACCCCATGAAGCCGTCTGCGCAGGTGCTGGCATTTCCGCCGGTCAGCGTGGTCGTCCGTGACGCTAAGCGAGAACTCTCGCCAAACAGACGGAACACACGTCGACGCATCGTCCAGCCGAAGGCAAAGGTTGTGCTTCTACCGGGCCGCTTCCGCGGTGCGGACTATGTAAAGCGACACGTGTCCTACGTCGTCGCGATGGATGCCGAACGCGGCGAACATCATGTCCAGCGGAATTTGGATGCGATCCGGCGTCGCCTGGACGAAATCGGCGTCGACAAGCGCGACGCCGATCGGGAGGTCCGAACCATCGAAGCGGCAGTTCGCCGCGAAATCTGGCGACAGGTTCTGTTGCCCTAACCCTGAGGTAAATCGAAATGAGCGCGCTAAGGGGCGCGGCCTTCAAGATCGAGGGTCCGCCCGAAAACGGAAGTGCCGCCCCGACGGCAAATCGGGACGGCACAGACCACCGAAGAAATGAGAAGCCGCTGGGCAGCGCTTCCACTCTCGACAGATACGAGCCGCGATCTGCGTCGTCAACCGGTAAAGAAACCGGTCCAACAAAAAAGCGGCGGAAGCAGACCGTCGACGACAGGTTCGCCGGCGAGACGCCGAAGCAGATCGCGCTACATCGGGAAATCGATCATCACTACGCGGGACGCTTCGCGTGGGATGACCGTGACGATCCGGGTCGACCGAAACCGACCGCGAAGCAAAACGTCCGCATGCGCGATCTGGAAGCCTTCCTCGAACATCGCTATCGCGGCAGGCGGCTGCCCGACGACGACAGCGGCCGCGAAGACCTGCGTATCGCCGCGCATCATTGCTACTACTACGGCGATCCGGACCGGAAAATCCGGGCGTGGGTGTGCCAATGGGCGCCTTGGCTGTCGGAAAGCGAACGGGCAGAACTGATCGAAAGGGTCTGCAAACGGCCGCTGAAATGGAAGGCCGACACACTCGGCAGGAAGCTGCGCGCGACCCGCAAAGAAATCGAAATGCTTGGCATTACGACGTTCGGCGCCTTCGACGACAGCACGCGCAAACGCGCGAAGCGGCGCGAGAAGCGCAAAGCAGACCGCCGGCGGGCGCGCCGGCATGCCGCCGGCGCCACTCCGCAAGTCGCCTCAACGGAACGCGCAGAACCGTGGAAAGCCGCGGGGATCAGCCGCAGGACGTGGTATCGGCGACGAAAAGCCGAGACGGCGCCGCCGGTCAGCGAAGCGTTGTCGGTCGCGTATTCCGTCACCGTCAACCTGTCGATTGACGGGTCAGTGGCACAGAATGGCACTACTTTTACCCCCACCAGATATCTTCGATATTGCTGGGTGTCGCCGGCAAAGGCTCAGGTCTTCCGGCCCGCGGCCGGCGCGGCCGAATACGGTCGGGCGACCGGCGGGGCTGGCATCGGCACCGTTCGTGACCGGTTGCTGCGTGACGGCCGGGTAGCGCTCAGCGCGCCCCCGGCCGCGAAGAAGACTGTCAAGAAAGTTGGGGGCCGGTCCTGTTTTCATAGAGAGAACGGGGAGCAGCAATGATCGACGGCGTCGAACTGTTTCAGCTGCGTCAACGCCGGACGGCCACCGGTGACACCTACTTTACGGGTCGGCTGGGCAATGCGTTCGTCGTCGTGATCCGCGACGAAGTAGAGCGCGACGTGTGGAAGGTGATTGCAGGCGATCCTTCTCAGGCCCGTGACGACCGACCGAAGCCGGCGCGCGCTATCGCGCCGCCGGCGGACGACGGCGGACGTGACGAAGGCGACGCAAGCGAAGAAGGGGCATTCGATGAATTGCCAGCCGACCTTGCATAGCCACCGCAAGCCAATGGGAAGCCCCCTGACGCGCGATCGGATCAACCGCACTTCGGCGCGGCCGACGTCCGCGAACGAATGGACGGCGGGGGCTGCAAGCCCATGGCCACCTCAGAAATCGTTTAGGAACCCTTTGGAGGCCACCCATGGAGGTGCGGCACGAAGCGCCCCAGCGTTTGAGTGTGTCACGGATCGCCAGAATTCCGGTTTCCTTAACAAAATCCGGGAGCGCGCCCGGTGACTGACGACATTGCCGCCCTGATCCGCGACTTCGACGCGGCCGTCGCATCGATCGGCGTGATAGGTGAGCGATTGCGCGCGCTTCAGGCGCGCGCGTCCACTGCGGCCGAACCGCAATCGGGGGCGAACCTTGATGACCTAGTTCGACCCGGGACCATCCTGCAAAAGTTCGCCATCTCGCGCGCCGAACTCCACCGACGTTGCAGAGATCATCCGATCGGCACGCCGGGCGGGTTCTCCCTCTGGCGTAGCGGCAAAAAAAGCTACCTGATCTCGCTCTCACGGTTCGAACGGCACTTTGCGGAGCATCCACCGCTAAAGAGACGTCCTGAGACGAAAAAGCGAAACAGCGAGACGCGCTGAGACGCCATTGCAATTGCGGGCTACGGGCGACGCCGACGATGATCGGGCACGGCAACCCCCAATGGAAAGGCCCTCAAAAATGGCGAACTGGAAGACACTCACCCGCGCGAGCGACAACGCGGCAATTTACGTTCAGCTTGCGCAGATCGCGAAGGTCGAGCCGGCAGGCACCGGCAGCGTTCTGACCCTGATCGGCGTCAACAACGAAGGCCACTCCGCGACCGTCGCCGTGACGCAATCGCCGACGCAGGTCCTGACGAACCCTGAAACGATTGTCGCGTAACGCAGGGAAGCGGACCAATGGACAACGCCGAAGCGGCACAAGCAGCACGCCGTGCTAATGCGATACTGGCCTGCCCAGAGGCACGCCTCCACAAGGCTCTTGCGTTGCAAATCGCGACGACGACAAGCCTGTCATACGATGAAGCCCGCGCCCTGATGCGCGCTGCCAAGGCGACGCCGACGAGCAGCACTCACGTCGGTTCGAACGAGCCGCTGCGCGCCAGTGCGGATATTTCGCGACCGACGCCGGCCGCAGCCGGCCCGTCGGCGTCCGACATCGCCAAGGCTGAACGCGGTCGCTTCGCCGCGATCACTGCGCTTCCCGAAGCGAAAGGCCGCGAAGGTCTTGCGATGAACCTCGCGACCACGACCGACATGACCGTCGATCAGGTCAAGGCGACGCTTTCTGCCGCGCCGCTCGCCGCCGCCGGCGACCATGCCGTCGGCCCGTCGATCGCGCCGGCAAACCCGAACGCTGCGATCCCGCAGAACGTTTCCGCACAGTGGGACGCGGTTCTGAAGTCCCGCGGAATGGTCCTGCAAGGCGACAGCGTCGTTCTGAGCGCGACGCCGGCAATGTCCGGGCTGCCGACTTTGCCGCGCGTCGCCATCGCCAATCCAGCAGCACAGGCGATGGATTGGGGTGCGGTGTTGCAGTCGCGCGGGATGCAGGTCGACGGGGCGAAGTGATGCGCATCAACCCATTCCGGAAACTGTCCGAAGCCGAAAAGCGCATCGCCGAGTTGCAGGCGGAACTGAAATCGGCCCGTTCGAAGCTCGCTGAAGTCGACTTCGGCAAGGCGGCCGCACTCGCCGACAGCGTCGTATTCGCGAAGTGGAGCGGGCAGCGCGCCGGCGCAGCGGCGGAAGTTGAGCGCCTGACCGCCCTGATCGAGACGATCGAGACTGACGCGGAGATCGCGCGCAGAAGCGAGGCCGACGCCGCGAAGCGCCGAGAGACCGCCGCCGCCAGAAAGGCTGCCGAGGCTCTTGCGAACCGCGTCCAGACCGAAGGCCGTGATCTCGCTGGCCGATTGCTGAGCCTGATGCAGGAATGCGCCCGGCAATCGCTCGCCGCGAAGGTGCTGAACGCAGACCTGCCGGAAGGTGAAGCGCCGATCCCGTCGGCTGACATCCTTGCCCGCGATATTGCTTCCGAACCTCGCAAAGACATCCGGTCGCGCGACGTCGTATTGTGGGTCGCTGAGACCAACGGCGTTCCAATCGGCGATCAGGCTGCGGTCGCGTCCGACGACGGCGTCCGCGGTCAGGCCGACGTCGGATCGATGCGAGTGAAATGCGTCCGACGCGATTTCCACGAGACTGAGTATCACCCGATCGCAACGCTTGACTGGCCCGGCGACCTGTTTTCGCTCATCCGTCTGCCCCGTCTCGACGGTCCCGGCGTCCTAGTCGACGGCAGCTTTATGACCATTGAAGCCGTGGCAGCGATGGATATCGCTGCCGTGATGAAGCCGACGAAGCGGCCGGCGCGCCCGGTGCAGATCGAGTTGCGCCCGACCGATCCGACCTGGCCCCCGGCGCCGGCCGCGACGACCGACGACGATCAGAACGTCACGGCGTGATGTTTGGCGACGTCCGGTCGTTTTTTGAAAAGTTTTCCGGCCGGTCGTCGCGGGCCGCGGGTGACGGACGCAAGGGCCGCCCGCGGCCCTACCATTTTGGAGAGGTAAATGGCAAAAATAATTGAGGCGCGTGCTGTAATCACCGCGGAAGACAAGACCGGGAAGGTCTTCGATAGCATCGCGAAGAAGATGGACGGCCTTGCCAAGTCGGGCAAAACCGCCAAGGCCGTCGAAGGGGTCGCGAAGGCGTTGGAGCGCGCGAAGACGCAGATGGCGGCGATCGAAAAGTTCGACGCTTCCCGCGGCATGCTGCCGGCTGCCCGGCAGAACTTCCGCGAAATGCAGCGGAACGTTGAAGCGGCGTCGAAGGCGATGAACGCCTTCGGCCCGAAGCTGCCGGAAACCGAACGCAACCTGAAGCGCGCACAAGCCGCAGTCGCGTCCGCGTCTCGCGCGTATGAGCGACAGACGCAGGCGGTCATTGCGAACAAGCGCGCGCTTCAAGGGATGGGCGTCGACGTTCAACAGGCGTCCGCGCATCACGCGCGGCTGCGGAAGGCTGTCGAACAGACTGGCGCTGCCATCGAACGCGAAGAACGTCGCGCCGTCCGCCGGCAGAACCGGAACATCGCCGTTTCCGGCGCGGCCGCGGCTGTCGGCGCTTGGGCCGGGCATGAAGTGAAGTCGGGTATCCGCGCCGTCGGGCATACCTACCGGGAGTTTGACAAGGAACGCCGCTTCGCGAAGGCCGTCATGGGCATTTCGGACGAAGAACAGGCGCCGCTTGTGAAGCAGGCGATCCATATGGGCGCCACGACGAAGTTTAACGACATTCAGGTTCTGGAAGCGCAGCGCGAACTGGCCGCGCGCGGCGTGAAGCGCGAACAGATCATGGGCATGATGGGACCGGCGGCGTCGCTGGGATCGGCGCTCGACTTGTCGCTTCCGGATGCGGTCAAGCAAATGGAAGGTGCGATCTTCGGCTTCAAGAAAGCCACCGGCACGATGGAAGAAGCCCAGAAGTCCGCGCAACAGACGGCTGACTATCAGGTCAAGGCGGCGAAGATTTCCGGCATGGGTCCGGATGACCTGCGCCAGCTTTACAAGTTCGGCGCGACGCCGGCGCGGATGGGGCAGATCAGCGAAGCGACGCTTCTCGGCTTCGGCGGCGTGCTGAAGAAGGCGAATATCGGCGGCGACGAAGCTGGCGTCGCCTTCCGCGCGCTCATGTCGACGGCACAGGCGCCGACGGCCGGCGCAAAAACGGCGCTTCTCGCGAACGGGCTGAACTACAAAAATTATCAGCGCGTTCCGAACAGCCTTGCGGTCGACCCGTTCGCCGAAGACGTCGCGGCGCGGTACGGCGTGAAGCTGGACGCCAAGACGCGCGCGGGTCTGGGGCAAATCTTCTCCGACAAGGCGACGATTTCCGATCCTGCCAAGTTCAACCCGGCCGTGACCGCGCTTCTGCGGGACAAGCTGCAAGGCAGCGACGCGAAGTCGCTGAAGTCGATCGCCGGCGCCGCGGGCCGCTACCGCGACAAGTCGGTCAACGAAGTCGACACGAACGGCTTTATCCGGGACTTGCTTCCGAAGCTGGCGAACAATCTGCCGCTTGCGAATGCGCTGTTCGGCTCGAAACAGGGCGGCCGCATCGCGACCGCGCTGGGCGACAGCGAGACGCTGCGGCATATCATCAGCGAAATCGAAAGCGGGTCGGGCGGCTATGCCGACAAGATCGCCGCGGAACGGATGGCCGGCTTTGACGGCGCCGTCAGTCGTTTCGAGGGCGCGGTTAAGAACCTCGAAACCGCAGTCGGCCGGGCGTTCGACAATGATGGCAAGGGCGGACTTCTGTCCGGGGTTACCGACTGGATTGCAAAACGCATCCAAGGCACCGCGGAACTCCCGTCCGGCGTTCTCGCCGGCGGCGCGATCGCCGCCGGCGCCATCGGCAAGGGCGCGCAAATCTATGGCGGTTACAAGCTGCTTCAGCTGCTCACCACCGGCGGCGGTCTGACGTCGTCAGCGGTCGCGCTGGATGCCTCCGCGGCTGCTCTGACGTCAGCGGCGGCGGCCCTAAGCGGCGGCAAGGTCGCAGGCACCG
>NZ_LGHK01000126.1 GCF_001908235.1 Bradyrhizobium sp. NAS96.2
GTCGAACTACTAAGGCACCGCCAGACGAAAGAGGCGGCAACAGATATGTTCAGCCTACAACCACCGCGCCACATCCCGACTCTACCATTCGCGACTGGGGCGAGCCGGCAGCGTGTCCGGTCACGTCCGCTGCGCCGCCGAAAGCGGAAGTCAATTCAGAGCATTAGCGACATGGTGACCGGGGCATTGCGGGTTGGCCTTCATGCCAAGAACGCCGGTTCAAGTCCGGCCTGCCAATTTCATCGCTCGGCCACCGCGCCGCAGCCGCTGCGCTACCAGGATCGTCGGGGCGCCCTTCAAGACTTTCCGCAGAGGCGGAGCGTGCCTGCAACACCATGCTGAAACATCTGAGCGAAAATTGACGCGCAAACGCTGGACAATTAGTGCCGCCAACCACGCTTATCGAACGCGGTCCGGAATCCCTTCGGTAGTTGCGGCATCTCGCCTTCGTCCGTTGTATTGCAGAGCGGGCAGGGCGCGCCGGCCCCGCCACAGTCGCAGGCTCGATCGCCTTGCCATGGCCGGTCCGGGTGGTTTTCGCAGACCCAGCGCGTATCGTCTCAACGGGGGCAGTGGTTGCTCATGAGAGGGAATCCTTGACCCTGCTCATCGCCGGATGCTTGCGGTTCTTGACCTTGATCCAGTCGAGCGAGCGGCCGGCGCGATAGGGCCGGTCCCTGTGCTTCGACACGATGCCCTCCAGGCCCATCAGGCAGGCGTGGCGATAGAGCTCCGGGCCGATCTCGCCCTGCTCGAAGTCGGACAGGAAAACGCCATCGACGCGGCGCGCGAGCAAGCGGGCGAGCTTGGCCTTGCGCGCGTGTAGTGGCAGCTTGCGCAGGTCGTTGCCCTCGAGCGCGAGAATGTCGAAGGCATAGAGCTGGACCTCGTCGTTGAATTTCCGCGAGTGCAGGCCATTGAAATCGGAACGGCCGTCGACGCCGAGCACTACGGCCTCGCCGTCGATCACAAAGCGCTGGCAGCGGTTACGCAACGCGGCCTCGCAGATCAAGGGAAAGCGGTCGGCCCAGTCGTAGCCGTTACGGGTGAACAGCCGCACGCGCTTGTCGTCGCGTACGACAATCAGCCGATAGCCATCGTGCTTGATCTCGTGTAGCCAATCCGGGCCAGTCGGCACGGCGGTGCGAGAAGTTGGCAGGCAAGGCTCGTAGGCGCGCGGGCGCACGCTAGCCGGCCTTGCGTTTCTTGGCGGCCTTTTTCGCCGGCGCGTTCTCGGGCTTGGCGGCGGGAGCACGCTTGCCGCCGGATGCGATGCTCTGGCGAAGCGCTTCCATCAGGTTCACGACGTTGCCGGGCGCTGGCCTCTTCACCTCGGCAATCGGAAGGCCCTTCTGCTTCTTGGCGAGCAGCTCGGAGAGCGCGGCCTCATAGTGGTCCTCAAATGTCCCCGGTTCGAAATGGCCGGACTTCTGCTCGACGATATGCTTGGCAAGATCCAGCATGTCCTTGGTGACCTTGACGTCCTGGATGTCGTCGAAATATTCGGCGGCGTCGCGGACCTCGTAGGGATATCTCAGCAGCATGCCCACCAAGCCCTTGTCGCGAGCCTCCAGCGCGATGACGTGCTCGCGGTTGGTCAACACCACGCGGGCCAGCGCCACCTTGTCGAGCGAGCGGACCGTTTCGCGGATGACGGCAAAAGCGTCGTGGCCGACCTTGCCGTCGGGCACGATGTAATAGGGGCGAACCAGATAGAGATCGTCGATTTCCTTGCGGGGCACGAATTCATCGATCTCGATAGTGCGGGTGGAGTCGAGTGCGATGTTCTCGAGCTCGTCCTTCGTCACCTCGAGATAACGATCCTTGTCGACCGGATAGCCCTTGATGATGTCGTCGTTCGACACCTCCTCGCCGGTGTCGGCGTCGACCTTCAGGTATCGGATCCGGTGCCCGGTCTTCTTGTTGATCTGGTTGAAACTGATCTTCTCGGATTCCGAGGTCGCTGGAAATAAGGCGATCGGGCACGTCACGAGCGATAGCCGTAAAAAGCCCTTCCAGTTCGCGCGCGGGGCCATACTCAAAACTCCACTCGAAAATCCGCCTGTACCCCAATAGGGTTAATATAGGCTGGAGCGGAGGGAAGTGGAGTCCGCGAGGCGCTTTCCGCAGCGCCTCAGCAGTCCGGACAGGTGTCGCCAATCCCGCGCATGACCTCTTCCATGGCAGCGATGCATGTTTCCGGCGTGGCGCCGGGAAACGGGTTCCGCCACGCCTCTTCTCGCGCCCGGTTCCAGGCGGCGGGATCGGCACGGTCAATCCGGTGACCGTGGTGCTCGCACTCCTTGACCGCGCCCTGCTCGATCAGGGTGCCGAGGGCCCAGCCCTGAAGCGTGCGATAGGCGGGGCGCGCGCCCTGCAGGGGAAGCTTCCGTTGCGGCTTGGTCGGCATGGCGCGGTCTGGGATTTTGCATTACCTTCCCGGGGCTAGGAGCAACGCCGCCTGCACTTATTTCAAGCGGGCGGCGTTGTGCGTTGGTCGGTTGATCTCCGCGAGATTTAGATTTGTGAATGCCGGAACTCGCAGAGCGGGAGAGGGTGCCGAGTGCTGCCTGCTATCCCCGGTCTCGGATGTACAGGCCGCCACCAGCAGGCGGCGACTCAAGATGCCCCGAATGCCCCAGCTCCTGAATCTTCCCCGACAGGAGCTGGGGCATTTTCCATGCGAACAGGTCCTTTCCGGCCTGCGTCATCCTGGTGAAGGTGCCGCTCTCGTGGACCGGCTCGAGCCAGCCGCGCTCGATCGCAAACTTCAGTCCCGCCATGTACTCAGCCGGTGTCGCCTTGTCCCCATACAGGAGCGGACCATTCAGCTTCTCGATGTAGATGCGGCCATCCTGGATCGGCTCGAAGGCCCGCGCGTGCTCCATCAGCCGGCGTGGGGCCTTCTCTGCATCGGCATAGGGACGATGTTCGGTCATTTTCTTCACTGCGCGGGTTCCTCGGCCGTCATATGTGCGGCGTAGACGTGCGCCGTAAGCTGGTCTGGTCCAGCGGCGCGCAGCAGAAGCATGTGGATCGGCCGCTCTCGTTTTGCGTCGGCAACCGGCAGCCGCGCTGCCACATTGTGTATTTCCAGTTCGTGAAGGCCTGTTGCCGCCGATATGAGCGGAAATGGTCTTCCGTGTATCCCGGCAGGAAGTTTAGCCAGGCGGCTCCAAAGGCAGCGCGGGCGGTCTCGAAATCAGCGGCAGTGCCCTGGGCGCGATTGGCGCAGTGCGAGGGTGGTGTGAAGCCGAGAGTCCAGCCCAATCGATCGGCCGACGCTGGAATCCCGGAGCGCTCGGCGATCATGCCGACGTGGATGTCACCATAAAAAATGTGCCAGCATTCCTGGCGCTCGCGATCACGGCGGCGGGTGAGGGCGGTCATGGCGCGTCGTCCATCTGGCTCGGCCGGCGCCGCGCGAGCTGCAGCAGCTCAGCGGCTGGCCGCTTGCCGATGCTTCCGCACTTCACGCATCGCAGCCGGCGCGCGAGGTCATGCACGCAGGTCGTGGCGACATGGGGCAGGGCAGCCAGGTCGACCGCGCGAGGCGTCTTGCAGCGCGAGCATCGGATCTCGAGCCAGGGGTAACCGCCGTTGATGGCCTGGTCGATCGAGGGCGACGGATCGATCGGTCCGCCATCAGCCCACATCCTCTCGTTCCAGCTCTGGCAGGCGAGATCGTCCGCCTCGCGAATCAAAGCCTCGCCGGCGGCGCGCTTCTCGGACGACCGCTCGGCCAGGATCGAGGTCATCGCGCGGGCGCGCGCCAGCTCCTTCTTCAGCGCCTTGCGGTCGCCGCCGGAAAGCGGAGTCGGGTGCTGTTTCGGGGCCATGGGACAAGGATTTTTCCGCAGAATCGATGCCGCGAAAAGCCACCAGCACTCGGCCTGTCCGTGCCCAACCACGCAATTCCTTGGTCAAGGCCAGTTTTGCTTGTCCTAGAGTCACTCGGCAAATCGCCGTATCCGCCGCGACGCCTCGGCCAATCCGAGGAGCACGCTTCTCATAAATGAATCGGCAGCATTGCGGTATATGTCTCTGTCTCGGCCGTCGTGCGAGGACCGGACTTTTCGTTGAACCGATCATTCACCGCGTGTAAACGGGTGGACCGCAGCCAGCCGGGGAATCCCCCGTGAAAGCCCCTCAGAGCCAAATAGACGATCTCGTCGCGCGGCCCGCCGAAAGTTTGCCAGTCGAGATCAAATCCTGGATTGGCCCGACGTCGCGCGAGGGCATCGCGAAGGTCGTGCGCGCATGCCTGGCGATGCGAAATCAGAACGGCGGGTTTCTCGTCATCGGCTTTAACGACAAGACGCTGCAGCTCGAAACGAATGGCAGGCCTCAGAACGTGCGGGAGGTATTCCACACGGACAGGATCCAGAGCGCGACGGGATCGAGATCCCGGTAATCGTCGTACCGAGCGGCGTCCAGTACCCGGTCGCGAGAGCAAGGCCGATGTGATTGCTGCGGATGAAAGGAGGCTTGTTCGCGTCATGTAGAGCACACAGAGCGGTTCTTGCGCTGGGTGCTGGAGGCGTAGATTCGAGACGATCATCTCCGAGGTGTGGATGGTGTTATGGAGGTTTGTTGTGACGGTAGACTTCGGACGTCGGTTTGAGGACTTGAGCAAACAAGCTGATGCAATTGACGTCTCCAAGAAGTATGAATCAGGAGGCGAATATGGCTTTGCCGGCCATCGCATCGATCAAAACGACCTTATTAGGGCGTGGACTCATAACGCGCGGCCAGCCATAGCCGGATAGATGCGAGTTGGACGAAGACAAGGTAGTTTCCCGCAAGCCTGTCGTAACGCGTCGCCACACGACGACATTGTTTGATCCTGTTGAAGAATCGCTCGACCTGGTTACAAGCGCGATAAAGGTAAGGGCTGAAGCAGATCGGATCGCTGCGATTGCTTTTCGGAGGGATGTTGGCCCACGCGCCCTTTTTCATGGCCGGCTCTCTTATCCAGTCGGCGTCATAGCCTCGGTCGGCAAGCAGCATTGACCCGGGCGTCAGGCGAGAGAGCAGTTTTCCAGGCAAGTCGAACGTCGTGGGCCTCGCCGGCGCTCAACGCCAACCGTACCGGCAAACCATTGCTATCGACCACCGCGTGGATTTTGCTCGCCAAGCCGCCGCGTGACCTTCCCATCGATTGGCGCCGATTCGCGATGACGCAGGCGCCATGTTGATGCACGCGGACAATCGAAGTGTCGATCATTTGGACAGCAACATCGTGGACAGCAGCAAGTGCGTCTATGATGCGGCCCCAGACGCCAGCCCGCCGCCAGCGGACGAAGCGGTTGTAGCACGTGGTGTACGGACCAAACTTCTCGGGCAGATCACGCCAAAGTGCTCCAGAGCGCAAGACCCAGAAGATGCCATCGAGGACACGACGGTCGTTTACCCGAGGAACGCCACGCGGCTTGTTCGTTACCGCGAATTTAGCAACCTATCACTCGAATTAATGCGTCGGACAGGACGCCGTAATGCGGCGGCGATAAGTTTTTGTCAGCGATACGAGGCAATCACGCTTAGGAGAAACATCATGCGAGAGGACAACAATCAGAATCGCTGGTCACTATCGGCCCGGCGCATCGCGCTGCTCGGCTCCGTTGCAATGATCGGTGCGGCCGTCGCGGTCGCGGGGCCGTCGGGTCATCACCCATTTGTCGAACAAGCGCTCGCCGCCGCTCCGGCGTCACAGACTCAAGGCCCCGCGGGCTTCGCCGACTTGGTCGCCAAGGTCAAGCCGGCCGTCATTTCGGTGCGTGTGAAGCTGGACGAGGAGAGCAATGCGTACGCACCCGGCGCAGAGAACCTGCCCCCGTCCTTGCAAGGCACGCCTTTTGAAAAGTTCTTCCGCCAGTTCGGTCCCGACGGCAATCCTGGCGGCAGACTGCAGCACCATGAGATCACCGGCGTCGGTTCTGGCTTCTTCATCTCCGCCGACGGTTATGCCGTAACCAACAATCATGTCGTCGATCATGCCAGATCGGTACAGGTTACGACCGATGACGGCACGATCTATACCGCGAAGGTGATCGGCACCGATCCGAAGACTGACCTTGCGCTCATCAAGGTCGACGGCAAGTCGGGCTTCACCTTCGTCAATCTCGAGAGCCAGGTTCCGCGCGTCGGCGACTGGGTGGTTGCGGTCGGCAACCCCTATGGCCTTGGCGGCACTGTGACGGCCGGCATCATCTCGGCCGAAGGGCGCGATATCGGAGCCGGGCCCTACGACAACTACATCCAGATCGACGCGCCGATCAACAAGGGCAACTCCGGCGGACCGACCTTCGACACCAATGGCAATGTCGTCGGCGTCAATACCGCGATCTATTCGCCGTCGGGCGGCTCGGTCGGCATCGGCTTCGACGTGCCGGCACCGACTGTCAAGATGATCGTTGCCCAGCTCAAGGAGCACGGCACGGTGACGCGCGGCTGGCTCGGCGTGCAGGTGCAGCCCGTCACGATGGGCATCGCCGAGAGCCTTGGCCTGAAGCAGGCGCGGGGCGCGCTCGTCGACGAGGCCCAACCGGACACGCCGGCGGCGCAGGCCGGTATCCGGCCGGGCGACGTGATCACTGCGGTCAACGGCAACGCGATCAAGGACTCGCGGACACTTGCGCGAGAGATTTCAGGGATGGCCCCTGGCAGCTCAGCGAAGCTCGACATCCTTCGCAAGGGCGAGGCGCAGACGCTCACGGTGACGCTCGCCAAGATGCCAAACGATACGCAGAAAGTTGCCCGCGCCGACGAGTCCGATCAGAGCTCATCGAAGGGCGTTCCGCATCTCGGTATGTCGGTTGCCCCGGCAGGCGACGTCGGCGGCGCCGGCAACAGCGGTGTCGTGGTCACGGCGATCGAGCCGGACGGTCCGGCGGCCGAGCACGGCCTGCAGTCCGGCGACGTCATCCTTGCGGTCGGAGGCAAGAACGTCAGCTCGGCAGCCGACCTCCGTAACGCGCTCTCGGAAGCGAAGTCCGAAGGCAAGCATGATGTCCTGATGCACGTGAAGACCTCCGACAATACCCACTTCGTCGCCATGCCGATCGGCTAGGCATGACCTCGGCCTGCCGTCGCGTATTCTCCAAGCGCGACGGCGGGGGCTCAATATCAGGAAAGGCTGCCGCGCTCCCCGTCGGCGCACCGCACGGGCAAGCAATTAAAATGAAGACATCCTATTTGCGCACGATCGGAATCGCCTGGGCGCATCGGCCGACATCGCACTTCTCGCGGGCGCAATGCAGCTTGTACAGCAGGACTACGTGCGTCCGGTCGATTCGCGCCAGCTCACCGACGCGGCCCTGAAGGGGATGCTATCGCGTCTCGATCCACACTCTTCCTACATGACCGAGCCGGAATTTCGTGAATCCAGAGAGGACATCAGTGGAAAGTTCGGCGGCGTCGGCCTCAAGGTTACGGATCACCACGGATCGCCGACCCTTCTATCGCCAATGACGATACGCCAGGTGCCCGTGCAGGCTTGCAGCCGGGCGACGAGACGTTTCAGTCGATGGCCAAACCACGCACGGCGTGGACTTGATGGAGGTGATCAGGAAGATTCGTGGGCAGCCGGGAACGACCGTGAGATTGACGATCCAGCGCGGCGGCCAGTCCCCCTTCGAGGTGCCTCTCATGCGGCAAGTCATCAAAGTCCGCAGCGTCAAGTTCAGTCTGAAAAGCGAGGACGGCGAGGAGACGCCGAACGAGCTTCGCCAGGCCATCTCGACGCTGCAACGCGAAGCTGGCGGCAAGCTGGCCGGCCTCGTCCTCGACCTCAGAAATGATCCGGGCGGTCTGCTCGCCTCCGCGGTCGATGTATTGAATTTCGATATCCATTGAAAACCCCATGTTGGTCGCATGTGGATCGGTGTTAAATGGCGTACCGCTCTGTTTTCATGTGTACCATCTAGTCGGACGGCAAAATGTAGCAGGAAAGCAGATCATGACTGACGATCAGGTCAATCTAGTCGTCGGGCACCTTTGCGAGCAATTGCACTTGGCACTCCGATTGAAGGGCAGCGAGGCACATCCACCAAACGCCAAGGACATTGGATTCGATCCTGCCTCTGTAAGAACTGTATTGCTGACCGGCTTACGTTCGGCGAGTGTCATGATCCACCGCGAGCCAGGCGAGGGAACGGAAGAGCCGCCCTGGTCCTAAGTGCGGGACCGAAGCTCCGGCACCTATGTCTCAGTTGGGTCAACAGCGCCGGTCTCGGCGGTGGTCGGTCAGGTCCGCTCTACCCTCGACTTCGGAATTGACCGGACGCCGGCCAAACCATCGCGAAGGCCCAAAAGGCGACGTCAGTATAAGTCTCGGACCGAAATCAAGCGCCATGGTGCGCGAGTGAACAGATTGGGTTGCCAGCTTAGAGCTCATTCGTTCGGGGCGTTGGAGAGCGCCCCGACCCGGCGTCTCCGGATTGTCGGAGCGCCGGTGACTCCGGATCGAAGAGGGAGTAGCTTGGTAGGGAGAAGCCCTGATGCCCGGCTGAACAAGCCCGATCAGGAGGTGTCTTGAGGAGAGCACCATGGGATAGCGCTGGAAAGTGCGCTGAGCCATACCAACCGCGAGCAGACGGTGCGGGTCCAGAACCGCCTGTTGGCTGGTCTTGCCCCGGCGTCGTTCGAGCGGCTTCGTCCCTTCCTTCAGCCCGTGGCGCTCAAGCGCCGGGCGATTCTTCAGGACTACCACCATCCCATCGAGCACATCTACTTCATCGAACGCGGCGTCGCATCGCTGCTGGTGCGAACGCAGCGCGATGGGCCGGTCGAGATCGCGATGGTCGGGCGGCTCGGCTTCGTCGGTGTAACAGCCGTCCTCGGCATACAGCGTTCCCCCAATCGATGCCTGATGGCGGTCCCCGGCTATGCTTTGCGCATTGCGGTGCCCGACCTGCGACGGATCGCGCACCGATACCCTGATGTGCAGCGGCAACTGAACAGCTATATCCACGCGCTCCTGGTTCAGAACGCCCAGACAACGCTTTGCAGCGCGCGGCACAGCCTGCAAGAAAGGCTGAGCCGTTGGCTGCTGCTTGCAGCCGACCGCCTGGACGATCGCGTCATTCCGGTCACGCACGACATGCTGTCGGTCATCCTGGGCGTGCGACGCGCCAGCATCACGACGACGCTCGCCGAACTGGAGCAGACCGGTGGTCTCGTCAAGCAGCGAGGCAGCATCGAGGTGTGCGATCACGCGGCGCTCGAGCGTCGCACCTGCGAATGCTATCAGATCATCGCATCGGAATACGGACATCTGCATCGAAGCGGCCTGCATGAGCATCGCATTCCCGCGGCCACCGACCTGATGCGCAGCTGTCTTTGCTGCTTCTGACACAGCCTCCAAATCGCTTGTTTCCAGTCGGCGCCGCGCAATTTCGGCTGTCAATCTTTGTACGGCAGCGTACCGAGTGACCGGCTTTAGTAGAAATTCCGATCGAGGCTCGAAAGTTATAGTGTCGTGGAAAATAGCAGGATCCAGGACCGAGCTAGACTGATCCCTCATCTGGATGAGCCTTCTCCCACTGGAGACATCCCTAGGAGGAATCCAGATGAGCACGGGCAAATTCCCGCGCGTCACGCGACGCCGCTTTTTGACGCAAACCGCCCTCACCCTCGCTGCCGCTTCGGCACCGTCCCTGAGCACGCCGTTCATTTCCAAAGCACGAGCGGACGAGAAGTCGCTATCCATCGTGCAATGGAGCCATTTCGTTCCGGAATACGACAAATGGTTTGATCAGTTCGCAAAGGATTGGGGCACCAAAAACAACATCAGCGTCACCGTCGATCACATCCCGGTCGCCAACGTCGCCGCGCGTGCGGCCGCTGAAGCTTCGGCCCAGTCAGGTCACGATCTGTTCGGCTGGAACGGCGCCGGCGGGGCGCACCTCTACCGCAAATTCCTGGTCGACGTGACGAGCCTCGTCGAGGCAACCGAGAAGAAGTACGGCAAGGTCAGCACGATCGGCCGCCAGATCGGTTACAATCAGGACGACAAGACCTGGTCTGCATTCCCCGATTTCTACATCAACTTCCCGGCCATGTATCGCAAGAGCATGTGGGACGAGATCGGGATGAAGCCGGACACCTGGGATGATGTACGCATCGGCGGCGCCAAGCTGAAGGCCAAGGGCCACCCGGTCGGCATTTCGCTCGGACACAGCAACGACCCGAACACGACTTGGCGCGGCCTGCTTTGGAGCTTTGGCGGTGCGCTGCAGGACGCGGACGGCAAGAACGTCGTGCTCAACAGCAAGGAAACGGTCGAAGCCGTCAAGTTCGTCACTGCGCTGTACAAGGAGGCGATGACGTCCGAAGTGCTGTCGTGGGACGACTCCAGCAACAATCGCTATCTTGTTTCGGGCATCGGTTCGATGATCGTCAACCCGATCTCGGCCTATCGGACGTTTCAGAAGGCAAACAAGAAAGGCGCCGACGACACGTTCGTGATGGCTCCGCCAAAGGGGCCGGTGCGCCGGATCATGGGCGGCGCGTCCGAATTCTACGGCATCTGGAAGTTCGCCAAGAACAAGGAAGGCGCGATCGAGTTCCTCAAATACTACGCCGATCATTGGCCGGAAGCGTTCAAGGCGAGCGAAGGGTACAACAACCCCTGCTTCGCCAACCTCGTGCCGAAGCCGATGCCGATCCTCTCGAACGATCCGACCTCGACGCCGGCAGACAAACTGGCGGTGCTGCAGGATTCCGAGCAGTGGTCGGCCTCTCCGGGCTATCCCGGCCCATCCTGGCCCGCCGTCGACGAAGTCTACAACGACTTCATCATCTGCGACATGATGGCGAAGGCGGCGAGCGGCCAGATGTCCGCCGAGGACTCGGTCAAATGGGCGCATGGACAGTCCGAGGCCATCTTCACCAAGTGGCACGGAAAAACCTGAGGCCGCGCCCACGCATCAGCTCCGGGAGGATCGATGGCCGCAGTATTGACCAGGGACATCGTCAAGACGTTCGGCGAAGTCAACGCCGTCAACGGCATCTCGCTTCGGGTGCCGGATGGCGAGTTCATGGTGCTGCTTGGTCCCTCGGGCTGCGGCAAGACGACGTTCTTGCGCATCATCTGCGGCCTAGAGCAACAGACCAGCGGAGATCTCCTGATCGGCGGCAATGTCGTCAATGACATGCCGCCACGGGCCCGCGGCATTGCGATGATGTTCCAGAGCTATGGTCTTTATCCGCACTACACGGTACGCAACAACATTTCTTTTCCGCTGCGCACCCAGCGCATGCCCTCGCAGGACATCCAGAAGAAGGTCGATTGGGCCGCCCAGTTGCTCGACATTGGCCACCTTCTCGATCGGCGGCCACGCCAGCTTTCCGGCGGCGAGCGCCAGCGTGTGGCGCTTGCACGCGCGCTGGTCCGCGAACCGACCGCGCTTCTGCTCGACGAGCCGCTGTCCAACCTCGATGCCAAGCTGCGCACGTCGGCTCGCCAGGAGATCAAGAATTTTCAGCAGCGCGTTGGTCTCACCACCATCTACGTGACCCACGACCAGGTCGAAGCGATGGGCATGGGCGACCGTATCGCGGTCATTGACCATGGACGGGTTCGCCAAGTGGGAACGCCAACCGAAATATATGAAGATCCTGCCGATCTTTTTGTCGCGACCTTTGTCGGCGCGCCGCCCATGAACATCGTCACCCACAATGGCGGCGGCTATCTCGGATTCCGGCCGGAGAATTTCCTGCCCAGGGACATGATCGAAGACGGGGGCGCGACCGAATTTTCATTTCGCGTCGATCGCTCCGAGTATCTCGGGTCCGAGCGCATCGTCTACGGTGTGATGGACGGCTTCGATTCAAAGCAACCGATCACCGCAAAGTTGCCGCCGGCCCACGTGGCCGAAGGCAGCATTCGTCCCGGCGAATGGCATCCGTTCGCGGTGAAGAACAGCGCGTTGCGTCACTTCGACACCAGCGGCAATCGCAGCAGTCGCCACTGAGGGCAGGAAATCACAGATGGCCGTCATCGCCGAACCTGTTGCCAAGCCGATCTCACGCTATCGCTTCATCCTGGATCGGCGAGAGGTGCTCGAAGCGGTTCTGGTCGCGCCGGCGATCCTTTACGTCCTGCTGCTCGTCGGCCTGCCGCTTCTGCTCGCGGTCTATTACTCGCTCAGCGCCTATACGATCTACAATCCAACCTGGACGTTTGTCGGCCTGGCAAATTTCGAGCAGATCCTGCAAGATCCGACTTTCCTGGACACGCTGCGCAACACCTTCATCTTTACGTTTGGGTCGCAACTGCTCGGCCTCGTGCTCGGAAAGTTCGGCGCTTTCCTGCTGCTGCAACCCTTCCCCGGCCGCAAGATCGTCCGAGCGCTGATCATCCTGCCTTTTGCGGTGCCGGTGGCGCTCGCCACGATCGCCTGGCAATGGATGTTCGATTCGCTGTACAGCGTGATCAACTGGACCATGATTGCAGCTGGTATCATCACCCGCGAAGATGCGCCGAACTGGCTCGGCAATCCGTATCTGGCGATGCTCTGCATTGTCATCATCAACGCCTGGCGCTTCTTTCCATTTGCCATCGTGATCTTTCTCGCCGGCATCACCGCGGTTCCGCAGGACGTGATCGACGCTGCGACGGTCGATGGCGCGGGTTTCTGGCGCCGCAACTACCAGATCATCCTGCCGATGATCCTGCCGATCATGGCGATCGGCCTGATCTTCGGCATCGTGTTCACGTTCACCGATCTTTCCATCGTCTTCCTCTTGACCATGGGCGGCCCCGGTGGCGCGACCTCGGTGCTGGGCTTTGCCGGCTTTCAGACCGGCATCGTTTCCGGCGACGTCGCGCATGGCGCCGCCATCTCGCTGTTCATGCTGCCGGTGCTGCTGGTCGTGGTGATCTTCATGCTGCGCTTCATCCGCCGCCGGGAGATCTGACATGCCGCAACCTATTGCCCGCTCGCTCCGCGGAACCGGGTTTGTCCTCGGCGTCGGATTCTTCGTGATCCTGGCCGCGTTCCCGTTCTACTGGATGGTCATCACCGCGTTCAAACAGAACAGTGATCTTTACGACGTCACCAACATCCCGTTCTGGTTCAACGAGCCGCCGACGCTCGAGCACATCAAGTACCTGTTTCAGGAGACGCTATTCGCCCGCTGGCTGCTGAACTCGCTGATCATCGGCGTCTGCGTCACCGCCATCACGCTGGTCACCGCGGTTCCGGCCGGCTACAGCCTGGCTCGCATGACCAGCCGCAAGGGCGAAGCGCTCGGCATCATGATCTTCCTGACCTATCTGGTGCCGCCGACGCTGTTGTTCCTGCCGCTGTCCCGGATCATCGCCGAACTCGGCCTGCAAAACTCGATGTGGTCGCTGGTGCTGGTCTACCCGACCTTCACGATCCCGTTCTGCTCCTGGCTGCTGATGGGATTCTTCAAGGCGCTGCCGGTCGAGATCGAGGAAGCCGCCATCGTCGACGGCTGCAGCCTGTTCGGCGCCTTCATCAAGATGGCGGTCCCGCTGTCGGTGCCGGCAATCCTCACGGTGGTGATCTTCACCTTCACCCTGACCTTGCAGGAGTTCGTCTACGCGCTGACCTTCATCTCGTCGTCCGACCAGAAGCCAATCACGCTCGGCGTATCGACCGACCTGATCCGCGGCGATGTGTTTTTCTGGGGTGAGATCATGGCCGGCGCCTTGATTGCCGCCATCCCGGTGGCAATTGCCTATAACCTCTTCCTCGATCGCTTCATCGCTGGCATCACCGGCGGCGCCGTCAAATAGCAGCGGTGCTTTGGGAAGGATTTAACTAGCTGGACCCCGGCACCGCGCAATTTTGCGATGAGGCGATCTTGGGACCGCCGGCCAAGAGAACTCTCTGCGGCAACGTAAACGCAGAACAATGGCGGCTACACTGGAAAGGCTGTATTCATTTGCGTACAGCAAACCCGCTTCGTCTGGGTCGCGAGCAACTGCGATGAGGCATCTTCTATCGATCAGTTATGCAGACAGGCTAAGGCAGATGACCTCACGGCAGAGGTACCGCGCCTGTGCAAACAGCAACCAGGCAATAATAGCCCAACATGCAAGGACACGGTTCGTTAGTGGGCTTCTATTAGCCAGTCCCCATTCTTGGTGGCAGGTGACTCGCAGATCTAGATCAGACAAACGCATCTCGTCCGGCCATATGGAGGCGTCCATCTGGACGCTGTGGAAGCAGCGGAGTCCTTGCAGAAAACAACGATGCGCATCGCGCCGGTTTCGCGCATTTCGCCGAACGTGATTTTGACCGGATGGTCTTCCATGGGCGAGACTACAGCGCTCGCTGGAGCAGCCCGCAATCCCACGAGAGATAGCGCATCGATGCTGTTTCCGACACAATACGTCGGATTTGCCTTTCGATTGTATCTCCCGTTTCCGTCTTGCTCTTAAGAACGGCAACTCCCTTGGACGTCAGTTGAGCCCCATAAACTGCAAAATCGCCCTGCATCACATCCTTATGGATTACGTCCGCACGTATGAGGCCTTCCTCAACCATCCACCTGAGTACGTCAGCCGCGATCTCGCTATTTTCTTCCTTCCCCAAGAACTCTGACATCTTTGATGATTGAACGGTGCGAGGAGTTAGGCCACCGGCAGCGAACTGGGCGACGATGCGTCCCAGCATAGCCATGTGCTGTCCGAGCTTAGTCTCTGTCACAGCTTCCTCCGCGCGATCTGCCCGCTTTAGTTGTCAAGATGACGTGTAAATCCAAGGCCGCCGCTGGCAAGCAGAGGCTTGAGCCGGGTCAACTCTTGTTCGACATCTGTCTTTTCTTGGGAAAGCACCTGCCAGGGGATGCTCGTTGAATCGAGGTGTGCCATGTCGGCCTCAATGCGGGCATACCTTGATGACAACTGATTGATCTGCTGTCTTATGGCGGCTTGCGTTGTTCTAAATTGCCGGCGACCTTCAGCGGAATAGAGCGGGCTCAGTTGGATGACAAGCTTACCGTCCCTTTGTTGGATTTCCCACCTCTCTGAGATCTGCACATCAACCGGTGGAAGTGGAACCAACGATCCTATGACGTTAATTTCCCTGTCGTCAGGTTCTTCGCCTGTGAGCATCTTCGCCAGCACGAGGGAAGCTCGACGGTCAAGCTCATGCTGCTCGGCAAGCAGTTTTGCCTTTGGAGCGCGCTCTCGAACCGCTTGTAGATGCAGCACTACTGCTGGCGAATTCACTAGCACGATCGACCGCTTCAATAAATTGCAACGCTGGCAAGCAGGCACCCAGTTCTCGAACCCGTTGATTTCGAACTGTGGTGAAAGGGAGTAGTGGTAACGAAGGTTTTCGATTGGGTCCGGCACACTGACAGGAATGACGTGGTCAACGTGACAATCCGCGAACTTGATTGGTTCGCGGCACCAGAAACAACGCCCGTTCCACGCCCAGTAGACGGCGAATCGTTCGATTGCCGTAATTGCGCGTGCTCGGCTCATCTGCCCTCCGGCTCCAGCACATCTCGAAATCGTCTCAAGAAGAAATGCCTCAGCTTGAGATCCGACTAAATGCAGCTTGGCGTCTTAGAGTTTGAACGACTCAAATAGGCTTTTAGTTTTGCAGGCCGTTGGATTGGCCTTACAAA
>NZ_LGHK01000127.1 GCF_001908235.1 Bradyrhizobium sp. NAS96.2
ATTCTGGAATCCCAGATTCAGCGTTCGAGTCAATCTGTCGCAGCAAAATGTGTGCATGCCCTAGTGCGAAAGCAGGGACCCATAACCACGAATAGTTATCGTTGAACGACGCTGGTACGACGAGTAGTCCCTCTCACCATGTCCGCCGCGGAGTATGGATCCCTGCTTCCGCAGGGACGACGTGTGGAGAGAGCTCCGCGCACGCCTCACAAATTGATCACCCCACGCCGCGCTGCATGTGCGACGGCGTCGGTGCGGCCGGTGGCGTCGAGCTTGTCGAGCAGGGAGCCGACGTGAAATTTTGCGGTGTGGACGGAAATTCCAAGCCGCTGCGCAATCATCTTGTTGGATGCGCCCTCGGCCAGCAGCGCCAGCACGTCGAGCTCGCGCGGCGTTAGCTCGAAGTCGCCGCCGGCGGCCTCGCGGTTACGCGCGACGATCGCGGCGGCAGCCTGCTCGCCCGGCGCGGCGAGCCGCAGGCCGGCGACGCTGCCGAGCAACGTCGCCAGCCGGTCGGCGAGGAGGGGGTCGTCGATCTCGAGCGCGATGACGATGTCGGTCGCAGGCTCGCTGCTCACGTCTCGGGCCTCTCTCCGACTGTGACCTTGAAGGTCATCGGCTCGCCGCCGCGATGCACGGTCAGCTCGACGACGCTGCCGACGCTCTGCGGCCCGAGGCCGCGCGATAGCGCCCGCACGCCTGACAGCTTCTCACCGTTGACGGCAATGATCACGTCGCCCTGGCGGATGCCGGCGGCGGCCGAGGGGCCGGCCTTGTCGACATTCATCACCATTGCGCCGAGGCCGTCGTCGAGACGGACCGGCTGCAACCCGACGCCGAGATATCCGCGCGCGATGCGGCCGCTCTTCTCGAGCTGGGCTGCGACCCGCTCGATGGTCGCGGCCGGGATGGTCAGCACGCGGCGCGGGCCGAGCACCGCCATGCCGAACGGCACGCCCGCGGCATTCAGCGCCAATCCACCCTGCTGGCTGTGCCGCAGCCGGACGTCGAGCTCGATCCGCGCGTCGATCTCGCCGCCGCGCAGGCTGCGCCAGGCGGCGCCCGACCGCGAGACCACTGCCGAGCCGTGCGACCGGTGCGCCGCGGTCGGCGGCGACGATCACCGCGAGCGATCCGAGCGCCGGGATGTCGGTCGACAGCTTGATCGGCGCGACGTCGCCTTCGACGCGCAGCAGGGCGATGTCGGTGGTGTGGTCGCGTCCGGCGACGGTCGCTGGCCTGCGGCTGCCGTCGGCGAACTGGATTTCGATCTCGCCCTCGTCGGCCAGCGCTTCGTCCGCGGTGACGATCAGGCTCGTCTTCCAGACGAAGCCCGAGGCGCGCGCACGATGCGAATGCACGGAGACGACCGATGGCGCAGCGCGCGCAATGGTCTCCGACAGGACTGACGACAGCGAGGCAAGGATGTTCGGTTCGGTCATGGGAAACTCCGTTGGCTTCCCGCAATCTGGGATGTTGCGGCTGGCGGCGAAACTGGCCGGATGGGCAGGGCCAGGACGCGCCGCTCGGAACCGCCGCTCAGCTCAGCCGCTGCAGGGTCGCCTTCGGGCTCTCGCCGAACTTGGCGCGGTAGGCGCTCGCCATGCGGCTCAGATGGGTAAAGCCGAGGTTGAATGCAATATCGACGATGCGTTCGCCCGGCCGCGCCGTCTTGAGACGGGCGTTGAGCTGGGCGAGGCGGATGTCGAGCAGCATCTCGGAGACGGTAGTCCCGAAGTGGCGGCGGAAGCCGAGCTGCAGCGCACGGATGCCGGTGCCCGCGATCTCCGCAAGCTCGGCGAGATTCAGCGGCTCGGTCGCGCGCGTTTCCAGATAGGCCCGCACGCGCTTCAGCGCCGCCGGCTGGGCCTCGGTGCGGCCGTTGAACACATCGATCGCCGAGCTCAGGCTGTGCCGCTGCCCGTTGAGCAGGACGTTGAGAAACTGTTCGCGCCAATCGGCCGCTGCGACCGTGGACAACGATTTGCGCGGCCCGACCTGCTCGGCCGTCGTCACGAGTTGCTCAATCCTGGCCGAGAGCGTCTGCCCGAGCGGCCCGCTCAGTTCGACCGCCGGATCGAACTCGACCGGCCGCACCGCCACGCCGCCAAGCGCCGCGGCACGATGCTCGACCAGCTTGCGGTCGAGCAGAACGATGAGCTGGGCGCAGTCATCGCGCCAGGTCATCTCGGTTGGAATCGTCGGCGACAGCAGCGAGGCACAGTGTTGCGGCCCGGTGGTGAGCTCGCGCGCGGCGGTCCGGATCGAGGCCGAGCCGGATAGCGGCATCTGCAACAGGAAGAACCGGTCGAGGCAGCCGGGATTGATCGCGACCGATCCGCCATAGGCGACATAGTTGACCGAGAAGCCGTCGAACCCAGCGCAATTGTGGTGCGCGGAGAAATCGCGCTCAGAGTGATCGACCGGTGTCAGCCGGTGCGGACAGAAGATACGGCCGATCGCTTCGGCCGCGTCGTCGACGCGGGCCGTCGCGACGCGCGCGAAATCCTTGAGCCTTGCCGAACTTGCCCTTGCCGAAACCTCGTTGCCAACAGCAGTCACGCCGGCCGTCCGAGTTGTTTGAGGTCTAAAATATCCTGCAGCCTAGTCCATTCGCCGGCAAAGGGGAACGCCGTTTCGTCGCGCAAACTGCCCGATCGGCGCGCAGGCGGATGCGGCGACCTTGGGCAGAAAGTTGCTCCCGCATTGCAGCATGATCGCGCCGGGTGCGGATTCGTTTATCGGCTAGACAGCCCCACCGGCTGGCGACAGGCTCCGTGTCCGCAATACGCAGCAAAACTGGAGAGGCTGACATGGGCACGCTCGAAAAAGGCATTACCCGCACCGGCACCGGCTACGGCGGCAAGACCTGGAATATCCTTGGCCAGGTCTACTATCCGAAGGCGGTCACCGACTCGACCTTCGCGTTCGAGACCAACAGCGATCCCGGCCAGTTCGTGCCGGTGCACATCCATCCGACCCAGGACGAGTTCATCCTGGTGCAGGAGGGCGTGCTCGACCTCAAGCTCGACGGCGTTTGGGTGCAGGCCAAGGCCGGCGACCTCGTGCGCATGCCGCGCGGCATTCCGCACGGCTATTTCAACAAGTCGGACAAGCCGGCACGGGCGCTGTTCTGGGTATCGCCGATGCAGAAGCTCGAGGCGCTGTTCGAGAAGCTGCACAATTTGCAGGACCCCGTCGAGGTGGTGCGCATCTCCGCCGAGCACGAGGTGGACTTCCTGCCGCCGGAAGCCAACGACTAGGCCTGCAATAGAGAATACGTACGCGAGGCGGCAATCGCCGGAGCTGGCTCCGGCGATGACGGGGGGCGTGTGCGCCTCAAGGAATTGGATCTGTTCATTCATCGCGGAGCGGTTTCATGGTCAAGCAGAAGCAAGTGTGTGTGATTGGCGCCGGCATTTCCGGGCTCGCCGCCGGCAAGGCCTTTGCCGGTCGCGGTCACAAGGTGACCATCATCGAGCGCAGCGGCGATCTCGGCGGGGTCTGGGAGCCGGCGCGCTCCTATCCTGACGTGCAGACCCAAAGCCCGAAGGAGCTCTATCGCTACACCGACAAGGCGATGCCGGAGTCCTATCCGGAATGGCCGAAGGGTCCGCAGGTCCATGCATACTTGCGCGATTATGCCCGCAGCCATGGGCTCGACGGCGCGATGCGGTTCAACACCAGGGTCGAGGGCATGAAGCGCCGCGCCGACGGCAGGCCGGGCTGGACGCTCGCGCTGCGCTCGAATGATGGCGCCACCGGCCACGAGGATTTCGACTTCGTCGCCGTCTGCACCGGGCAATTCAACGAGCCGCAGTCGCTGCCGCTTCCCGGCGAGGACGGCTTCAGGGCGCAGGGCGGCCAGATCCTGCACTCGTCGCAATATGGCGACCCCGATCTCGCCAAGGGGCGCAAGGTCGTTGTGCTCGGCGGCTCCAAATCGGCAACCGACATCGCGGTGAATGCGGTCAATTCCGGCGCCAGCGAAGTTACCATCGTGTTTCGCGAGCCGGTGTGGCGGATTCCCTATTTCATCGGCGGCCTCGTCAACTTCAAACGCATCCTCTACATCCGCGCGCAGGAGCAGATGTTCGCGAGCTGGGGCATCGGGCCGATGGCGCGTCTCGCGCATGCCGTTGCAAAGCCGTTTGTCTGGGCGAACTGGCGCGGGCTCGAAAGCATGCTGAAGATGCAGCTCAAGCTGAAGCAGTGCGGCATGGTGCCGAAGGAGCGCATCGAGGACGGCGTCAACTGCTCGGTGCCGATCGCGACTCCGGGCTTCTACCCGATGGTCGCCGACGGCCGGATCAAGGCGGTGCTCGGGACCTTCGATCGGTATGACGGCAAGACCATCGTGATGCGCGGCGGCCAGCGCGTCGCGGCCGACGTCGCGGTGCTCGCGATCGGTTATAAACTCGGCGTGCCGTTCCTGCCCGAGGAGTACCAGAAGAAGCTGGTCGAGCCCGACGGGCAGTACCGGCTCTATCGGCTGATCGCCAATCCCGATCTGCCGGACATGGGCTTCGTCGGCTTCAATTCGAGCTTCTGCACCGTGCTGTGCGCCGATCTCGCCGCGAACTGGCTGGTGCGCTATGCCGACGGGCAGCTCGCGCGGCAGCCGAGCGCGGCCGAGATGCGCGACAACATCGCGATGATGCTGAACTTCAAGCGCGTCGAGCGTCCGGCCGCCGGCGTCTATGGCGGGCTGTGCGTTGCGCCCTATCACTTCAAGCATTTCGACGAGCTGCTCGCGGACATCGGCACCAAGGCGTCGCGCCGCAACCCGCTCGTCGAAAAGTTCACGCCGCCGGACGCGGACGCCTATGCGCGCTTCCTTGCGACGGCGCCGGTGTACAGCGCGGTCGCTTAACGCATGATCCGGAAAAGTGCGAAGCGGTTTTCCGAAAAGATCATGCGACTAAGAGTCAGTCGCGGCCGGCGTCGAGGAAGGCTTGCGCGAGGCGCTCCGGATTGGAGAAGCACAGCTCGTGGCTGCCTGGCACCTGGACCAGGCGGAACAGTCCGAGTTTCTCCGACAGTCGCGGATGCCAGGGCAGGCCGTGCGGCATCGCGGTGTCCTCGGTGCAGTTGACGTAGGATTTCGCGATCGGCATCTCGGCCGGATTGGTCCGCAGGACGATCTTGTCCTCGAAGGTCTTCAGCGGGTGCGGGTTGAGCTTGTCATAGGCCCGCTGTGCGGTCTCGAGATCGGCGTCGTTGATGAAGGCCTCGCGCCAGATCGGGAACGGCAGCACCACCGAGCCGTCGCCGCGCTCGGCATGGATGGCGTCGAACAGGCCGCGATAGTGCGGCGGCACCATGTCGTTGAGGCATTCGCCATTGTTCGGCACGAAGGCGTTCCAGTAGACGAGGCGGCGGATGCGATTGGCGGCGGCGTCCGCAACGCCCGTGATGACCATGCCGCCATAGCTGTGGCCGACCAGCACGATGTCATTCAGATTGTGCTCGGCGAGATAGTCCACGATCGACTGGATCGCCTCGGGGAGGCCGGAGTCCTTCCTGTCGCCGGGCCGGTTGCCCTTGATGGTCGGGGTGTGGACGACGTGGCCGGCCTTGCGGATCGTAGCCGCAACCGGCTCAAACTCGGCGCCGGTATGCCAGGCGCCGTGGACGAGAACATAGGTCGACATGTTGTACCTCCCTGCGTGGTTTGGTTAGATCGGTTGCGACGTCCGCGACGGCCCGGGATACGCACCGAGTTCAAACAGTTCCCGATGGATATTGACCCGGACCTGCGGAACGCGCTTGGCTGTAACCGAACCGGACTGGGCTCGGAGTGAACTGATGCAGCAAATCGCCGCCGCGGATCGCTCGCGCAGGCTGAGCTGGAATACCGCGGACACCAGGCCGGGCGAGCAGTTCGCCTATTATCGCGAGGCGATCTGCCAGGCCTTCATGAACCTGACGCCGGAGCCGCCGGCGACGCCGGGCTTCATCGCGCGGGTCGAGACCGTCGGGCTCGGCGACGGCGCGGTCAACCGGGTCAATTTCCCGGAGCATGTCGTGCGGCGCTCGGCTGCCGACATCGCCGCCTCCAGCCGCCGCTGCTACTACCTCAATCTCAAGCTCGCCGGCCGCTGCCGCATCCAGCAGGCGGGGCGCGAGATCAGCCTGTCGCCGGGGCAGGTCGGAATCTTCGACAGCGGGCAGCGCTTCTCGCTGCTGCACGACCGCGGCCCCGTGCTGCGGGTCGCCTCGTTCTGGGTGCCGGCCGAAGCACTGGATGAACGGCTGCCGTCGGCGCCGGAGGTGGCTCCGGCGCGGGTGGCCGATGATCCGCTCGTCGGTCATCTGATCACTGAGACGGCGCAAGTCCTGAACAATTCGGCGCTCCGCGCAACTGATACGGACAATGCCCGGCTGTTCGGCGTGCTGCTCGACCTGGTTGCGCTCAGCCTGTCGCGCAGCGGCCGCCTAGGGGTCGTCGAGAGCGCGGGCCTTGCGGATGCGACCTGGCTCGCGCTGCGCCGCGCCGTGGACCGCAGGCTGCGCGAGCCCGGGCTCGGCGTTGCCGCCATTGCGGCTGGAATCGGCATCAGCGAGCGCTATGTCCATAAACTGTTCGAGCGCGCCGGCACCACATTCGCCAGCTATTTGATGGACCGCCGCCTCGACGGCGCGGCGCGCGATCTGAAGGACCCGGCGATCGCCGGGCGCGCGATCGGCGACATTGCGTTCGACTGGGGCTTCTCCGATCTGTCGCATTTCACCCGCCGGTTCCGGCATCGGTTCGGCTGCACGCCGCGCGACTGGCGCCGCAGCTGAGCAACGTTCGGAAATGCCCATGGCACAGTCCTTCACCTATCAGGTCAGCCCGATGCGGGTCGTGTTCGGGACCGGCACGATCGCGCAGCTGGCCGACGAGCTCGACCGGCTCGGCATCAGCCGCGCGCTGGTGCTGGCGAGCCGGCGGCAGCAGGCCGAGCTCGGCGATCTCGCAGCCCTGACCGGCGGCCGCATGGCCGGGACGTTCGACGGCGCGGTCGTGCACACGCCGGTTGCGGTCACCGAACGTGCGATGCAGTTGGTCCGCGAGTTGAAGCCTGACGGCGTGGTTGCGATCGGCGCGGGCGCCGCGACCGGATTGAGCCAGGCGATCGCGTTGCGCACCGACCTGCCGCAACTGATCGTGCCGACCAGCTATGCCGGCTCCGAGATGACGCCGGTGCTCGGCGAGACCGTGGACGGCGTCAAGACCACGCAGTCATCGCCGAAGATATTGCCGGAGGCTGTGATCTACGACGTCAATCTGACGCTCTCGATGCCGGCAAGATTCTCCGCGATATCAGGCCTCAACGCGATCGCGCATGCGGCCGAGGCGCTGTATGCGCGGGACGGCAATCCCATCACCTCGTTGATGGCGGAAGAAGCGATTGCGAAGCTTGCGTCGTCGCTGCCGGAGGTGATCGCGCGGCCGCACGATCTCGATGCGCGCTCGGACGCGCTCTATGGCGCATGGCTGTGCGCGGTCTGTCTCGGTACCGTCGGCATGGCGCTGCATCACAAGCTCTGCCACACCGTCGGCGCGCTGTTCGACCTGCCGCATGCCGAGACCCATGCGGTGCTGCTGCCGCACACCATCGCCTACAACACGTCGGCGGCGCGCGATGCGATCGGCCGTGCCGCGCGGGCGCTCGGCGCATCTGGCGCGGCCGATGGCCTGTTCGATCTGTCGGCAAGGCTCGGCGCGCCGCGCTCGCTCGCCGAGATCGGCATGCCCGAGGACGGCATCGCCAAGGCGGCCGCGCTTGCTACCAAAAATCCTTACTGGAATCCGCGGCCGATCGAGGAAGGCGGCATCCGCGACCTGCTCCGGCGTGCGTGGTCCGGTGCGCGGCCGCAGGCCGGATAGCTCACACCCCGATCGCGTTGCGCGCGATCACGTCGCGATAGAACGCCGCGCTCAGTTTCGGCACCCGGGCCTGGTTCTCGAAATCCACGCGATAGAGGCCGAAGCGCTTCGCATAGCCGAAGATCCATTCGAAATTGTCCATCAGGCTCCACAGGAAATAGCCGTGGACCGGGACGCCGTCGGCGGTCGCGCGCTGCAATTGGGCGAGGTAGTTGCGCAGGAACATGATGCGGTCGAGATCGTAGATCTGCCCGTCCGGCTGCAGCTTGTCCTCGCCGGAGGTGCCGTTCTCGCTGATATAGATGCTCTTGATGTTCCAGAGCTTGGCCGCAATCCGCGGCGCCCAGTAGATCGTCTCCGGCGCGATCCGCAGCCAATCCGAATTCATATGCGGGAACGAGGCCGGCATCGGCAGCGGCTTCCACCCCGGCGCGCTGTCGGTGGCGAGGACATAGCAGTGCGGCGCGTAGATGTTCAGCCCGACGAAATCGTTGGGCTGCGCGATGATCTTCAGATCCTCCGCGGTGAATTTGGGCGCGTCGGCACCGGCATATTGCAGGAAGCCCTCGGTATACTTGCCCTCGAGCACGACACCGAGGAAGCCCGCATTGAGCTCGCGCGTCGCGATCTCGGTGGCACGGATGTTCTCCGGCGTGTTGAACGCCGGCACGCAGGCGGTGATGTTCTCGGCCGGGCCGACCCGCGTGCCGGCGCGACCCTTGGCGCGGATCGCCTGCACCGCAAGCCCATGCGCCAGCGCGACGTGGTGGCGGGCCTGGTTCACCTCGGCCGGCGGCAGCGTCAGCCCCGGCGCATCGACGCCGAGCGCATAGCCGAAGGGAAGGAAACGCCCGACCTCGTTGAGGGTGAAGATGTTCTTCACCCGGTCCGTCAGCCGCTGCGCCACATAGCCGGCGTAGTCGCCAAACGCCTTCGAGGTATCGCGCGAACGCCAGCCGCCGACGCGGTCCTGCAATGCCTGCGGCAGGTCCCAGTGATAGAGTGTGGCATAGGGCTCGATGTCGTTCGCGAGCAGTTCGTCGACCAGGCGGTTGTAGAAGTCGAGGCCCTTCGGGTTCGGTGCGCCGCTGCCGTCGGGAAAGACCCGCGGCCAGGCGATCGAGAACCGATACGCCTTGGCGCCGAGCTCCCTGATGAGGCGGACATCCTCCTTGTAGCGGTGATAATGCTCGTTGGCGCGGTCGCCGGTCGAGCCGTCCTCGATCTTGCCCGATGTGTGGGTGAATGTGTCCCAGATCGACGGGCCGCGGCCGTCCTCCTTGACCGCGCCCTCGATCTGGTAGGACGAGGTCGCGGTGCCCCAGACGAACCCGGCGGGGAAGTTCGCGCCGTCCGGCCGTGGAGCGTGGTTCGCGGCCTGTGCAGGGGCCGACAGGCCGAGCGCCGAGAGGCCTGCAAGGCCCGCAAACTGCCGGCGCGAGAACTTACCGAACATCATTGTCTCCCGTCGACGGACGCTGCGGCTGGAATGCCAGCCGCAGGTTAGCCTTCCACCCCGCGGTTGAGCAACAAGGGCCGGGAGGCCGCAGCGCGGTGGCGAACGGCGCACCAATCAATACGACCCGTTGTGATGTCAATGTCGCGGAGTTGTCAGTTTTGTGGCGACATTTTCTCTACTAGATTGCCTGCTACGTCCTTCCGCAATGACATCCGAAAATCCCTGTGAGCCGCGCACAATGAACAAGCCTGCCAGCGATGTCCGAGTTGCGTTGCTGCGTCGTCTTGCCACGGCAATCTGCTTGCTGCTGGTCACAGTCGCAGGCGCGCAGGCCGAGCAGACTTTTTCGTTCGACAACACACCCGGAAAGCTGCCGAAGACGGTTGTTCCGCTCAACTACGCGATCGAGCTGACGCCTGATTTCACCACCCTCGCGTTGCGGGGGATCGAGACCGTCAACATCGAGGTGCGCGAGGCCACCGCGCAACTGACGCTGAATGCGGTCAGCACGACTTTCGCCGAGGCCACAATCGATGATGGTGCGCAGCGCGCGGAGGTGTCGACCGACGCGACCGCGCAGACCGCGACCTTGGCCTTCGCCAAGCCGCTCGCGGCGGGCCGGCACAAGCTCCGCATCGTCTTCACGGCGCAGATCAACAAATTCGGCACCGGGTTGTTCTCGGTCGATTATCCGACCCCGGCCGGGATCAAGCGGCTGATCTCCAGCAAGCTGGAGCCGGCCGATGCGCGGCGGATCTTCCCGTGCTGGGACGAGCCGTCGTTCAAGGCGAGCTTTGCGCTGACCGTCGTGATCCCGCGCAACCTGCTCGCGGTCGGCAACATGCCCATCGCGAGCGAGGAGCCGGTCGCCGGCGATCTCAAGAAGGTTGCGTTCGCGCCGACGCCGAAGATGTCGAGCTATCTGTTCGTGCTCACGGTCGGCGAGCTCGAGCGCGTGACCGCGGATGCCGGCGGCGTCACGGTCGGCGTGGTGACGACGGCGGGCAAGAGCGGGCAGGGCCGGTTTGCGCTGGATAGCGCGGTGAAACTGCTCGGCTATTACAACGACTATTTCGGGGTGAAGTTTCCGCTGCCGAAGCTCGATTTGATTGCGGTGCCCGGCGGGTTCGGCGGGGCAATGGAGAATTGGGGCGGCATCACCTTCTTCGAAAGCCGGCTGCTGTTCGATCCCGCGACCAATGCCGAGACCGCGCGGCGCGGCATCTTCGCCATCATCGCGCACGAGATGGCGCATATGTGGTTCGGCGATCTCGTCACCATGGCATGGTGGGACAATCTCTGGCTCAACGAGGGCTTTGCCAGCTGGATGGCGACCAAGGCCTCGGAGCAGTTCTATCCGCAATGGCAGAGCTGGCTGAACGGCTATGGCGCCAAGCAGTTCGCCATGACGCTCGATGCGCGCCGCACCTCGCATCCGGTGCAGCAACCGATCGCCGATCACAGCGAGGCGGTCACGGCGTTCGATGCCATCACCTACAACAAGGGGCAGGCGCTGATCCGTATGCTCGAGACTTATCTCGGCGAGCAGGCGTTCCGCGACGGCATCCGCAAATACATGGCCGCGCATGCCTACAGCAATTCCACCACGGCCGATCTCTGGCAGGCGCTCGAGACGTCCGGCGGCAAGACGATCACCGGCGTCGCCGCCTCCTTCACCGAGCAGGACGGCGTGCCGCTGGTCGTGGCCGAGACGAGCTGCGATGGCACAGCGCAGCGCCTGACCCTGCGACAGGACCGTTTCGTGATCGCGCCGGCCAATGATCCGCCGCTGCCGGCGCACAGCTGGCAGATTCCGGTCGCGGCCGGGCCGGCGCACGGCAAGCCGTTTGACGAGATCCTGCTGAAGGGCAGCGCCGATATGCCGGCCGGCGCCTGCGGCGATGCGATCAAGGTCAATCTCGGCGACGTCGGCTATTACAGGGTGGAATACGGCCTGAAGAACCGTGCGGCGCTGCTGAACGCCTTCCCGCAAATGCAGGTTATTGACCGGCTCAATGTCGTCACCGACAGCTGGGCGCTGGTGCAGGCGGGCCGTGCCGAGCCGCCGTCCTACCTCGCGCTGCTCGACGCGCTCGATGCCGGCGATCATCGCGCGGTGTGGGACCAGGTGATCTCGACATTCGCTACGCTCAACCGCTTGTCGCGCGACCGCAGCGAGCGGCCCGTGATCCAGGCTTATGCCCGGGCCAAGCTGCGCCCGGTGTTCGACCGGATCGGATGGGATGGCAGCGGCTCGGGCGACGATGACACCGCGCTGTTGCGCGCAAGCCTGATCTCGACGCTGGGCGACCTCGGTGACGCCGCCGTGGTGGCCGAGGCGAAGCGGCGCTTCGCGGCGTTCCTGGACGACCCAAGCTCGCTGCCGACCACGCTGCGCGATGCGGTCACCCATGTTGTTGGCATCACGGCTGACCGGGCGACCTATGACCGATTGCTGGCGCTCGCGCGCAACAGCACGGCGACCAATGAACGGCTGCGCTATTATTATGCCGCGGCCAGCGCCCGCGATGCCGAGCTGGCGCGCGCGACGCTGGCGTTGACGCTGACCAGCGAACTGCCCGACACGATCGTCACAGGGATGATCAGCACGGTTGCATCCGCAGGTGAGCAGCCGCAGCTTGCGTGGGACTTCGTCCAGGCCAATTTCGACACGCTGCTGGCAAGGCAGGGGCCGAACTTCCGCGATCAGTTCGTGCCGAACTTCATGACCAATTTCACCGATGAAGCTCATGCGGCACAGCTCGCCGCCTTCGCTCCGTCGCAATCGACCACCGGCGGACGGGTGATGGTGGCGCGATCCGTGCAGGCGATCGCGATCTCGGCCGATCTCGCCGCGCGCGTGCTGCCCGCCGCCGACGCCTGGATCAGGGCGCACAAGCCGTGAGATCGCGAGGGAGTTTCCGGCGGCGCGCGATGCGGCTATGCTGCGCGGGCGGCATGCAATCAACGATGTGAGGCTGAGATGGTCAAAGGTTCCGATTTGCTGGTCGCTGCCCTCGAGAATGAGGGCGTGGAGCGGGTGTTCGGTGTCCCCGGCGAGGAGAATCTCGACGTGGTCGAGAGCCTGCGCAAATCCTCGATCAAGCTGATCGTGACCCGCCATGAGCAGGCCGCGGCGTTCATGGCGGCGACCTATGGCCGGCTGACCGGAAGACCCGGCGTCTGCATCACGACACTCGGCCCGGGCGCGCTCAATTTGACCACCGGCGCGGCCTATGCGCTGCTCGGCGCGATGCCGATGGTGATGTTGACGGGGCAGAAGGGCATCCTGAGCAGCCGGCAGGCCAAGTTCCAGATCGTCGACATCGTCAACACATTCCGTCCGCTGACCAAGCTGTCACTCCAGATCGTCAGCGGCGCGACCATCCCGACGCTGGTCCGCGACGCGTTCCGGATCGCGACACAGGAGCGGCCGGGGCCGGTGCTGCTCGAATTGCCGGAAGATATCGCAGGCGAGGAGACCGAACCGGTCGAGCTGGTGCATCCGCATCCTATCGAAATTCCAATCGCGCACGCCGCCGCGCTCGACCGCGCCGCCGACATGATTCTCAAGGCGCAGCGTCCGCTGATCATGCTGGGTGCTGCGGCATCGCGGCCGCGCTCGACCGCCGGGATCGGCGACTTCGTGCGGCGTACGAAAATTCCGTTCTTCACCACCCAGATGGGCAAGGGCACGGTGTCCGGCGGCACCAATCAATACATGGGGACCGCCGCGCTGAGCGAGCGCGACTATGTGCATGAGGCGATCGACCGGGCGGACCTGATCATCGCGATCGGGCACGATACGATCGAGAAGCCGCCCTTCATCATGGGCCCGAAGGGGCCGCAGGTGATCCATGTCAGCTACATGCCGGCGAATGTCGAGCAGGTTTATTTCCCGCAATGCGAGGTGATCGGCGACGTCGGCCCGAGTCTCGAACTGCTGGCCGATCGGGTCGAGGGCAAGTTGCCGCATGCCAGCGCGCTGCTCAGCCTGCGCGAAGGCATTTTGGCGAAGATCACCGATCGCGCCACCGAGGGCCGCTGGCCGCCGACGCCGCAGCGCATTGTGCACGATGTGCGGCAGGTCATTCCCGAGGACGGCATCGTCGCGCTCGACAACGGCATGTACAAGATCTGGTTCGCGCGCAACTACCGCACGCTGCTCGCGAACTCGCTGCTGCTCGACAACGCGCTCGCCACCATGGGCGCCGGCCTGCCGTCGGCGATGATGGCGGCAATGCTCTACCCGAAGAACCGGGTGCTCGCGGTGTGCGGCGACGGCGGCTTCATGATGAACTCGCAAGAGCTCGAGACCGCCGTCCGCCTCAAGCTCAATCTGGTGATCCTGATCCTGGAAGATTCCGCCTACGGCATGATCCGCTGGAAGCAGGCGGTCGACAACTTCCCCGATTTCGGCCTGACCTTCGGCAATCCGGATTTCGTCAAATACGCCGAAAGCTACGGCGCCAAGGGTTCGCGGATCGAGAGCACGGAGGCGATCGTGCCGATCCTGGAACGGGCCTTCTCCGGCGGCGGCGTGCATCTCGTCGTGGTGCCGATCGACTATACCGAGAACAAGCGGGTGCTGGTCGACGAGCTGCGCGAGAAAGTGCAGCAGATCGACGTCGAATAGCGGATTGCCGCTGACCGCACGGAACGAAATGCCCTCGGCTTGATTGAACGTAAGCCGCCATGGTAGCACGCCGAGCGATCAAGCCTCGGCATCACTCGTTGTGCTGATGGTCGGCGATACCAGATCTGAGAGGTCACGTGACTGCACCAAATCCTGCCGCCGGCAAACCCATCGATCCCTCAGCGCTCGCCAATGTGCCGCGGCTGGTCACGGCCTATTTCGCGGGCAAGCCCGACGCCGGCGATCCGACCCAGCGGGTCGCGTTCGGCACCTCGGGCCATCGCGGGTCGTCGCTGAAGAATTCCTTCAACGAGGACCACATCCTCGCGACAACGCAGGCGATCTGCGATTACCGCCGTGAGAAGGGGCTCACCGGGCCGCTATTCATCGGCATTGATACCCATGCGCTGGCCGAACCGGCGCTGGTCAGCGCGGTCGAAGTGTTCGCGGCCAATGGCGTCGAGATCATGATCGACGCGCAGGGCGGCTACACCCCGACGCCGGTGATCTCGCATGCGATCCTGAGCTACAACAAGGGACGCAGCACGGGCCTTGCCGACGGCGTCGTCATCACGCCGTCACACAACCCGCCGGAGGATGGCGGCTACAAATACAATCCGCCGCATGGCGGCCCGGCCGACACCGACGTCACTGCCGTGGTCGAAAAGAACGCCAACCGCTACATCGAGGCGGGCCTCAAGGGCGTCGCGCGGATGCCGTATGATCGCGCGCGCAAGGCCGCGACCACGCATCTGCACGACTACATCACGCCGTATGTCGCCGATCTCGGCAACACCGTCGATCTCGCGCTGATCAAATCCGCCGGCGTCAAGATCGGCATCGATCCGCTCGGCGGCGCGGCGGTGCATTACTGGCAGCCGATCATCGCGCGTTACGGCATCAACGCTACGATCGTCAACAATGCGGTCGATCCGACCTTCCGCTTCATGACCGCGGATTGGGACGGCAAGATCCGGATGGATTGCTCGTCGCCTTACGCGATGGCGAGCCTGATCGGGATGCGCGATCGTTTCGACGTCGCCTTTGCCAACGACACCGATGCTGATCGTCACGGCATTGTCACGCGCTCGAACGGATTGATGAACCCGAACCACTTCCTCGCCACCGCGATCGCCTATCTGTTCGCGCACCGGCCGCAATGGAGCAGGGATGCCGCGATCGGCAAGACCATCGTGTCAAGCTCGATCATCGACCGCGTGGCGAAGAAGCTGAACCGCAAGCTGGTCGAGACGCCGGTCGGCTTCAAATGGTTCGTCGACGGGCTCGGCAGCGGCGGCTTCGGCTTTGCCGGCGAGGAGAGCGCGGGTGCATCGTTCCTGAAGCGCGACGGCTCGGCGTGGACCACGGACAAGGACGGCATCATCCTCGGCCTGCTGGCGGCGGAGATTATCGCCAAGACCGGCCGCGATCCCAGCGAATTGTTCAACGAGCTGACCGCGGAGCTCGGCGTGCCCTATTACGAGCGCATCGATGTCGCGGCGACGCCGAAGCAAAAGAACGCGCTGAAGGCGCTTGGGCCGGAGCAGCTCAACATGACTGAGCTCGCCGGCGATCCCGTGCGCGCGGTCAGGACCAAGGCGCCGGGCAATGATCAGCCGTTCGGCGGCATCAAGGTCGAGAGCGAGTCCGGCTGGTTTGCCGCGCGTCCCTCCGGCACCGAGGATGTCTACAAGATCTACGCCGAAAGCTTCCGCGGGCCGGATCATCTGAAGCAGATCCAGGGTGACGCGCAGGCCGCGATCGCCAAGGTATTCTGAAGGCGCGGGGTCGGGCGGAATTCATGCGCGTCTTATTGACCGGCTCCTCCGGCTGGCTCGGCCGCTTCCTTGCGCCGCGGCTTCGACAGGCCGGCCATCACGTGACCGGCCTCGACGTCGTTCCGGGCGCGGCGACCGATGTGGTCGGCTCGGTAGCCGAGCGATCGGTGGTTGACCGCGTGTTCGGTGATCACGGCATCGAAGCCGTGATCCATGGCGGCGCGCTGCACAAGCCTGATATCGCGCGGTTCGCGCCGCAGGCCTTTGTCGACGTCAACGTATCAGGCACGCTCAATCTGCTGCAGGCGGCCGCGGCCGCCGGCCACGATCGCTTCGTGTTCACCTCGACCACCTCGCTGATGATCTCGCAGGCGATCCGCGACGAGGAGGGCCATGCCGCGGTCTGGCTCGACGAGACGAGCGGGCCGCTCGAGCCGCGCAACATCTATGGAGTGACAAAACTCGCCGCCGAGGCGCTGTGCCGGCTGTACAGCCGCGAGCATGGGCTGAATTGCGCGGTGCTGCGCACCAGCCGCTTCTTCCCCGAGGACGACGACACCATCCGCGACATCCATGGCGAGAACCTGAAGGCGACCGAGCTGCTGTACCGCCGCCTCACGGTCGAGGACGCCGCCGATGCCCATGTCGTGGCGCTGGAGAATATCCGCGGCTTCGAGGTCTTCGTGATCAGCGCGCCGCCCCCGTTTGCGCGCAGCGATGTTGCGGCCCTGAAGACGGACGCGGCCGGCGTGATCGCGGGCTATTTTCCCGACGCGCCGGCGCTGTTTGCAAAGCGCGGCTGGCGGCTGCCTCAATCGATCGGCCGGATCTATGACGCGAGCAAGGCCGAACGGCTGCTCGGTTTTCGCGCGGTAACCGACTTTGCAGTGGTGCTCGGCGCCATGCGCAGCGGCGAGCCGCTTCCCTTTGCGCACGATCCCGATTATGTCTCGCCGTCAACGAGGCTCGCAAATGGCTGACTTCCACGGCGTCTTTCCGTATCTGGTGTCCCCGGTCGATCCCGCCGGCCATGTCCGCACCGAGGTGCTGGGCCGGCTCTGTGACGATTTGATCAAGGCCGGCGTCCACGGACTGACGCCGCTCGGCTCGACCGGCGAGTTCGCCTATCTCAACAATGCGCAGCGCGTGCAGGTGGTGGCGACCACGATCGAGGCCGCCCAGGGCCGCGTGCCTGTGGTGGCGGGCGTCGCCTCGACCTCGACGGCCGATGCGGTGGCGCAGGCCAAGGCCTATCAGAAGCGGGGTGCCGCCGGCATTCTCGCGATCCTGGAGGCGTATTTTCCGCTCAGTGATGCGCAGGTCGAGGCCTATTTCCGCGCCATCGCCGACGCGGTCGATATTCCCATCGTGATCTACACCAATCCGAATTTCCAGCGCTCCGACCTCACGCTCGACGTCATCGCGCGCCTCGCGGAGCACCCGCGCATCGGCTACATCAAGGACGCCTCGACCAACACCGGCCGGCTGCTGTCGATCATGAACCGCTGCGGCGACAGCTTGAAAGTGTTCTCGGCGTCCGCCCATATTCCGGCCGCTGTCATGCTGATCGGCGGCCATGGCTGGATGGCTGGCCCGGCCTGCATCATCCCGCGCCAGAGCGTCGAGCTCTACAATCTCTGCCGCCGCGCCCGCTGGGACGAGGCGATGACCGTGCAGCGCAAGCTCTGGCGCATCAACGAGGCGTTCGCCCGCTTCAACCTCGCGGCCTGCATCAAGGCCGGCCTCGCGAGCCAGGGCTACGATGTCGGCGACCCCGTGCCGCCGCAGGCGCCGCTCACCGCCGAGCAGCGCAAGGTGGTCGAGGCCGAGTTGCGCGATCTCAGCTGAGCGCGCCGCCGGCCGCGCGGCAAAATGTCGGGCATTCCGCCTTGGTCGCGCCAGAAACCTCTGTTGACCCCGGGCGTTTGTTGCTTGGAGCACACCCATGAGTCGGCGCACTGCCGTTATCGTGGCCGTCATCGCGGCCATTCTCTTGATCGTCGCGGCCGGCAACATCCGTCAGGCGCCGTGGACGGGCCCGGCTGCCCGGGCGGTCGCCGAGCGCGGCGCGCTGTCGGAGGCCGAAAAGGCCAATGTCGAGATCTTCGAGAAGGTCTCGCCGTCGGTCGTGCAGGTGGTGACGCAGACCGCCGCCAATCCGTTGAGCGAGGACCAGGAGAGCGGCTCGGCGTCCGGCACCGGCATTGTCTGGGACAATGACGGCCACGTCGTCACCAACAACCATGTGGTGCAGAACGCGAGCCAGGTCGCGATCCGCTTTGCTTCCGGCGAAGCGGTGCGCGCCGAGATCGTCGGCACGGCGCCGAACTACGATCTGGCGGTGCTGCGCATTCGCAGCGCGCGCAAGCTGCCGCCGCCATTGGCGCTTGGCAGCTCGGCCGACCTCAAGGTCGGTCAGTTCGCCTATGCGATCGGCAATCCGTTCGGGCTCGACCAGTCGATGTCGAGCGGCATCATCAGCGCGCTGAAGCGCAGGCTGCCGACCTCCAGCGGGCGCGAGATCTCCAACGTGATCCAGACCGATACCGCGATCAATCCCGGCAATTCGGGTGGCCCATTGCTGGATTCCGCCGGCCGCCTGATCGGCGTGACCACGGCGATCCTGTCGCCGTCGGGCTCGTATGCCGGTATCGGCTTTGCGATCCCGGTCGACATCGTCAACCGCGTGGTCCCCGAGCTGATCCGCAACGGACGCGTGCCGACGCCGGGGATCGGCATCGTGACCGCGAATGAGGCGGTCGCCACGCGTATCGGCGCCGAGGGATTGATCATCGTGCGCACCACTCAGGGCTCGCCGGCCGAGCGCGCCGGACTGCGCGGGGTCGATATGTCGACCGGTGAGCTCGGCGATGTGATCACCGCGGTCGACGGCAAGCCGGTCCGTCGCCTCTCCGACCTGGCCGATCAGCTCGAGCAGATCGGGGTCGGCAAGAACGTGCGCCTCACCGTGAGCCGCGACGGCTCTACGCGCGACGTCGAGGTTGCCGTCGCCGATATCGGCCGAACGCAATGATGTAGCGATTGGCCGGTCGCATGCCACGGGCAGCGCTCGCGCGCGCCGCAGGGTGGACGCGCTCGGCGCGCGGTTGTCAGGCCGCCAAAATCAGCTAAAACCCCCGCCAAATATTGGAAGCTCGAAGGACCCTCTGATGAACATTCTTCCCGGCAATATGCGTTTTGGTGCGGGCCAGCCAGTCAAGCGTCTGGAAGACCAGCGGCTGGTCACCGGGAAGGGGCATTTCATCGACGACAAGCCGCAGGACGGCGCGCTCTGGCTGCACGTGCTGCGCTCGCCGCATGCCCATGCCAACATCAAGTCGATCGACGCCAAGCCGGCGCTGGAGATGCCCGGCGTCAAGGCGGTCTATACCGGCGCCGACCTCGTCAAGGACGATATCGGCACGCTGCCGACGCTTGCGATCTTCAAGCGGCCCGACGGCTCGCCGATGACGGTGCCGCCGCGGCGCCTGCTGGCGCATGAAGTGGTGCGCTATGCCGGTGAGGGTGTCGCGGCAGTGGTCGCGACCTCGCGGACGCTGGCGCAGACCGCGGCGGAGGCGATCGAGGTCGATTACGAGGTGCTGCCTTCGGTGGTCGATCCGGTCGAGGCGATCAAGCCCGGCGCGCCCGCGGTGTGGCCGGAGGCGCCCGACAACGTCGTCGCCGCGATGAGCTATGGCGACGCCGCCAAGGTCGAGCAAGCCTTTGCCAGCGCCGCGCACAAGGTGTCGCTCGATCTCGTGAGCCAGCGCCTGGTGCCGTCGGCGATGGAGCCGCGCTCGACCATTGCCGAGATCGAGAAGAAGACCGGCCGGCTCATCCTCCACGTGCAGTCGCAGACCCCGGGCTCGACCCGCGATCTCCTCGCGGAATCGATCCTGAAGCGGCCAAAGGACAGCGTGCGCGTGCTGGTCGGCGATATCGGCGGCGGCTTCGGCCAGAAGACCAGCCTGTATCCGGAAGACGGCATCGTCGCCTATGCCGCGACCAAGCTGAACGAGAAGATCCGCTGGCGTGGCGACCGCACCGACGAGTTCGTCGGCGGCACCCATGGCCGCGACCTCACCTCGACCGGCGAGTTCGCGCTCGACGCCAAGGGCCGCGTGCTGGCCTACCGGGTGCGCTCGATCGGCGGCACCGGCGCTTACTCGTCGGGCACCGCCAACATCATTCCGCTGGTGCTCGGCCCGTTCGTGCAGACCGGCGTGTACGATTTGCCGCTGGTGCATTTCGAGGTGAAGTCGGTGATGACCCACACCGCGCCGGTCGGCGCCTATCGCGGCGCCGGCAGGCCCGAGGCGGTGTTCATCGTCGAGCGGCTGTTCGACGCCGCCGCGCGCCAGATCGGCATGGATCCGCGCACCATCCGCAAGGTCAACTACATCAAGCCGGCGCAGCTGCCTTACACCAATGCGGTCGGGCAGGTGTATGATTCCGGCGCGTTCGCGCACATGCTGGAGCGCGCGTCTGATTTGGCCGACTGGAACGGCTTTGCCGCGCGCAAGAAGGCGGCCAAGAAGAAGGGCCTGCTCTATGGCCGCGGCCTGACCAGCTACATCGAATGGACCGGCGGCCGCGCCCACACCGAAAACGTCTCGCTGCATGCGACCGCCGAAGGCCGCGTCGTCCTGCACTCCGGCACTATGGCGATGGGGCAGGGCCTCGCCACCACCTACACCCAGATGATCGCCGATACGCTGGGCATTGCCATGGACAAGATCGACGTCATCCAGGGCGACACGGACCTTGCCACCGGGTTCGGCAGCGTTGGCTCGCGCTCGCTGTTCGTCGGCGGCACCGCGGTTGCGGTCTCCGCCAACGACATGATCAACAAGGCGCGCGACAAGGCCTCAAACCTGCTGGAAGCCTCCGTCGGGGACATCGAGTATCGCGACGGCTTCCTCACCGTGGTCGGCACCGACAGGCGCATCAGCCTGTTCGAGATCGCGAAGAAAGAAAACGGCGCCAAGCTCTCGGTCGAGAGCGAGGGCAATGTCGACGGACCGAGTTGGCCGAACGGCACCCATATCTGCGAGGTCGAGATCGATCCCGAGACCGGCGTCACGCGCGTGGTGCGCTACACCACGGTCGACGACGTCGGCGTCGCGGTCAATCCGATGCTGGTGACGGGGCAGGTGCATGGCGGCGTTGTCCAGGGCATCGGCCAGGCCCTTTATGAAGGCGTCGCCTACAGCGAGGAAGGTCAGCTGCTGACCGCGAGCTATCAGGACTATTGCATCCCGCGCGCATCGGACGTTCCGCCGATGTCAGTGACGCTCGATCCCTCTGCACCCTGCAAGACCAATCCGCTCGGTGCCAAGGGTTGCGGCGAGTCGGGCGCGATCGGCGGGCCGCCCTGCATCACCAACGGCGTGATGGACGCCTTGAGCGAGGTCGGGATCACCCAGCTCAACACGCCGCTGACGCCGGTGAAGATCTGGCAGGCGATCCAGGACGCCAAGGCGGGGGTGTAAACGCGCCACGCTGCCACCCTCCCCTGGAGGGACCCCTCCAGGGGAGGGTGAAGGGAAGGCGATCGCGGCCAGATGCGGCCTACAACCCCAGCACCATCTTCGCGATGATATCGCGCTGGATCTCCGACGAGCCGCCGAAGATCGTGTACGCCCGTCCGTTGAGATATTCCGGCACACCGGCAGCAGCTCTTCCGGAATCGCCGGCTCGTGGTTGAGCCGGTAGAACGGTCGCGCCGGCTCGACGGCGAGGCCGTCCTGGCCGATCACGTCGACGCCGAGCCGCGTCACCGCCTGGCGGATTTCGCTGACGCGGAGCTTGATCAGCGACGACACCGCGCCGGGATTTTGCCCGGTCTGCAGCGCCGACAGCACCCTGAGCTCGGTCATCTCGAGCGCATCGATATCGACCTCGACCTCCGACATCCGCATCGCGATGTCAGGGTCCTCGATGGCGCGGCCGGTGACCTCGGAGTCCGCGAGATCGGAGATCGTCTTCAGCGCCTCGCGCAGCTTAGCGGACGCGATGCCGGAGCCGCGCTCGAATTCCAGCAGGTACTTGCCGTAGGTCCAGCCCTTGCCCTCTTCGCCGACGCGATTGGCGACGGGCACGCGGACGTCGTCGAAGAACACCTGGTTGACCTCGTGATCGCCGCCGATGGTCAGGATCGGGCGCGTCGTGATGCCTGATGTCTTCATGTCGATGAGAATAAAACTGATGCCGTCCTGCTGCCGCTCGCCCTCATTGGTGCGCACCAGCGCGAACATGCGGTTGGCGTGATGCGCATGCGTGGTCCAGATCTTGGTGCCGTTGATGACGTAGTCGTCGCCGTCGCGCACTGCGCGGGTCTTCAGCGAGGCGAGGTCGGAGCCGGAGCCCGGCTCGGAATAGCCCTGGCACCAGTAGTCTTCACCCGAGAGGATCCGCGGCAGGTAAAAGTTCTGCTGCTCGGGCGAGCCGAAGCCGATGATGACGGGACCGACCATCTTCACGCCCATCACGTTGACATTCGGCACGCCGGCGCGGGCGCACTCGGCCTCGAAGATCCAGCGCTGCGCCGGTGTCCAGTCCGGTCCGCCATGTTCGACCGGCCAGCCCGGCGCGCCCCAGCCCCTCCGGTGCAGCGCGCGCTGCCAGGCCATGCCGATATCGGGATCGGAGAACACCGACGGTGTCAGCGCGGTGGCGCGCTTCATTTCTGGCGTCAGACTCTCGGCGATATAGTCGCGGACTTCCTTTTCGAAGGCACGTTCTTCGGCGCTGAAGGTGAGATCCATGGTGCGCTCTCCGTTTACGCGTGGACGCGGCCGCTCAGCGCGGCGTGGCGGCGATAATGATGGGCGCTGCCGCCGAACAGGGTGTCGAAGGCAAGCAGCCGCTTGAAATAGGCGCCGATGTCGAGCTCCTCGGTGACGCCCATGGCGCCGTGCAACTGCACCGCCTGCTCGGCGACAAAGCGCGCGCATTTGCCGATCTTGGCCTTGGCGCCGGACGCGGCACGGCTGCGCGCCACCGGCTCAGCGTTGGCCATGAGCGCGGCACGCAGAGCCATCGAGCGCGCCTCGTCGACCTGCATCGCCACATCGGCGAGGCGATGACGGATCACCTGATTGGCCGACAGCGGCCGCCCGAACTGCTTGCGGATTTTTGTATATTCAAGCGTGGTGTCGAGCAGCCTCTGCATGATGCCAACTGCTTCCGCGCCGAGCGCGGCCATTGCGCGGTCGACCACGGTTTCGATCGCGGGCAGCGCATCACTGCCGTCGCCGAGCAGCGCGTCGGCCGGCAGTTGCACATCCCTGAGATCGAGATTGCAGCCGCGCCCCCCCGCCAAGCCGCGCGTAGTCACGCGAGGTGAGGCCGGGCGCACCAGCCGGCACCAGGAACAAGGCAAGCTTGCCGGATGCGCCATTGGCGTTGGCGATGCGAGCGGAAACGATGATCTGGTTGGCTGCCGCGCCGTCGAGCACTGCGACCTTGCTGCCGTTCAATCGCCAGCCGTCGGCGGTCTTGGTCGCCGTGGTGTCGACATAAGCGAGATCGAAGCGCGCGGCGCGCTCCGAATGCGCGAAGGCGAGCGTGAGCGCGCCCTCGGCAATCCTGGGCAGGATCGCCTGCTTCTGCGCTTCGGTGCCGCATTCGGCGACCAGCGCCGCGCCGATCACGACAGTGGAGAGGAACGGCTCGGACACCAGCCCGCGTCCGAACGCTTCCATCAATAGTCCGATCTCGATCGCGCCGCCGCCGAGCCCGCCATGGGCCTCAGCGATCGGCAGCGCCAGCCAGCCGAGCTCGGCGAATTGTTTCCAGATCGCGGGCGAATAGCCCAGCGGATCGTTCACCGCCTTCTTGCGATGCTCTGATGTGAAGGTCTCCGCCACGAAGCGGTCGGCACTTTCGCGCAGCAGGCGCTGCTCGTCGCTGAGGGTGAGGTCCATCTGGCTTTCTACACGTTGGCGGTTTTCTTGACGGAAGGATGCAGACCCGCCGGGTCCACCACCATTCCGAATTCCTGAAGGTTGTGGGCGTGGCAGAGCTGATGCAGCGCGAAGGCTTGATCGATCGCGGCAGGCTGCCCCATGATGTCGATCGAGCGGTTCACCGCCTCCTTGGAGAGCTTCAGCGCAAAAGCGGGTTTCGCGGCGATCCTGCGCGCCAGCGCCAGCGTGAAGGAGAAGAGATCGCCGCGCGGCACCACGTGATTGACCATGCCAAGGCGATGCGCCTCGTCGGCGCTCCAGACGTCGGCGGTGAACAGCATCTCCTTGGCCTTGCGTGCGCCGAGCTCCCAGGGATGCACGAACCACTCGACGCCGCAGACGCCCATCGTCACCACGGGGTCACAGAATTCGGCGTCACTGCTGGCAACGATCAGGTCGCAGGCCCAGGCCAGCATCAGCCCGCCGGCGATGCACTTGCCGTGCACTTCCGCGATCGTCGGCTTGGCGAGATTGCGCCAGCGCCGCGTGATCTGCAGGTAGATCTCCTGCTCGCGCGCGAAGCGGCCGTGGGCATTGGGCTCGGCGAAGCCACCCCAATTTCCGACTGGCGGGAAATCGACGCCCGCCTCATTCTTGGCTCCTGGCCTGAGATCGTGACCGGCCGAGAAATGCGGGCCATTGCCGGCGAGGATGATGACCTTGACCGTGTCGTCCTGCACCGCCCGGTCGAAGGCGGCGTTGAGGTCGTAGGTCATCTGCAGGTTCTGGGCGTTGCGCGCCTCAGGGCGATTCATCACGATCCGCGTAATCGCGGGGTCGGGCCGCTCGACAACAATCGTCTCGAATTGTTCAGACGCCAATGGATCCTCCCGCGATCGATTTTTTCGCCATGATGAACGGCGCAGGGAGGGATAGGCAAGGGCCATCATCCGCAAAACAGCGCGCGAAATCCGCGCCACGGGATTATCAGGCGGAAATCTGTTACCGTGAGAGAGAATCCACCGGGAGGACCATCTTCATGCGTAAGCTTTGGACCGTGCTGGCAGCGCTGGCGACCTTGAGCCTGACCAACTGCGGCTACAACGCGATCCAGACCAATGACGAGCAGGTCAAGTCGAGCTGGTCGGAGGTGGTGAACCAGTACCAGCGGCGTGCCGACCTGGTGCCCAACCTGGTCAACTCGGTGAAGGGTTTTGCGCAGCAGGAGAAGGACGTGCTGCTCGGCGTCACCAATGCACGCGCCAAGGTCGGCAGCATCCAGGCGACGCCCGAGGTGCTCAACGATCCCGCGGCATTCCAGAAGTTCACGCAGGCGCAGGGCGAACTGACCAGCGCGCTCTCGCGGCTCCTGGTCGTCACCGAAAACTACCCGCAGCTGAAATCGGATGCGTTGTTCCGCGATCTGATGGCGCAGCTCGAAGGTACCGAGAATCGCATCACGGTGGCGCGCAACCGCTACATCAAGGCGGTGCAGGAGTACAACGTCGGCATCCGAACCTTCCCGAACAACCTGACCGCGATGGCGTTCGGCTACAAGGAGAAGCCGAACTTCACGGTCGACAATGAGAAGGAGATCTCGACCGCGCCGAAGGTCGATTTCAATCCGGCACCGTCGCCGTCCCCCGCGCCGTCGAAATAACGCCGCCCGGCGCCCGTCGCGATGACCGCCGCACGCGTCATCCTGTTCGCCTTCCTGCTGGGCTTCATGTGTCCGGCGTGGGCCGAGGTTGCAGTACCTCAGCTCACCGGCCGCGTCGTCGATCAGACCGGGACGCTATCGGCAGGTGATGTCACCTCGCTGAACGACAGGCTGAAGGATCTGGAGACCCGCAAGGGCAGCCAGATCGCAGTCTTGATCGTGCCGACAACAGGCGAAGAAACCATCGAGCAGTTCTCGATCCGCGTGGCCGAGGCCTGGAAGATCGGGCGCAAGAAGGTCGACGATGGCGCGCTGCTCGTCGTTGCCAAGAATGATCGTCATTTGCGCATCGAGGTCGGCTACGGCCTCGAAGGCGTGCTGAGCGACGTCGTCACCCATCGCATCATCGACGAGGATATCACACCGAAATTCAAGGCCGGCGATTTCGCCGGCGGTATCTCGGCCGGCATCGACCGGATGATCCGCCTGGTCAATGGCGAGCAATTGCCGGCACCGGAGCCCGAGCATTGGCAGGCGCCCAATCTCGTCGACTTCGCCAACCCGGTCGTGATTTTCGGCGTCGTCATCGTGGCAGGCTTCCTTCGCGGCCTGCTGGGGCGGCTGTTGGGCTCGGTCGCGACCGGCGGCATCGTCGGCGTCTTCACCTGGATGCTGGCCGGCTCGCTCGCCACCGCGCTGGTGGTCGGCCTGTTCGCCGGCGTTGCGGCGCTGATCTTTGGCGGCTTGAACTTCGGTGGTCCGGCGGCGGGCTCGGGACCGTACCGGCGCGGCGGCGGTTATTCCGGGGGCTGGTCCGGCGGCGGGGGCTGGAGCAGCGGCTCGAGTTCGAGCGACAGCGGCGGCTTCAGCGGCGGAGGCGGTAGCTTCGGCGGCGGTGGCGCCTCGGGGAGCTGGTAGGGATATGAGCATCAAGCGCATCGGCAAGCATCTGATCGAGCATCGCTGGCGCGTGCGGCGCGAGTTTCCGCCGCGCGTCCTCGATGCCATCGAACAGGCGATCACGGCCGGCGAGGCCACCCATTCGGGCCAGATCCGTTTCGTCGTCGAAGGCGCACTCGACGGCGTGCCGCTGTTCCGCAATCAGCCGGCGCGGGAGCGGGCGCTCGACGTGTTCTCGCATTTGCGGATATGGGACACCCATCACAACAATGGCGTCCTGATCTACCTGCTGCTCGCCGACCGCGACGTCGAGATCGTGGCCGACCGCGGCATTGATGCCAAGGTCGGCCACGCCGGCTGGGAAGCGATTTGCCGCGCCATGGAAACGGACTTTCGGGCCGGCCGGTTCGAGCAGGGCGTGATCAAGGGGATCGCGGCGGTGTCGCGGGAACTGGCGAAGTATTTTCCGCCTGCCGAGGGCGGCCCGAATGAGCTGCCGGATAGGCCGGTGGTGATTTGAGGAATTGAGCTACTTGGCCTTCTTCATCTTCCCCGGGGAGGGGGAGGATCGACGCGAATGAAATGAGCGGCGAGGTGGGGTGAAAGTCTCTCCGCCTGAAGGCTGCCCGAGTTGAGAGATCACCCCACCTCGGTTCGCATTGTGCTATCGCTTCATGCGAACCGATCCTCCCCCTCCAGGGGAGGATAAGAAGACCGCCCTACGCCTTCACCGACGGCCGCGCGGCGACGCGGTTGAACCAGGCGACGATGTTGGCGTTCGACTGGTCCAGCGGCTGGCCGACCTGGTTGCCGAAATCGATCCAGCAATAGAGCAGCATGTCGGCGAGCGTGAAGCGCTTGCCGCAGATATAGTCGCGGCCGTCGGCCATCTGATCGTTCAGCCACTTGATGCGGTTGGCGGCGATCATCTTCAGCCCCGGCGAGGCTTCGGGTGCGACCGGAATTCGCTTCTCGAAGAATTTCAGCGCCTCGCCGAAGCGATAGCCGTTGGCAAGCGGCTCGGCGATGTTGAGATCGACCCGGCGCGTCCACATCCGGCATTCGGCGCGTTCTTCCGGCGTGCTGCCGATCATCGCGGGCGAAGGGTGCTTCTCCTCGAGATATTCGCAGATCGCCGTGATCTCCGAGAGGTAGTTGCCGCAGTCGAGCTCGAGTGCCGGCATCTGGCCGTGCGGATTGCGCTTCAGATGCGCTTCCTCGCGGTTCTCGCCCTTGCGCAGGTCGACGGTCTCCTTGGGGATCTCGATGCCCTTTTCCGCCATGAACATGCGCACGATGCGCGGATTGGGTCCGATCGAGTCGTAAAGCTTCATGGTCCTCGCTCCCTGTTTTTCAGCGTTCTTGTTGCCGCTGTTGAACAGGCCACGCGCGGATTTGTCAAATGCAGCGCCACCGGCACAGTCGCGCAAGCTCGGGCGTCAGCCGTCACACCGGTCGCGGTCATTGCGCCGGTTGAGTTGCGATTCCCGGCACCGACGGTCGTCCGCGATAGACCGACAGACCCACGAGGCCCACCGCTGCGGCGAAGAGGATGTAGTAGACCGGAGCAGCCTTGTCGCCCGTGACCTGGACCAGCCAGGTGTTGATGAACGGCGCCAGCCCGCCGAACAGCATCACGGCGAGATTGTACATCAGCGATGCCCCGGTCGAGCGCACGCCGACGGGGAATATCTCGGTCATGAAGGCCGGCATCGGCCCGGCCAGGGCTCCGAGCAGGACCGCGACGATCTGCAACTGCCAGAGGTTCGCCGTGGTCGGCGTGGCGACGAGCCGCTGCAAGATCACATAGAACAGCAAGCTGTAGATGATCAACGCCGGAACCAGGACCGCGCGGCGACCGATCCGGTCGGAGAGGGCACCGCAGGCCACCGCCACCGCCGCATTGATGAGGCTGACGACGAGCAGGCCGAGCTGCGCGTTCAGGATCGGCAGCTTCAGCTCGGCGACCGCATAGGTCGGCAGAAAGATCGCATTGACATAGTTGATCGCCGTGCCGGCGGCGATCAGGCAGAACGAGGCAATCAACTCGCGCGGATGTTCGGAGAACAATTGGCCGAGCGTGGTCTGCCTGCCCGGCTGCGCCGTCGCAGCCCTCTCGGCAAGATACGCCTTGAATTCGGGCGACTCGTCGCACCTTTGGCGCAGGTACCATCCGGTCGGCCCGATCAGAATGCCGAGGATGAACGGCACACGCCAACCCCAGCTCGCAAAGGCGTCCGCCGACAGGCCGAGATTGAGGCCGATCGCCATCGCGGCACCGAGGCCGAACGCCAGCGATTGCGACACCATCTGGAACGAGCCGTAAAAGCCACGCCGGCCAGGCGGCGCGAACTCGATCAGCATCGCGCTGGCGCTGCCGAACTCGCCGCCGGCGGAAAAGCCCTGGATCAGCCGTGCCAGCAGCAGCAACAGCGGCGCCGCGATTCCGATCGCGCCATAGGTCGGCAGGACGCCGAGCAGGCCGGTGCCGGCCGCCATCAGCGATATCATCACGACCAGCGCCTTCTTGCGGCCGTGCTTGTCGGAATAGAGCCCGAACACCAGGCCCCCAAGCGGCCGGGCCGCAAAGGCGATCCCGAATGTTGCGAAGGTGAGCAGCAGCGAGGAATGCGGATTGTCCGCGGGAAAGAACAGCTTGCTCAGGATGCCGGCGAACAGGCCAAAAACGGTGAAGTCGAACCATTCCAGCGCATTGCCGATCGTGGAGGAGATCACCACCCGGCGGCGCATCTGCGCCATCGTGTCAGCCTGCATTCGCTTCGTCTCCCCGCTGTCGGCAACGGCTTGCATCGCCGCGTCTGTGATTCTTATCGTTGCGAGCCGATCCTAGTGCAAAGTCGTGGCAGGTCACAACGGGCCGGCTTCGGCTGGGACCTAGCCGTCAATCGTCGAGCTTGTTGAGGTCGCGCACCGATTGCATGATCGGCTCGAAGTTCGAGCGCGCATCGAGGGCGTCGAACAGTTGCGCGGTGTCCTCGAGCAAAGCGTGCGAGCGCTGCAGTGCGATCCGCACATCGTCCTGCGGCGTGTCGGACAGCCGGCCGTGCCCCGACAGCAGGATCTTCGAATTGAGGCCCTTCAGCCGCTCCAGCGACTGGATGTAATCGGCAATCGAGCCGGAGCCGAACACGCCGCCCATCACGCCGCCGGGCATCAGCGTGTCGGCGGCGAACAGCAGGCCCTTGTCCTGATCGAACAGCGAGATGCAGGCCGAGGTGTGGCCCGGCGTGTACATCACGTTGAGGCGGAGATTGCCGAGGTCGATCAGGTTGCCTTCCTCGAGCCAGATGTCGATGTCGATCGGCACGTTCGGTTCGTTGAACATCTTGCGCAGCATCGAGAAGTCGTCGCGCAGCATGATCTTGTTGGCGGCGAGCCGATGCGCGGCGATATAGGCTGAGCCGTGGAAATGATAGGCCGCGCCAATGTGATCGAGATGCTCGTGGCTCAGCACCACCATGTCGATCATCTCGGGCGTTATCCCGAGATGGTTGAGACAGGCGACGAGCGACGGATAATTGGTCGACAGCCCGACGTCGATCATGATGGTCCGCTTGCTGCCGCGTACGAGATAGGCGTTGGCCGCGCGGTTTTTGAAACGGATCTGGTAGACGTCGTCGGCCGCCTGGATCAGCGTCGCGACGTCGGCGTCGAACAGCGTCTTGAACGGGCTTAGCTTGCGGTCGCTCATGATGCGGCTGCCGCTCGGTAAGTGACGGCGTTGGAGGCGCGGAGGCGTTTCGAGAGCGCATCCATCACCATCAGCGCGAAGGCCGGCTGCTGGCTGACCAGATAGACGAAGCGGGCGTGGTTGATCCGCATCACCCGCGTCGCGGGCGCGGCTGCGATGGCGGTCGCCGAGCGCGCCGAGCCGTCGATCACGGCCATCTCGCCGAAGAACTCGCCCTTGCCGAGGCTGACGATGACCGTCTTGTTGCCACCATCGATCTTGGCGATGTCGACGGTGCCGTCGAGCACGACAAATAGGTCTCGGCCGGTCGAGCCTTCCTCAAAAATGACGTCATCGACACCAAATTCATTGATGCATTTCTCGATCGTCATAGTGCTCCCCTGCCTTCTGGCTGGAAGATGACGGCATGTTAATCGGGAAAGCGCCGCGCGCAAACGGAGCTGACGCAGATTGCCGCAGGGCAACATCGCCCAAATCCGGCCCGGAAAACTCCCTAAAATTTAGGTAATGGCGGCGCGGGGTAACCATTTCGCAAGCAATAAAAGTTACCGAATTGTCAACCAAGTCTGGAGACTTTGAACGTGAGTGAGCAGCAGAGCGAGCCGGTCAGCGGTCAAACCGGCGCCGAAATGGCGGCGAAGAGCGAGCCCGCGATGGCCGTGGCCGGTGTCGAGACTCCGCGGCTCGCGCCCGAGCAGGAAGAGACCTCGCCGAAGGCCGAAGCTCCCAAGGTTGAGCCGTCCCGGCTTGATCCCGCGATCGAGGCCAGGATCGACGCCAAGATCAACCCCAAGATCGACCCCAAGATCGAGCCGACCAATATGGCGGTGCCCAAGGTCGAGACCGGCAAGCGTGAAGAGCCGCGTTTCCCGGGCCGACTGATGATCATGGCGCCCGGTGATCGGACCTGGGACCATGAGGCGACCGCCTCCAAGCCGGGTGCCGAGCAGGCCGGCAAGACCGCCGGCAAACCGGCCGGCACGCGCCGGTTCGGGGCGATGGCCGCGGTGATTGCGCTGGC
>NZ_LGHK01000128.1 GCF_001908235.1 Bradyrhizobium sp. NAS96.2
CGGGCGATGACAGGTGTAGTGGGCGCGAGATTCCCTCCACACGTCGTCCCTGCGAAAGCAGGGACCCATACTCCGCGGCAGGAATAGTGGAAGGGACTCGTCGTTCTAGCATCGTTCAACAATAACCATCGGTGGTTATGGGTCCCTGCTTTCGCAGGGACGACACTGAGTGTGTTGCGCTGTCTGTGAATCAGGCTTCCGCATTCCCCCTGTCATTCCGGCCCATCAATGATCACAAAATCCCCGTCCGAATATTTCTGCCGGATCGCCTTGGCGGCCTGATAGTCCGCACAGGTGTAGCATTTCATCGCGGTGGTGCGATCCTTGAACTCGATGACGAAGTTGCGCTGGCGCGTTGCGCCCTCCACCACTTCGTACGGGCCATTTCGCACGATGAAGTTGGCACCGTATTTCTCGAATACCGGCATCGCGGCGGCGAGGTATTCGGGATAACGGGCTTCATTGTGCACCGTGACGTGCACGATCCAGTAGGCTTTCGGCATGATGGTCTCCGGCTGAGGCGATGCTAAGAGAACAGTGGCGCACCTCCTGCGAGATGCGCCACGGCATCAGAAAATTCCTCACGCGGAGATTCAATTCACGATCGCGCGGTTGGTGTGTGACGTGCCGATCAATTGCCGCCCGCGAGCCGCGCGCCTGTCGCGGTCGCCGCGACGACATCGCTAACAAGGTCAAACACACCGTCCGCCTTGGGCGGCGCGTTCGGCGAACGGCCGAGCCGCACGATGACGAGGCGCTGTGACGGCACGATAATCACATACTGCCCGATCGTGCCCTTGGCGAAGAACGCGTCGCGCGGCCAGCCGTGCTCGACGCGATACTTGGCGCCAAAACTGTCGCCGAGATTGGTCCAGAAGCCCGCGCCGATGCCAACCCAGGCGTTCGGCGTCGGCGACGCCGAGTACTTCACCCAGCCCGCAGGCAGGATGCGCCGGCCACCGACCACGCCGTCGTCGAGATAGAGCTGGCTGAACCGCGCCCAATCGCGTGCGCTCGCCATCATCGCGCCTGATCCTTCCGGCGTGCCGACCGCATCGAACTGCATGACGACGTTGCGCATGCCGAGCGGATCGAACAACTCAGCCCGCGCGAAGCGCAGCACGTCGGCAGCACGGCCGCCGGCCGCGTCGCGGATCAGATGCGACAGGATGATGAAATTGCCGTCGTGATAATTCCATGCCTGGCCCGGTGCCGTTTCGAGCGGAATGCTCTCGGCGTAAGCGGCCATATCCGATTCCATGTACTTCATCCGATTGACCGGTTCGAGCGCGGAGGCGAGCGAAGCCTGCAGCGAACTGCCGAGCGCAAGGCCCGCAGTGTGGCGCAACAGCTGATCGACCGTGATCGCATGCCTGGGATCCTTCGGGTCCTGCCAGGCAGCGATCGGCACCGGCTTACCAATCGCAAGCTTGCCGTCACGCACCAGGACGCCGATCAGCGCCGAAATCACCGATTTGGTCGCGGAGAAGCCGAGCAGCGGCGTGTCGGTGCCGATGCCGTCGGCGTAGCGCTCGGCGACGATGCGGCCATCCTTCATCACGACAACCGCGCGGGTGCGGCGGAACGGCGGCTCGGCCGGTTCGGCAAAGGCGCGATCGAGCGCGGCCGCGAGCTGCGGGCTCTGCGGCGCTACAACCGCGGGGCCCGCGATCTCGGGCAACAGGGCGGCCTGCGGCCGTGCAGGCGGCAGCGCGATGTCCGCCAGCGTCTCGCCATGTTCGAGGGTGCAGCCGACACCTTCACGATAGACCGCATGGCTGCGGCCGAGCCCGAACAGCGTCACGGTGACGTCCCTGCGGTCGAGGTCGACCTCGGTGTCCATCGCCCAGGTGATCAGGCCGGTGCCGGGCATCGCATCGGTGGTCTCGGTGAAGTTCCGCTTCGGGTCGAGCCCGCTGACGAAGGTTTCGGAGCAGATGATGTTGGCGACAAAGCCAGTCGCGACCTTCGGCACGTCGCGGGCGCGGGCGGCGGACCAGCCCAGCGCGCCGAGGGCAGTGGTGGCGGCGAGAATGAAGATGAGTTTTCGACGGGTCACGGAATCCTCCGGCATGCGAGAGTGCGTGGCTGGAGGAAGCAAGAACGGACGCGGAAGGGCTCGCCGGATTTGGAAATCGGGCTAGCTGAAGGTTGGAAGAGACTGGCCGATTTCGGAATTGTCTCGTGATTACAACGCCCCATCGTAAGGGACGCGCCCCAGTCAGGCTCCCTCCCCCCTTGCGGGCCACAAGGGGGGGAGGGAACCCTGTCGCCGGTGCGTCCCTCACGACGGAATAGAGCAATCACGCCGCGCTCGCCTTCAGCTTCCGATACTCCGTCGGGGTCACGCCGGTCGTCGCCTTGAAGGCGCGGTTGAAGGGGCCGAGGGACTGGAAGCCGGCATCCATCGCGATGGTGATGACGGGGACTTCGGCCTGCGCGGGGTCGGCGAGCGCGGCCTTGGCTTCCTCGATCCGGTGGTTGTTGAGGAAGACATTGAAATTGCGATAGCCGAGCCGCTGGTTGATCAGCCGCCGCAGCCGGTATTCGGGAATCTTCAGCCGGGTCGCCAGCGTGCCGATGGTGACGTTGTCCTGGCGGTAGATCCGCTCGTCCGCCATCAGGCGCATCAGGGCATTGACCAGCTTCTGGTCCGCGGCCTCCTCCATCGCGGCCGGCGGCGCATTGGCAATGACGGGCTCGACCGGCGTGGCGAACAGATCGGCGCCATCGACGCGCATCATCGCCCAGGTGATACCAGCGACGATGGCGGCGAGCACGGCCGCGTTGAGCAAATTGGCCCACTCCACGGTCACGCGGCTGCCGGCATAGGCGATTTGCAGCAGCGCGTTCATGCCGCCGTACAGCGCCGAGGCCGCGACGATGAAGACACGGACACGGCGGCGGCGCTCGACCAGATCCGCCGACCATGATCCGACGGTCTGCGCCACGGCAAGCACGATGAAGACCAGCGTCAGCAGATTGACCGTGGTAATCGCCGCCTGCGCGTGGCCGCCCGGCGCGATCCACATGCAATTGACGAAGCTGAACGCGACCACCGCGGCCCAGATCAGACCGTGCCACCAGCGCAGGACGAAGGCGTCATCGAACAGCGCGCGGGTGAACAGCCAGAACACCACGATGTCGCCGGTCGAAAGCGCGATCAGCGGCGCGTGCCAGACCGAGATCGGCGGCCCGGCGCCAATCGACGCGGTCACCGCATGCGCGGCCGCGCCGAGCGCGAAGGCGATCACGAGCCACCCCGCCAGCACGTTGCGGAAATCCGCGAACATCGAGGCCGCAAGCACCAGCAGCAGCGTCACCGCGGCGGCGCGCAGGCAGAGTTCGGTTGCGGCCAATGTCATCGGTCGAAAGGATCTCCGGGTCAGCCGAACAATCGTCGCTCAGGCGGGGTTTTTCAAGCCCGATCGCGGCGCCACCGCTCGCGCGCCGTCACCCAGATATCGACGACATCGCCCTCGAGCTTGCCCGGCCCCTCGTTCACGGCGCCGAGCCGTCGCGCCACGGCTTGCGAGGCCACGTTGGCCGAATCGACGCAATGGATGATGCGGTCGACGGTGAAGTTGGCGAACACAAAGTCGATCGCGGCGCGCGCCGCCTCAACCGCGTAGCCCTTGCCGCGGCACTCCTTGGTAATGCCCCAGCCGACCTCGAAGCCGGGCCATTCGGGCGGATAATACGGCCCGACGCGACCGATGTAGCGGCCGGAGGATTTCTCCTCGACCGCGAACATGCCGAAACCATGCAGCGCCCAGTGGCCCGAGATGACCGCGGCATTGCGCCACCCCTTCAGCTCCGAGGTGACCGGCTGATGATCCGGCGTGATGAAACGCGCCGTCTCGGGATCGGACAGCATCCGCGTGTTGTCGGCGATGTCCGATGCGCGCCATGGCCGCAGGATGAGGCGCGCGGTCTCGATCACGGGACCATCGACCCGCAACAGTCTTGCATCGGGCTTGATCAGAGAAACCATCGGCAGCTCCGGTTTCCAAGATTATGCTGTTATCATGCGCTCGCACGCGCCAAAAGCATGTCGTCGTCCCTGCGAAAGCAGGGACCCATAACCACCGAGTTCAGTTGGTGCGCAGGCTGGGGCCCCAGCCTTCGTAACATAAGCATTTGTGGTTATGGGTCCCGGCTCGCGCTTCGCTTGGCCGGGACGACGAACGGAGTATGATCGGAATGAAGTACAAAGGAGTTTTGCGATGAGCTGGCAGCCCTCGACCGATCCCGAACTCGGCGATCCCAAGACCTGCGACGCGCTGGATCTGATCATCGTGCCGCGCACCCGCGATCTCGGCGACGGCTTTGCGGTGCGCCGCGCGCTGCCGCATGGCAAGCGGCAGATGGTCGGACCCTTCATCTTCTTCGACCATTTCGGCCCGGTGCAGTATCTCGCCGGCAAGGGCATGGACGTGCGGCCGCATCCGCATATCGGGCTCGCCACCGTCACCTATCTGTTCGACGGCAGCATCATGCACCGCGACAGCGAGGGCAACATCCAGGAGATCCAGCCCGGCGCGATGAACCTGATGACCGCGGGCCGCGGCATCGCGCATTCCGAGCGCACCCCCGACGTGCAGCGCCGCGACGGCCAGAAGATGCTCGGCCTGCAGAGCTGGATCGCGCTGCCTGAAGGCAAGGAAGAGATCGCGCCCTCGTTCCAGCATTATGGCGCGGGCGACCTGCCGATGATCTCGGAGCGCGACTTCACCGCGCGCGTCATCGCAGGCTCCGCGTTCGGCATCAGTTCGCCGGTCAGCATGGTCTCGCCCTGGTTCTACACCGAGGTCACCGCTAACGCCGGCACTTCGCTCCCGCTCGACCCCGATCACGAGGAGCGCGCGATCTACCTCGTCGACGGCGAGGTCGAGATCGCGGGTGACCGCCATGAGGGGCCGCGGCTGCTGATCTTCCGGCCCGGCGACCGCATCACCGTGAAGACGCTACGGCCGACCCGGATGATGTTCCTCGGCGGCGATGCCCTGGAAGGGCCGCGCCACATCTGGTGGAATTTCGTCTCCTCCTCCAAGGAGCGGATCGAGCAGGCCAAACAGGACTGGAAAACCGGGCGTTTCGCGCAGGTTCCGAACGAACATGAGTTCATTCCGCTGCCGGAGTGAGCTATTTCCTGTGATAATCTCTAACGCCCGCACGCCGCGTGCGGGCGTTCGTCTTTGAGAAGCCAGCCGGAAAGACCCACGCCATGACCGCGATGCTATCCAGCGATTTGCCCCTGCCCCGGATCGGCCGCGGCAAGGTGCGCGATATCTACGCCGTCGGCGACGATCGCGTGCTGCTGCTCACCACCGACCGCATCTCGGCGTTCGACGTGGTGATGGCGGAAACCATTCCGATGAAGGGCGCGGTGCTGACCCAGATCAGCGCCTGGTGGTTCCGGCAGCTCGAAGGCACCGTGCCGCATCACATGATCAGCGCCGATGCCGACGAGATCATCCGCGCGGTGCCTGAACTGAAGAACCATCGCGCCGACATCCTCGGCCGCGCGATGCTGTGCAAGCGCACCACCGTGTTCCCGATCGAATGCGTGATCCGCGGCTACATCTCCGGCTCGGCCTGGAAGGAATACGCGGCCGAGGGCACCCTCGCCGGTGAGAAGCTGCCAGCGGGCCTGGTCGAGAGCCAGAAGCTCGAGCCCGCGATCTTCAGCCCGGCGACCAAGGCCGAGGCCGGCCATGACGAGAACATCACGGTCACGCGGGTGCGCGAGATCCTGGGCGCTGACGTCGCCGCGACGCTGGAGAAGATGGCGCGCGACGTCTACGGCTATGGCGAGCAGACCAGCCGCGCCCGCGGCATCATCATTGCCGACACCAAGTTCGAGTTCGGCACCGACAAGGACGGCCGCATCATCCTGATCGACGAGGTGATGACGCCGGATTCCTCGCGCTTCTGGGCGGTCGATGCCTACAAGCCCGGCCAGCCGCAGCCGAGCTTCGACAAGCAGCCGCTGCGCGACTATCTCGACGTCGAGCGCCGCGCCGGCCGCTGGAACGGCGACGCCCCGCCCCCGCCGCTGCCGGCGAGCGTAGTGGACGCGACGAGCAAGCGGTATCTGGAAGCGTATCGCCGCGTCACGGGCAGCGAGCTGAAGATTTAGCCGAGATCCTTCCAACCCATCACCGTCACCCTGAGGAGGCCGCAACGCGGCCGTCTCGAAGGGTCGACGGCCCCGCTGGTGGCCGTACATCCTTCGAGGCTCGCTGCGCTCGCACCCCAGGATGACGGATGACGGGGTGAGAGGCGCACTCCAGCAGACTTGAACCACCGTCATTGCGAGCGAAGCGAGGCAATCCATCCCGCGGCTTTGCAGAGATGTGGATTGCTTCGTCGCTTTCGCTCCTCGCAATGACGCCATCCAATTCAGGTGAATTCTATTCACCACCGTTGAAGACAAACCTTTTGTCGCCGCCTCTGCCTCCCTGCACTCTCCGCCCAAAGCGGAGAGCGCGCGATGCGGCAACTGACTTATGTCGGCGGCAACAAGGTCGAATGGTGGGACGTTCCCCCGCCGAGGCTCCACGATGACCGCGACGCGCTGGTGCAGCCGCTCGCGGTGACGCGCTGCGATCTCGATCTGGCGATCGTCCACGGCCGATCGGGTCTTGCAGGTCCGTTTGCGCTCGGACATGAGACCGCAGGCCGCATCGTCGACATCGGCGGCGCGGTGAGGAATTTCGCGCCCGGTGATCTCGTCATCGTTCCGTTCCAGATCAGTTGCGGTGCCTGCGACCGCTGCCGGCGCGGCCACACCAATGCCTGCACGGCGGTGCCGTTTCGCTCCTCCTACGGGCTGAAGCCGGTCTGCGGCGTGGAATATGGCGGCGGCCTGTCCGACCTGATCCGCGTGCCGTTCGCCGATCACATGCTGGTCCATCAACCCGAAGGTCATCCCCTGTCGCAAACGGCGGGGCTTGCGGATGGCGCGACCGACGGCTTCAGCGCGGTGGCGCGCTGGCTCCAGCAACGGCCCGGTGCCGACGTGCTGGTGATCGGCGGTTTCGCGCATTCGCTCGCGATGTTCGCGGTGCAGGCGGCGGTGGCGCGCGGCGCGGGCCGCGTCGTCTATCTCGACGATCATGCGCCACGCCTCGCCAAGGCGAAGTCGCTCGGCGCCGACATCATCGAAGCGCCGGCCGGCCTCATGATCGAGCCGCCCGGCCTGTTTCCGATCGTGATCGACGCGGCCGCTACCGACGCCAGCATCCTGTTGGCATTCCGTTCGACGGAACCGAACGGCATCTGTCAGCGCATGTATGGCGACTTCGCCGAAACCACACCGGTGCCGCTCCGGCACATGTACGGCGTCGGCATCACGCTGAAGGTCTCGCGCGTCAATGTGCGCGCCGAACTGCCCGATTGCGTCGCCCATGTCGCGGCAGGCCATTACCACCCCGAACATGTGATCACCCGCCGGGTCCGTTTCGAGGATGCGCATGAGGCGATCGGAGATCCGACCATCCGCGTCGCCTTCGTTCGCGATGGCATTGCCTGACGGGGACCGCTAGGTTGGCTCCAACCAACAAACCCAGGGAGCGACCCATGTCCGATGCCGATACCGTGCTCGTCGAGCGCGATGGCCCTGTTACCATCGTCTCCATCAACCGTCCGCACAACCGCAACGCCGTCGACGGTGCCACCGCGCGCAAGTTGTATGACGCGTTCCTAGCGTTCGACGCCGATGCCAGCGCATCGGTCGCGGTATTCACCGGCACCGGCGGTTATTTCTGCGCGGGCGCCGATTTGAAAGCGGTGGCGGCGGGCGATCCCAACAAGAAGCGCGAGGTCGGCGGCCACAACACGATCGCGCCGATGGGACCGAGCCGACTGCGGCTCTCGAAGCCCGTCATCGCCGCGATCGAAGGCTATGCGGTCGCCGGCGGCATGGAGCTCGCGCTGTGGGCCGACATGCGCGTGGTCGCGGAGGACGCGACCTTCGGCGTATTCTGCCGCCGCTTCGGCGTGCCGCTGATCGATCTCGGCACCATCCGCCTGCCGCGGCTGATCGGCCACTCCCAGGCGATCGATCTGATCCTGACCGGACGCCCGGTGGCAGGCCCCGAGGCGCATCGCATGGGGCTCGCGAACCGGCTGGTGCCGAAAGGCGAAGCGCGCGCGCACGCCATCGCGCTCGCCAAGGACATCGCGAAATTCCCGCAGACCTGCATGCGCGCCGACCGGCTGTCGGCGCTGCGGCAATGGGACCTCGACGAGGAAGAGGCGATCAGGAACGAGATGCGCGGCGGACTCGATGTGATCGCCTCGGGCGAAACCTTGTCAGGGGCGACGCGCTTTGCCTCCGGCATCGGCCGTCACGGCGCGTTCGGCAACGAGGTCGGGAACGGGTAGGCCAGGACGGGGGTCTTTGCGTTCCCGCCGCGGCCATGCTGAGCTGTCGTACTCATTCCGGAAGCAGAAAATGCCCATACAACCGATCGCGACCGAGCTGAAGACCTTCACCATGTCAGATGTCCGCCTGGCGAACGGCGGCGTGCTGCCTGAAGTCACGATCGCGTACCGCACCATCGGTACGCTCGCGCCAAACCGTGACAACGTCGTGCTGATCACACACGGCAACACCAGCGGGCCGCAGATGATCGATCCCGGCGGATCGACCGGCGAAGGCAGCTGGTGCGAGATCGTCGGCCCCGGCAAGGCCGTCGACACCAATCGCTACTTCGCGATCTGCCCGAACATGCTGGGCTCGTCCTACGGCTCGACCAACCCGGCGAGCATCGACCCGCGGACGGGCCGGCACTACGGGCCGCGCTTCCCTGATATCACTGTCAGCGACATCGTCGCGACCCAGCGAGCACTGCTCGATGGTCTCGGCATCGAGCGGCTGGTTGCGATCGTCGGCCCGTCCTATGGCGGCTTCCAGGCGTTGCAATGGGCGGTGAACTATCCGGCTGCCATGCGCGGCATCGCCGCCGTCGTCACCGCACCGCTGGTGCCGCGCGAGCGCGCCGAGGGCAATGTCGCCCGCCTGATGGCGGGGCTGTCGCAGGATCCGAACTGGAACGGCGGCGATTACTACGATTACGGCGGCGTGCTCGAGAGCATGATCCAGATCCGCACCGCGACGTTGAAGAGCTACGGCATCGAAAGGCGGCTGCGCGATACGCTGACCGATCCCGCTGCCATCGAGGCCACGATCCGCGCCGAGGCCACCGAATGGGCCAGGGGGTTCGACGCCAATTCGCTGCTGGCGCTTGCAAAGGCGCTGCGCGGCTTCGACGTGACGGCGCAGTTCGGACGGATCAAGGCGAAGGTGCTCTACGTGCTGTCGCGGACCGACAAACTGTTCCCGCCGGAGCTCGCGCAGCAGGTGATGCCGGCGCTGAAGGCCGCTGGCGTCGACGCCGATTACTTCCTGCTCGACAGCGATTACGGCCACTCGGCGTCGGGCCGCGACGCGCATAAATGGGCGCCGCGGTTGCGTGCGTTCATGGACAGCCTCGGTTAGACAATCGGAACGCATCCGCTCCGGCCGCCTGCACCCCAGCCGTCCCCGCACGGGGGGCTAAAAATGCACGCGTTGAGAACCGGTTGTCACAAAAATCCTGTTGTCGTCCTGCGCCGGGCTCGTCTACGACTGGCGGTGAGAGTTCAGGACATTTTTTAACGTGATTAGTCGATCGCTTTATTTCGGCTCGCGGGCGCGGCGGGCCATGCACGACATTCTCGGCGGCGGTGCGGCCAGTGTGCTCGGCATCACCTTCGGCCTCTCCTATGCGCTGCTGATCTTCGCCGGACCCTTGTCGCCCTATCTGTCATACGGCGTCGCGGCGACATTCATCTCCTCGGCGGTGCTGGCGACGTTGATCGCGCTCGGCAGCTCGCTGCCGTTCGCGGTCGCCGGCCCCGACAGCTCCACCGCGGCGGTGACGGGAATCCTGATGGCCTCACTGGTCGAGCGCGTCAACGCCGCCAATCCTGCTGCCCCGCTGCTGACGCCGGTGCTGATCACGCTCGGGCTCTCGACCATCGTCACCGGCATCGTGCTGTGCTGTCTCGGGCTGACGCGGCTCGGCCGCGCCATCCGCTACGTGCCTTACCCCGTGGTCGGCGGGTTCCTCGGAGCGACCGGCCTGCTGATCGTGCTCGGCGCGATCAGGGTGATCACCGGTTACCCCGTGCAGCTTGGCACCCTCTTCCACTTCACCAACATGATCACGATTTCCGAGCTCAGCGCCGCCTGCGCGATGGCGCTGGTGCTGTACCTGACCTGGCATCGCTCGCGCAGCCCGTTCGGCCTGCCGGTCATCCTGGTCGGCGGCGTGATCGTGGCGCATATTGTGTTCTGGATCATCGGCCTCACGCCCGAGGAAGCGCACCTGACCGGCTGGACCTTCGAGCCGCCGCCGGCATCGACCTTCATGCTGCCCTGGCACGCTGCCGAGCTCGCGCAGTATCCATGGTCGGCGGTGCCGGACCTGCTCGGCAACATGATCGCCGTCGTCTTCGTCACGGCGGCGAGCACGCTGTTCAACACCACCGGCATCGAGGTCGCGGTGCATCGCGAGGCCAATCTCGAGCGCGAGCTCAACATCACCGGCTTCGCCAATATCGTGACCGGCGCGCTGGCCGGCTATGCCGGCTGCATCTCGGTCAGCCGCTCGATCCTCAATTTCTCGAGCGGCGGGCGCGGCCCGCTGTCGGGACTGACGGTCGCAGCCATCTCGCTGCTGATGCTCGCCGTGGCGCCGCAGCTGCTCGGCTACATGCCGAAATTCGTGCTCGGCGGGCTCCTGATCTATCTCGGCGCCGACCAGCTGCACAAATGGATGATCGAGTCGCGCAAGCGGCTGTCGCAGACCGAATATGTGTCGTTGCTCGCGATCATCGCCATCATCGTGGCCTGGGGCTTCGTGCCCGGCATCCTGATCGGCGTCATCATCGGCTGCGCCACCTTTGCGCTCAGCGCAGCGCGAGTCGAGGCGATCAAATACGGCTTCGATGGCTCGGAGTACCGCAGCTCGCTGGATCGATCGCGCGACGACCGGGACGTGCTGCTGGCGCATGGCGGCAAGATCCAGGGCCTGACGTTGCAGAGCTATTTGTTCTTCGGCTCCGCGAACCGGCTGTACCAGCACGTCAAGGCGCTGCTGCGCGAGCATCCGGAGTGCCGCTATCTGCTGTTCGACTTCAAGCTCGTCACCGGCGTCGATTCGTCGGCGGCCTACAGCTTTGCGCAGATCAAGCGCAGCGCACACGAAGTCGGTGTCGAGCTCATGCTGGTGCATCTGTCGGCCAAGGCCGAACAGGTGCTGCGCGCCGGCGATTTCATCACCGAGGGTGTCTCCGTGATCGACGAGCTCGATCATGCGCTGGAATGGTGCGAGAACCAGATCATCGCACAGCACCAGGAGCTGGCGCAGGAGGAAGCCGATCTGCGCGGCTGGTTCACCGGGCTGCTCGACAGCGAGGACGACGCCGACACGCTGATCCGGCGCTGCCAGCGGATCGAAGTCGACGCCGGCGAAGTCATCGTGCACGCCGGCGATGCCGCCGATTCCATGCACTTCATCCTCGACGGCCGCGTCGGCATCATGGTGCCCGCCGATGACGGCCGCACCACGCGCGTGCGCAGCCTCGGCCGCTACACCACGATCGGCGAGATGGGTCTCGTCGCGAACACCCCGCGCAGCGCGACCATTCAGGCCGAGATGGCGAGCGTGCTTTATGTGCTGAACACCCACCAGTTCGCGGCGATCCGCGACGAGGACCCCGAGCTCTGCCACAAGCTGCTGACGTACTTTGTCTCTGTGATGGCGGAGCGGTTGACCTTCGCCAACCGCACGATTGCGGTGCTGCGGCGATAGCTTGCGATGAAGTGAGCTTCATCGTTGGCCACGGCGGGACTCGCCCCCCTCTCCCGCTTGCGGGGGAGGGCCGGGGTGGGGGGTCTCACCACTGTCCGACCGGGTTGATGCCTGACATATTGGACCGGGCTGATGGCTGACAATATCCGGTCATCGTGGTGCTGTCTGCGCCGTTTGCTGTGCGACGCGGAGCCGCGCACGCGGCGGAGCAAAGCGCAGGAAACGGCGCTCGCGATCGATCAACCCGAGATCGCGGCCGCAGAAGCGTACGATGTGGCCACCGGTGTCGTGTTCGCAGAGG
>NZ_LGHK01000129.1 GCF_001908235.1 Bradyrhizobium sp. NAS96.2
CCGGCCGCACCCGTCCTGCAGCCAAGCGTAAAACTTAAGACGGAGCAATGACGTCTGACAAAATTACGTCATCGCTACGATTTGGTTTCTGGTCCACCATCCTATATTGGCCTCACCAAGGCCTTAACCCGTTTGCTTGACAGAAACTGCGCCAAGCCATATTTCCCGGCCCACAATTAGCACTCTCGCACCACGATTGCTAAATGCGCCGGGCGTCCTGCCCTGCGCCGACCGGGCCGGCATTCAACGCCGGTCTCGATGAACCGGACCTGAAACCGAGCCTCCAAGAGGGAACGTCATGGCTAAATCCACCTTCCGCCCACTGCATGACCGCGTCGTGGTCAAGCGTATCGATGCCGAGGAGAAGTCCAAGGGCGGCATCATCATTCCGGACTCGGCCAAGGAGAAGCCGTCGCAGGGCGAGATCGTCGCCGTCGGCCCGGGTGGCCGCGACGAGGCCGGCAAGCTGATCCCGATCGACCTCAAGGTCGGCGACCGCGTGCTGTTCGGCAAGTGGTCGGGCACCGAGGTCAAGCTCGACAACCAGGAGCTCCTGATCATGAAGGAGTCCGACATCATGGGCGTGCTGGCCTGATCACACCTCTCTCCGTCACCCTGAGGAGGCAGCGAAGCTGCCGTCTCGAAGGGTGAGCCCTCACAATTCATCCTTCGAGACGCGGGCCAAGGCCCGCTCCTCGAGCAATAACGGCAAAGCCGTTATGCAAGGGATGACGCTTTTTTCCAGGAGTTCAAATCAATGGCTGCCAAGGACGTAAAATTCGCCGGAGACGCCCGCGACCGCATGCTGCGCGGTGTCGACGTGCTCGCCAACGCCGTGAAGGTGACGCTCGGTCCGAAGGGCCGCAACGTCGTCATCGAGAAGAGCTTCGGCGCGCCCCGCATCACCAAGGACGGCGTCACCGTCGCCAAGGAGATCGAGCTCGACGACAAGTTCGAGAACATGGGCGCGCAGATGCTGCGCGAGGTCGCCTCCAAGACCAACGACACCGCCGGTGACGGCACCACCACCGCCACCGTGCTGGCCCAGGCCATCGTCCGCGAGGGCGCCAAGTCGGTCGCCGCCGGCATGAACCCGATGGACCTCAAGCGCGGCATCGACACCGCGGTCGCCGCCGTGATCAAGGACATCGAGAAGCGCGCCAAGCCGGTCGCGTCCTCGTCGGAAGTTGCCCAGGTCGGCACCATCTCGGCCAATGGCGACGCCGCGATCGGCAAGATGATCGCGCAGGCGATGCAGAAGGTCGGCAACGAGGGCGTCATCACCGTCGAGGAGAACAAGTCGCTCGAGACCGAGGTCGACATCGTCGAGGGCATGAAGTTCGACCGCGGCTATCTCTCGCCCTACTTCATCACCAATGCCGAGAAGATGACCGCCGAGCTCGAGGATGCCTACATCCTGCTGCACGAGAAGAAGTTGACCGGCCTGCAGTCGATGCTGCCGGTGCTGGAAGCCGTGGTGCAGTCCGGCCGTCCGCTCCTGATCCTCGCCGAGGACGTCGAGGGCGAGGCGCTGGCGACGCTGGTCGTCAACCGCCTGCGCGGTGGGCTCAAGGTCGCCGCCGTCAAGGCGCCGGGCTTCGGCGATCGCCGCAAGGCGATGCTGGAGGACATCGCGATCCTGACCGGCGGTCAGCTGATCTCCGACGACCTCGGCATGAAGCTCGAGAACGTCACGGTGAACATGCTCGGCCGCGCCGGCAAGATCGTGATCGACAAGGAGAACACCACGATCGTCAAGGGCGCCGGCAAGAAGAAGGACATCGACGCCCGCGTTGGCCAGATCAAGGCGCAGATCGAGGAAACCACCTCGGACTACGACCGTGAGAAGCTGCAGGAGCGCCTCGCCAAGCTCGCCGGCGGCGTTGCCGTCATCAAGGTCGGCGGTGCGACCGAGATCGAGGTCAAGGAGAAGAAGGACCGTGTCGAGGACGCGCTGAACGCGACCCGCGCCGCGGTGCAGGAAGGCATCGTGCCCGGCGGCGGCGTCGCCCTGCTGCGCGCCAAGAAGGCGGTCGGCCGTCTCACCAACCCGAATGCCGACGTCCAGGCCGGCATCAACATCGTGCTCAAGGCGCTCGAAGCTCCGGTCCGCCAGATCTCGGAGAACGCCGGTGTCGAGGGCTCGATCGTGGTCGGCAAGATCCTCGAGAACAAGTCGGAGACCTTCGGCTTCGACGCCCAGACCGAGGACTATGTCGACATGGTCGACAAGGGCATCATCGACCCCGCCAAGGTGGTGCGCACCGCCTTGCAGGACGCCTCCTCGGTGGCCGGACTGCTGGTGACCACCGAAGCCATGGTCGCCGAAGTGCCGAAGGACGCGGCGCCGGCGATGCCGGGCGGCGGCATGGGTGGAATGGGCGGCATGGGCGGCTTCTAAGCCCCCCGCTGCACATCCGCATCGAGATCGAAGGCCGCCTCCGGGCGGCCTTCTTTTTTGCGATTTGATCACGATCGAGAGGTAAGGACGATCCGATGTCCCGCGACGCCAAATCACTGACGACAACGCTCGCGCTGTTCTACGCGATCGGCGTGGTGCTCGCATTGGGCGCCCATGTCCGGGACGGCGGCGACGACTTTGCCGTCGTCGTGACCTTCTGGTTCAAGCAGACGCTGACGTTCGCCGTTCTCGGCGCGGGCTATGGCGTCTATTACGTCATCTCCGGTTCGATCGGTCATCGTCCAAAGGCGCCGCTGCGATTTCTCGACATAGCCTTCTTGACCGGTGTCGCCACGCTCGCTGTTCTCATGGCGATCCGCGGTTGAGCGATCTTTGACGCAACGTCCAGGCTCCGCTTTTTCATTCGCCCACGGGCTGCGATGCTTGGCACGAACGTCATTGCGAGGAGCGATAGCGACGAAGCAATCCATTTCTCCGCTTGCGGCCCGATGGATTGCTTCGCTTCGCTCGCAATGACCGTGGATGGGCCGGGATAGGGTGGGTACGAAATTAAGCGACGCAGATGTCAGCCACTGCGACCTTCTGGAACAGGTGCGGCGATGCCACCGCCGAGGCCGGATAGGCCGAGAGCTTGGCCCTGAACTCCGGGTTCATGAAGGCGGCACGGAAGGCGGCGGTGGATTCCCAGACCGCGTAATTCAGATAGGCCGGGCTGTCGCCGAGCGCGCGGTGCAGCTGGGTCGAGATGAAGCCGGGCTGCCGCTTCATGATGGCGGCGTCGTCCTGCCAGGCCTTCCGGAAGGTGTCCTCGTCGGCCGCATCGAGCGTGAAGAGGTTGACGAGCACGACGTTGGTGGCCTCGACCGCGAGCTGGCGGTCGATCGGGAATGCGGGGTCCAGGGGGCGCATATGCGGCATGGCTTGCTCCGTTAATATGGTGCTATGATGTCATTTCGATCGTATCGATACATATCAATATTGACATTATGATGTCAATATACACCTATGGTGACAAATGCCACAGACCAAGCGAACACCGGCGGGTGAAGCCCTGAGCGGCCTGATTCTCGACCTGTTCAGGCTCAACAGCCTGCTGTTCACGTCAGGTGACCGGCTGGTGGCGGGGCTCGGGCTGACCAGTGCCCGCTGGCAGATCCTCGGCGCCATCGTCACCGCCGAACGCCCGCAACCGGTCGCGTGGCTGGCGCGCGACCTCGGCGCCGCCAGGCAGAACGTGCAGCGCATCGTCAACGACCTCGAAAGGGACGGGCTCGTCACATTCGAGACCAATCCGCATCACCGCCGCGCCCAGCTTGTGGTGCTGACCGACAAGGGCCGGCAGGCCTTCGACGCGGCGATGCGCCTCCAACTGCCCTGGGTGAACAATCTCGCCGACGGACTGACCGTGAAGGACATCGAAACCGTGAGCCGCGTCGTGACGACGCTGCGCGGCAGGCTGGAGAACGGCGAGGAACCTGACGGCCGCGCGTGACGCACGGTGCGCCTCCATCCGTCATGCCCGCTGTGCTTCGGACGGCTGTGTCCGGCCAAAACAGTGCCAGAAGTCACTTCGTTCCAAACGCCACAGCCGCCGTCACGCGGCCTTCTTTTTTGCGCAATGACACGGAGGTTTGCTAGTTACGACGGAACCGATTCTGCTCTTCGAGGACTCATCGTATGCGCGCGCTCCCGCTCCTGCTGCTCGGTCTTGCCATCGCCTCGGCGCCTGCCCTCGCCCAGATGAAGCTGCAAACGAAGCCGGCAGCCGGTGGCGGACCCGAGACGCGCTATTTCACCGCGATCGACGGCCTGATGGACGGCAATGCCGACGTCGTGCTGAAGGAAACCCGCCAGGGCAAGACCGTGACCGCAGCGGTGCTCGATGTCTGCTATCCCGCCGACAAGAGCTCCGACCGCAAGGACCGCTTCGTCGCCAATCTCACCGTCAACGGCCAGACCCTGTCCGGCAGCACCCAGAGCGTCGCCGACAAGCAGCCGGTCACCATCAAGCTGAACCGCAAGCAGACCGGCGACAGTTTCGAGTTCCGCGGCCAGATCACGATCGGCCAGACCGTGACCGAGGTCGCCTCGACGGACAATTCCGATCTCAGCGAGAAGGAATTCCAGGACAACCAGGCCACCGAGGACGGCATCACGCCGCAGCCGAAGGACTTCACCGACGTCTCGCCGGAATCGATCGGCGTGCGGGTGAAGCTCGATGCGGCGGCGGACTTCCTCAAGAGCCTGAAGGGCGAGGCCGTCGAGATCGGCACCTCCAGCCTCTCGGTGACCTGCGATGCGATGCGCTCCGGCGAGCAGACCATCAATCTCACCGTCGATCCCGAGCACGCCAGCGCGCTGCTCGCCAAGGTGAAATCGGCGTCCGGCGTCACGGCGGCCGGCTGGACCAGCGGCGTGGTCGAGATGGACCGCACCATCCGCTTCGCCGCCGCCGACTGGCGCGACGGCGACAAGATCAACAAGGACAAGCTCGCAACCGCGATCGCGGGCGTGCTGGCGAAGACGCTTGTCGCAAAGCCCGCCTCCACGACATGGAATGCGAACACCGGCAAGCTCAAGCTGGTGCTGAAGCGCCCGAGCGCGGTCTACCCTGCGCTCGGCCTCACCCAGAACTACGAGGTCACCGCCCTCGTCTCGCCCGACAAGCCCGGCAGCTCCGACAGACTGATGCTGTGGGTCTCGAGCCCCACCGTCTCGACATCGGACGACAGTGCCGGCGCCAAGCTGAGTCTGTCCGACGATTCCAGCAGCGACGAGGAAGGCAGCGAGGCCAAGGACGACAACGGCGCGATCGACGCGCTGCTCAAGGAGTTCAAGGGCCAGCGCTGGGACGCCGACAAGTCGGTGTGGCGGTGAGCCACCCGCTTCCCGATTGCGCGACGACGTTCGGGAAGCGGCGCCAAGCATCATATCGACAAAGCGGAATTTCGTCTGAAGGCTGACAGCACGTCCGATCGGGAATCGGGTGGTGCGGCACGCGTCTCAAATTGCCTAATGCGCGCATCGACACAGCGCCGGTCGCAATACCGGCAACGCGCAAATGGAGACGATGAGATGTCAGAGCAAAACAAGAATGTGGTCGGCCGATGGTTCAAGGAGTTCTGGGGCAACCCCTGGAATCCGCGCATCATCGAAGAACTCGCGACGTCAGACATTGTCGTGCACTACCCGATGCATGAACCGAAGAAGGGCCGCGCCGCGGTGACGAAGTTCATGACCGAGTTTCGCGAGGCGTTTCCGGATCTGAATTTCTGGGGCGTCGGCGATCTCGTCGCGGAAGGCGACCTAGTCGTCGGCCGCTGGGAAGGCGGCGGCACGCACACCGGACCCGCGTTCAGCGACTTCCGCCTCGGCTCGCTGCCCGCGGCTTCCGGCCGTAAGATGACGTTCGCCGGCACGACCGTGCTGTGCGTGCGGGACGGACGGATCGCCGAGGAGCTCGGACAGGAAGACGCGATCACCGCGATGCTGCAGCTCGGCCTCATTCGCCTGCCCGAGCAGAGTGGCTACGCGGGTTGAAACGACGCTTCGTCGACTAAACACGTTCCAATGTTACTGGGCCGGCATCGCATCTCCGGGTGCAGTGCCGGCTCAGTCTGTCCCGGTATTCCGCGTCAAGCCGGAAAGATCAGGCACGTCGTCGTGCCATGCGCAAGCAGCCGTCCGTTCGCGTCGGTGACCCTGCCTTCGGCGGTGCCGACGCGGCGGCCGCAATTGAGCACATGGCCCTCGGCCCGGATCGGGCCGGTGTCGGGCGTGATCGGACGCAGCAGCGAGATCTTGAACTCGAGCGTGGTCTGGCTGGTGCCGGCGTCGAGCGTCGACTGCACCGCAAGGCCCATGCAGCTATCGAGCAGCGTCGCGGTGAGACCGCCATGCACGGTGCCGGCCGGATTAAGATGCGCGTCGGTCGGCAGCAGCGTGACGACGACACGGCCGCGCTCGGCCTCAGTGACGTCATAGCCGAGAGTCCGCGCGATGGTGTTGAGCGGCAAAGCGCCAGAGGCCAGCCCCTGGACGAAGTCGAGGCCGCTCATCCCGAGTTTCTGTTCGGCACTGACGGTGCCGTAGCTCTTGGCCATTGCTGGTCTCCGTTGGGTTGCATCGTGACGGCTGGCGGCCGCTTCCGTCGCAGCGAGGCGGGCGAGCGGCCGTAGAGTTTTGCGAAGGCGGCGTTCATGCGCCTTGCGCTGGAGAAGCCGGCGCGTTGCGCCACCAGCGCGAGCGGAAGATCGCCGCCGTCGATCAGGCACTTGGCGCGCTGCACGCGCCGCGACAGCGCGACCTGCAGCGGCGAGGCATCGAGTTGCGCGGCGAACAGGCGCGACAGATGCCGCGCGCCGATGCCGAGCCGATCGGCCAGCGCGGCGACGTTGCCGTGGTCGAGTGCGCCGTCCTCGATCAGCGCCAGCGCGCGCTCGACGGTCGTCCTGGTGCCCTTCCATGCCGGACAGAACGGCGCCGCCTCGGGACGGCAGCGCAGGCAGGGCCGGAAACCCGCACGCTCGGCGGAGACGGCGCTGCCATAGAACCGCACGTTGCGGGCGAGCGGCGTGCGCGCCGGGCATACCGGGCGGCAATACACGCCGGTGGTCTTGACCGCGACGAACACGATGCCGTCCCAGGCCGGGTCGCGTCGCTAAAAGGCCTCATATTGTGCGGCGAAATCGAGCATGCGTCCGCTATAGCCGTGACCGCACGCCGAAACGACCCGCTTTGCGGAGACGACGTCCGGAAACGACCGCTGCATACGGCGCGCCCGATCCAAGGCTTCACAAGACTTCATAGCGCCCGTACTCATGCGTGACGTACCGTCAATTTACGGGGCCTGCGACCAAAAGACTTCGTGCTGCCGCAGTTCGGTCACCGAAAATTAAGGCTCGATTTAGTTTCGAGGATCATCCTTTGCGTCACCGAACACGGGTCACGCCATGCAAGACCGCGAGCCGATCAACCCTGAGAGCATCTGGCCGACAGATGTGACGGAGGGTCATTCGCCGGCGCAGGCGGCGGACCTCTGGGGCGTCTCAAATGAGAATCACGACGCCGCCCTGCTGCTGCGGGAGCCGTTCGCCGACCGCATCGGCACCGCGCTGCTGGCCGCCACCGCGCTCGCCGCAAGCTTCGTGCTGGGATGGACCGGCGGCGCCAACTGGCACGACTTCGCAAGCCCCGCCCCGCTCCCGGTGGCCCAGAAGGAAGCGCCCGTCCCGCACATTGCGGAGGCACCGCCGAGCCGCAGGAGCGAGAGCCCGCGGCGGACCGCGTCGAACGCCGAGCCATCGGTCACCGGCAGCATTCCGAAGACCACCCCCGCCAGCCCGCGCCCGCAGGTGCTGGGGGCCGCGCCGACGACGCTCGGCGCGCAAGCCGCCATGCTCGGATCGAAACCGCAGCTTGCGGCGGGACCCGAGACGCGGCCGGCCACGATTCCCGGATGGTCGGTGGTCGAGGTCCGCGACGGCACCGCCGTGCTCGAGGGGCCGGAGGGCGTCAAGATGGCGGCGCGCGGCGACGTCGTCCCCGGGCTTGGCCGCGTCGATTCCATCGTGCGCTGGGGCAATCGCTGGATCGTCGCCACCGCAAGCGGATTGGTCGCGACGCCCTGAATGCCTGCGCGACGCGATCGACCGCGGTCAGTTGCCGTTGATCAGGAAGCGCAGCGACTTGCTTCCGGAGAAGATCACCTCTTCATTGTGCCGCCGCCAGCTGGTCATGTCGCCAAGCGCCGCCAGCAGATCCTTGTCGGCCTGCGCCCGGTCCGGCGTGCATGTGCGGTTCTCCATCGCGCCGGGAACGAAGACGATGGTGTTGCCGGCAACCGAGAACTGACCCTTGCCGCCGTCGCACCAGAGCTCGAGGATCACCTCGCCATTGTCGCCGACCTCGATCGAGGGGATCCGCTTGGAGCCCGGCATGCGCGCGGCGTCGAGCGTCATCACGAAGCCGAACGGGAATTCCTCCTGGGCCTTGGCTGGAATCGCGACCAGAGCCGCGGCAAGGAGCGCCAACGCGGCCATGCCGCCGTTCAGAATCCGCTTCATCGAAACCATGCCATTCCCAAAAATTGCCCGCCGTCCTTCTATGAGACGAGGCCGGGATTTGCCAGCTTGGCCGCGCGAGAAAATAGCTTGAAAACGCAAAATCCCCGCGGGCTCGTGACCCGCGGGGATTTTCGCTCGGACGCCTCGCCGCGTTATTTCAAGACCAGCTCCGTGAACGGATACACATAGGCCTGCAGGGTCACGAACAGACCGACCAGGCACGCCAGCACGATCGAGTGCAGGAACACGTAGCGCAGGATCGAGCCCTCGTGGCCGTACCAGTTGGTCGCGGTCGAGGCGACCACGATCGATTGCGCGTCGATCATCTTGCCCATCACGCCGCCCGAGGAGTTCGCCGCCGCCATCAGGATCGGCGACAGGCCGAGCTGCTCGGAGGTGATCTTCTGCAGATTGCCGAACAGCACGTTGGAGGCGGTATCCGATCCGGTCAGCGCCACGCCGAGCCAGCCGAGCAAGGTGCCGAAGAAGGGATACAGCACGCCGGTCGCGGCGAAGGCGAGACCGAGCGTGGCGTCGACGCCGGAGAGCCGGGTCAGCGTGCCGATCGCCAGCATCGCCGAGATCGTGATCAGCGAGATCGCGCAGAGGCGGATGGTGCGGCCATACTCGGCGATCAGCTTGAGCGGCGAGAAGCCCATCAACAGACCCGAGATGATCGCTGCGATCAGCATGCCGGTGCCGGTGAACGACAGATAGGTGAAGCCGAACACGGCGCCTTCCGGCGTCGGCTTGGCGGCCACCGGCGGCACCTTGAAGATCAGCTTGTCGAGCTCGGGGACCGGATAGTTCCAGACGAAGTTGGCGTTGGCCCAGGTCTTGAAGGCGCCGTTGCCCCAGATCAGCATCAGGATGCAGACGATGATCCACGGCAGCAGCGCGCTCCACAATTCGCTTTGGGTCAGCGGCGTCTTGTCGAGCGGCGGTGCGGAAGCCATCGTCGCCGCCGATTCATCGCGGCCGCGCAGTTTCGGCGACAGCCAGAGCTGCTGCGGCTGCCAGACCTTCAGGAACAGGATCAGTGCGCCCATCGAGATCAGCGAGGCGCCGATGTCGACGATCCAGGGATTGATGTAGTTCGAGATCACGAATTGCGGGACCGCAAACGACACGCCGGTGACCAGGATCGCCGGCCAGATCTCCTTCATGCCGCGCCAGCCGGCAAATGCCCAGATCACCCAGAACGGCACGATCAGCGAGAACAGCGGCAGCTGCCGGCCGACCATGGCGCCGAGGATGTAAGGATCAAGTCCGGTGACCGAGGCGAGACCCTGGATCGGCGTGCCCAGCGCACCATAGGCGACCGGCGCGGTGTTGGCGATCAGCGACAGGCCGGACGCCGCAAGCGGCGAGAAACCGAGCCCGATCAGCACCGCGCCGGTGATGGCGACCGGCGTGCCGAAGCCCGAGGCGCCCTCGAAGAAGGCGCCGAACGAGAATGCGATCAGCAAGAGCTGCAGGCGGCGATCCTCGGTGACGCCGCCGACCGCGCGCTTGAGCAGCTCGAACTTCCCGCACCTCACCGTGACCTGGTAGAGGAAGATGACGTTGAGCACGATCCAGCCGATCGGGAAGAACCCGGTGACGACGCCGAGCAGCGTGGCGCGGACCGACATGTTGGTCGGCATGCCAAAGATGAAGATCGTGATCAGGTTGGTCACGATCACGGCGATGATGGCGGCGATATGCGCCTTCACCTTGCCGCTGGCGATCAGGACCAGCAGCGTGACCACGGGAACCGCGGCGGCAATCGTCGACAGCCCCGCATTGCCCAGCGGATTGTAGATTTGATTCCAGGTGTTCATCTCGGGATCCTTCCCACATTTTTATGCAGCGCGCCGGCATCGGTGCGGCCAGACGCGCTGGTGCGATTGCGGGAGTCCGTCGGAAAAGTCGTAGCCCCGGCTCGCGAATGAACGATCGGTAAGGATCGCTCACATCCTCGCGAAAAATCGAAGGTCCCCCGCCCCTCGCCTTTATCGTCATGCTAGGGTTGACTCGATCGCCGGGACAAGCCAACGCTTGCATGCCAGACCTACGACTTTAGTCGAGGATCGCCCTGATTGTCCCGATTCTTCAGGCCTTTGCGGCCCCTTCCCCGGAGACGATAATCTGTGAAAAACATTCGCTCGACGCTCGCGACGGTGTGGCGCATCGCCTCGCCCTATTTCAACTCCGATGACAAATGGGCAGGCCGGGGACTGCTTGCGGCGGTTATTGTCATCGAGCTTGCCAGTGTCTTTCTCACCGTGCTGTTCAACCGCTGGAACAATGTTTTCTACAACGCGCTGCAGGAGCGCGATCAGGCGGTCTTCACCTATCAGATCGGCTATTTCTGCGTGCTCGCGGCGTTCTGGATCGCCCTGAAAGTCTACCAGCTCTATCTCAATCAATGGCTGCAGATTCGCTGGCGGCGCTGGATGACCACGCGTTATCTCGGCGGCTGGCTGCACGATGCCAACCACTACCGCATGCAGTTGCTCGGCGATGCCGCCGACAACCCGGACCAGCGTATCGCCGACGACACCCAGCGCTTCGTCGAGCAGACCCTGACGCTCGGGATCGGACTGTTGAGCTCCGTGGTGACACTTGCGTCCTTCGTGGTCATCCTGTGGGGCCTGTCCAATCAGGCGCCGCTGCATCTGTTCGGCAACGACATCGCGCTTCCCGGCTATCTGGTCTGGGGCGCGCTGATCTACGCGATCCTCGGCACAACCTTGACACACCTGATCGGCCGGCCGCTGGTCGACCTCAACTTCCGGCAACAGCGCTTCGAGGCCGATTTCCGCTTCAACCTGGTGCGCACGCGCGAGAACGCCGAGCAGATCGCGCTGCTCGAGGGTGAGCCGGCCGAGCGCACGCGGTTGCTCGATCGGTTCGGGTTCGTGGTCGGGAACTGGCTCGACATCATGCAGCGAACCAAGAAGCTGACCGCCTTCACCGCGACCTATTCGCAAGCCGCCGTGATCTTCCCCTACGTGCTGATCGCGCCGGCCTATTTCGCCAACAAGATCCAGCTCGGCGGCATGATGCAGACCGCCTCCGCCTTCAGCAGCGTGCAGGATTCACTGTCCTTCTTCATCACGGCCTACCGGACGCTGGCCGAATGGCAATCGGTGGTCGCACGACTTGATGGCTTCGAGAGCTCGATCCGCAGCGGCGATGCGCTCGCGCAGCGGCAGGACATCATCCACGTCAGACCCGCCGGCGGCCGCGGCATCGAACTCGACGATCTCGTGGTCACCCTGCCCGACGGCAAGCCGTTGCTCGCAGCTGACGGCTTCAGCCTTCCCGGCAACGCACGCACCCTGGTCACCGGCCCCTCCGGCGCCGGCAAGTCGACGCTGTTCCGCGCCATCGCCGGCATCTGGCCGTTCGGCAAGGGCGCGATCAATGTCCCCCTCGGTGCCACGCTGATGATGCTGCCGCAACGTCCCTATCTGCCGATCGGATCACTGCACGACGCCGTGGTCTACCCGGGCGAGGCCGCGAAATTCGACGCGGGACGGGTCCGCGAGGTCCTCACCGCCGTCGGACTGCCGCAGCTCGCGGCGCGGCTCGGGGAAGAGGCGCACTGGAACCGGATGCTGTCGCTCGGCGAGCAACAGCGGCTCGGCATCGCCCGCGCGCTGCTGCATGCACCGCAATTCCTGTTCCTGGACGAGGCGACCGCCTCGCTCGACGAGCCGTCGGAAGCCGCGCTCTACCGACTGATCGCCGAGAAGCTGCCCGACACCACGGTGGTGTCGATCGGCCATCGCTCGACGCTCGATGCGTTCCACCAGCACAACGTCGCACTGGTCCGTGACGGCGAGCGCTTCACCTTGCGCGATAGGATCGAGGCTCCGGCGTCATAGGCGCGCGGAGTGAGGGCCACGGGCGCGATCCACCTCTCCCTTGGGAGAGGTCGATTTGCACAGCAAATCGGGTGACGGGTCACGGCCTATCGAGAGAGCGAGAGCCCTCACCCGGCGCTTCGCTCCGACCTCTCCCCGGCGGGGAGAGGTGAGATCGAAGCCCCGGCACTGGCTACCGAAAACCAAGCCGCCGAAAACAAAAGAGGGCGGCAGATTGCTCTGCCGCCCTCTCGGTCTCCGGAAGGAGAGATTACTTCAGGTTGGACATCGCGGTCAGGTCGACCGAGAGCTTGGCGATGCCAGCCGCGCCGCACCAATTGGAGCCCGTGCCGCCCGGATTGATCGGGGTGACATTGGTGGTGCCGCCCGCCGTGAAATCGCTGGTGAAGGCGCTGCAATTACCCTTCGACAGGTCGGTGTCGGAGTAGCGCAGATCGAGCGTGAACACCTTGTAGGTGAAGCCGATGCCGATGTTCCAGGTGTTGTAGTCGGCATACTTGATGCCGTTCGGGAACGCCGGGACGCCGTAGAAGCTGTCCGAGGTGCCGAGCCACTGCCGGCCGAACTCACCCGACACGTACATGCCGACGCCGCTCGAGCCGAACACGGTGCTCGGCGCGGTGTACTTGCCGATGATCGAGGAGTAGTTGCCCCAGGCGCCGGTGTTGAGGAAGTTCGGCGAGTAGTATTCGTTGATGGTGAACGCCCAGTTGTCGTTGATGGTCCAGGTCGCCTTGCCGTAGACTTCGAAGAACGAGACGTCCTTCTTCATGACGTTGCCGTTCGCCAGAGCATTGACTGCGCATTCCGGGCTGAGCGGCTTGCCGGCGGTGTCGAACGGCGCGCCGAAGTAGCAGGTTCCGCCCGGATACAGGTAACCCCAGACACCGATGTCGAAGGCGAAGGCGCCGAAGGTCGGACGGATACCGCCGTAGACGTCGACTTCAGCCGCGGCGCGGTTGGCGAACGAGATGCTTTCGGTCGAGGTGCCGATGTAGAGCAGCAGGTCCTTGTTGACGTTGTAGCGCGGCTCGAAATAGGCGGTGACCGACGGATTGTGGTTCGACTGGGTGACGCCGCGGAAGATGTAGTCGCTGAGGATGCCGGCGCCGAAGGCGATATCCCAGGGATCGAAGGGAGCCGGCGGCGGCGCCTTGACGGCCTTCACCGCCATGTCAGCTGCCATTGCCGAGCTCGAAATCATTGCTAGCGCCGTTGCTAACAAAGCCAGTTTCTTCATGACGATCCCCATCTACTTTTCCAGACAGCCCAGCTCCGGTGGCCCCCAGGGCGCGCGATAACGGACTGCAACTAAATCGCGTGTGATCAATCTGAAACGCACCCCCGTTTTGGAGAAGGCGAAAAGACATGCATCTGCCGACTTTTTAGGCGTTCTGGCAGTCGCGCCACACGTTGGTTGGCGGGTGTTGCATTTGCACCACAAAACGAGGCTCCCGTTCCGGTTGAACGCCCCCATTTAGCCCGGCACGAGCAACGGTTCGACGCGCTGCGGGCGGCGTCGACGCGAATCGTCCGCCCCGCAAAACTACGGACTGCCGATACGGAAAAAGCCGCAGCGGCGTCCGCTGCGGCTTCGATCAGGTGAACCAATGCAGGTTCGGTTAGTGGTGCTCGCCGTCGGAAGTACCCCAGCTCGGCGCCGGCTCGTGGCTCGGCGTGGCCCAGCTCTGGGCCGGCTGCGGCGCAGGTTCGGGCGCCGGCGGTGCTGCGACCGGGGCAGCCGGCTTCGGCGCGGCGGCCTTCTTCGGAGCGCTCTTCTTGGCAGCTTTCTTGGCAGCCTTCTTGGGTGCGGCCTTCTTCGGAGCAGCCTTCTTCGCGGCTTTCTTCGCAGCCTTCTTGGCTGACTTCTTCGCCGATTTCTTTGCAGACTTCTTCGCAGCCTTCTTGGCCGACTTCTTCGCGGACTTCTTGGCCGACTTCTTCTTGGCCGCTACCGCCTTCTTGGCCTTCTTGGCCTTCTTGCTTTTCTTCGCCTTCTTCGACTTCGCCATCGTGGTCCTCCTGTTGCCGCTATGTGCGTCCGCCGGGCGTATTGAAGTGATCGCTTGCCGGACGTTGGCTGCACCTCGGGGAGAGGCACCCTCCACTTCGCTTGTCGGGCATGATGGCCGCGCGATCGCTTCGCGTCTGTGGCTGAGGAAGCGCCGGTCCTTCAGATTGCTTCAGACACATTGCGTCAGAGACGTTGCGTCAGGGCAAGGCTGAGGTCCGGATCATGCTCGAGTGGCAGTCGATCAATTCAATCCTGGCCGGGGACCTCCTGTCGCCCAATCGAGAAGCTCAATCGTGTGCACCACAGGAACTGACGTACCGCCGGCAATCTGAACCATGCACCCAATATTGCCCGCGGCGATCATGTCCGGTTTGACAAGCGCAATATTGGCGACCTTGCGATCGCGCAATCTGCTCGCAATGTCGGGCTGGAGAATGTTGTAGGTCCCCGCCGAACCGCAACACAAATGGCTCTCAGGCACATCTTTCACCACGAATCCATTCTTGGAAAGCAATTCTTTCGGAAGTTGAGTGATTTTCTGTCCATGCTGCAACGAACAAGCCGAGTGATAGGCGACGGTGACGTCACCCTTCTGCGTTGAAGGCGCGAGCTCGAGAGTGCCGAGATACTCGGTGATATCCTTTGCCAGCGCCGAGATTCGCTGCGCCGGCTCGGCGAATGCTTTGTCCTCGCGCAGCAGGTAGCCGTAGTCTTTGACGACTGTCCCACAGCCCGAGGTCGTCACCAGAATGGCGTCGAGCCCGTTCTGGTCCGCTTCCCTTTGCCACACCGTGATGTTGGCCCGCGCGCGCGCCAGCGCGTCGCCGTCCTGTCCCATGTGATGGGTCAACGCGCCGCAGCATTGCTCGTCCCTGACCAGCACCACCTCGACGCCGTGCCGGGTCAGCACGTTGATGGCGGCTTGATTGATGCGCGGCGCCAGCACCTGCTGGGCGCAGCCCTGCAGCAGCGCGACCCTGCCGCGCCGCCGGCCGGTCGCCGCAAACACGGTTCCCGCTGCCGG
>NZ_LGHK01000013.1 GCF_001908235.1 Bradyrhizobium sp. NAS96.2
CTTCGAGGCGACGGTGGCAACCGAAGCTGCCTGGCTGCTGATTGCACACATCAGACTCCTGACCCGCAGACTTGCCGCTGCAGATAGGGGGCGATGATTTATGAGTCAGACTCTGAGGTGCGCGCCTTGCGGCGCACTTGCGCCGCTGGGCGCGCCTCGAAGGATGCACGGCCCCCGCTGGTGGCCGTCGATCCTTCGAGACGCGCTTCGCGCTCCTCATCAGGATGACGGGGGGAGATCGAGTTCGTGAGCGAAGATTCGATGTCGTCGAGTGTCGCGCATGTGAAGCGATCACTGCGACAAATTCTTCAACAACAGCTCCAGTGCCGCCTTCGCGAACGCCTGCATGTTGGCCTGCCGGTCACCGCTTCCGGTTTCCAGCGTGATCACCTGTTGCTGCGGACCTGCGACCGCCATGCAGCTATGGCCGGCGGCATCGCCGTAGCGGTTGCCGGTCGGGCCGGCGGCGCCGGTCTCCGACAATCCCCAGTCGGTCGAGAGGCGCTCGCGGATCTGCCGCGCCAGCAGCTGCGCGTAGGGTTCCGACGACGAGCGCAGCCCGCGCATTGCGTCGTCCGGAATATCCATCAGCGCGCGCCGCGCGTCGCGGGTGTAGATCACGCCGCCGCCGAGGAAGTAGGCCGACGCGCCCGGTACGGCGAGCAGCGATGCCGAGATCAGCCCGCCGGTGGACGATTCCGCGACCGCAATCGTCTGCTTGTTCGCGATCAGTTTCGCGGCGACCTGTTCAGCGATGGATGTGAGTGCGTTCATCGGCGCTCTTTCTCGTTGCGTGCCATGAAATTCCTGTAGGGCGTTCTGTCTTCCTAGCACACCACATCGGTCCCTGCCGAGTTGCGGATCGCGGCACGGCCTGCTTGAATATCGGACAACAATCAAGCTGCGGCCTCACAAGGTGTTGTGAGCCTGCGCGGAGGAAATTCGCCGAGGAAACAAGCCGAGGAAACACCATGACGTCGCCGATCGCGGGCGGCGTGGATTGCGATCTGCATCCCGCCGTGCCTCACCTCACCAGCCTGCTGCCATACATGAACGATTACTGGCGCGATCAGGTGACGACGCGCGGCATGACGGATCTGATCTCGCAATCCTATCCTACCAATTCGCCGATCTCGTCGCGGCCGGACTGGCGCCCCGCGCAGGGCAAGCCGGGCTCGAGTCTCGCCGACATGCAGCGCCAGGCGCTCGACAAATTCGGCTCCGCGTACGGCATCTGCAATCCGCTCTACGGCGTGCAGATGGTGTTCTCCGAGGACATGGCCGATGCGTTCTGCCGCGCGCTGAACGACTGGCTGGTCAAGGAATGGCTCGACAAGGACGACCGTCTGCGCGGCTCGATCGTGATTCCGGTGCAGAGCATCGAGAAGGCGGTCGCCGAGATCGAGCGCTGTGCGCAGGACAAGCGCTTCGTGCAGGTGCTGATGTTGGTGATGGGCGACATGCCGCTCGGCAAGCGCCATTATTGGCCGATCTACGCCGCCGCCGAGCGGCTCGGCCTGCCGATCGGCATCCACGCCGGGAGCGCCTATCACAACCCGCCGACCTCGGTCGGCTGGGGCTCCTACCACATCGAGGACTATGTCGCGCAGGCGCAGGCCTTCCAGACCCAGCTCACCAGCCTGATCGTCGAGGGGGTGTTCGCGCGGCATCCGAACCTGAAGATGGTGATGCTGGAGTCCGGCTTCACCTGGCTGCCGCCGTTCCTGTGGCGGCTGCACAAGTTCTGGCGCGGCGTGCGCATGGAAACGCCGTGGGTCGACCGCGCGCCGCTGGAGATTGTGCGCAGCAACATCCGCTTCTCATTGCAGCCGGTCGATGCGCCGCCGGAACCCGACACCTTGAACCGGCTGTTCGACCATATGCAGTCGGACGAATTGATCCTATTCTCATCAGACTATCCGCATTGGCAGTTCGACGGTGACGAGGTGCTGCCGCAGGGGTTGTCGCCAGATCTGGTGCGCAAGATCATGATCGACAATCCGCATGCGACCTATCCGCGCCTCAAGGTGAAGGAGACGACGCGATGAATGTGCAGATTCGGGAGCGCCCGGAAGCGGCATCGTCAACCAGCATCAAGACCGCGATCGCCGATTGCGACATCCATCCGGCGCGCGCGACCAAGGACGAGCTGTTCCCCTACCTTGAAAAGCGCTGGCACGCCCATCTCGAAACCTTCGGCATCCAGGCCTATCAGGGCATGATGGAAGGCCCACCCTATCCGAAGGCGCAGCCCAACGCGTCGCGCCGCGATGCCTATCCGCCGGAAGGCGGCCCGCAGGGCTCGTCGCTGTCCTTCATGCAGAAGCAGCATCTCGATCCCAACAATGTCGCGCTCGGCGTGCTCAACCCGCTCGCCACCGGACAAGGGCTCCGCAACCAGGATCTCGCCGGCGCGATCTGCTCGGCGATCAACGATTGGCAGATCGAGAAATGGACATCCAAGGATTCGCGGCTGAAAGGCTCGGTCGTCGTCGCCAATGAGGACGGCGCCTCGGCCGCGGCCGAGATCCGCAGGCGCGCGGGCGACAAGAATTTCGTCCAGGTGCTGCTGCTGAGCCGCAATGTCGAGCCGCTCGGCCAGCGCCGCTACTGGCCGATCTATGAGGCGGCCCAGGAAGTCGGTCTCCCGATCGGCGTGCACGCCTTCGGCTTCGGCGGCAACCCGATCACCGCCTCGGGCTGGCCGAGCCACTATATCGAGGAGATGGTCGGGCATTCGCAGTGCCAGCAGACCGCGCTGGCGAGCCTCGTGCTCGAAGGCGTGTTCGAGCGCTTCCCGAAACTGAAGATGGTGATGGTCGAGGCCGGCTTCGGCTGGGCGCCGTCGCTGGCTTGGCGGCTCGACAAGGTGTTTTCGCGGCTGCATACCGAGGTGCCGCATTTGAAGCGCAAGCCGTCGGAATATATCCGCGATCACATCTGGTGGACGACGCAGCCGATGGAAGACCCGGAGAGCCGCGACCATCTGTTCCAGACCATCGAGTGGATCGGCTGGGACAAGCTGTTGTTCGCGACCGACTACCCGCATTGGGATTACGACGAGCCGTCGCGCGTGCTGCCGGCCGGCGTCAGCGACGCCAACCGCCAGGCGTTCTATCTCGACAATGCGAAGCAGCTTTACGGCGCCTCCTAATGGCAAGGCATGTGATCGCTCCCGTGGACGAGTTGCCGCCGGGTTCACGAAAATTCCTCGAGATCGACGGGCGGCCGATCGCCGTCTTCAACGTCAAGGGCGAGTTCTTCGGCCTGTTGAACCGCTGCCCGCACCAGGGCGCGGCGCTGTGCGAGGGACCGTTGATCGGGCTGGCATCATCGTCCGATCCCGGCGAGATCGAATACACCAAGCTCGGCGAAATCCTGCGCTGTCCCTGGCACGGCTGGGAGTTCGATATCCGCACCGGCCAGTCCTATTGCGATCCGCGCCGCTTTCGCGTGCGTGCCTATCCGGTCAGCGTCGAGCCGGGCACCAATGTGGTGAAGGGACCGTATGTCGCCGAGACTATCAAGGTCGCGGTGGAGAGCGACTACGTGGTGGTGGATCTGTAGCCGCGATCGTCCCGGAAGCCAGTTCACCGGAGATGGCAATCGGTGAGCGTGATGCGAAGCATTCTGTTGCGCGCGTTTGGCCGCCCGCAGGGCCTGCTGGGCAGGCTGGGCGGCGTCATCATGGCCCGCACCAATGCCGACTGCGGCGCGTGGGTGACGGATCTTCTCGAGGTCGATCCGGACGACCGCGTGCTGGAAGTGGGGTTCGGCCCCGGCATCGTCATTCAACGCTTGTCGAGTTTGGTGCCGGCCGGCTCCGTCGCGGGCATCGATGCGTCACAAGAGATGGTCGGGCAAGCTCGCGCACGGAACGCGACCGCGGTCGGGGATGGCCGTATCGACCTGAGGCTCGGCTCGGTGGAGCACTTGCCGTTCGATGACGCCAGCTTCGACAAGGCGCTGGCGATCAACTCGATGCAGGTCTGGCCGGACGCTGTCGCCGGACTGCTGGAGATCCGGCGCGTGATGAAGGCCGGCGGGAAGATCGCGCTCGGCTTCACGTCCTATTCCGGACAGCCCAGGGAAGGAGTGGTGGAGAAGCTTGAGGCCGCGGGCTTCACCGCGGCTCGCTTGGTGGACGCGGAGGAGCGGTTCTGTGCTTTGGCGACGAAAACCTCGTAGAGTGGGTTAGCGAAGCGTAACCCACCACTTTCGTTCAGTGTGACAAGAAGGTGGGTTACGCCTTCGGCTAACCCACCCTACATTCCACATTCACTCCGCCATCATCTGCCGTTCCCGCGCGTAGCGCACCAGCGCGACGAAGCGGTAGATGCCGTGCACGAACTTGCCGTAGGGCATGGTGATGAACAGCGCGAACACCACGCCGAGATGCAGCGCCAGCAGCGGGCCCATCGCGGCGCTCTCTCGCCACAACAGCAAGGCAAGGCCGGTGATGCTGGTCAGGAACAGCATCAGGATGAATGCGGTGTCCATGCCCCTGGCCTGCTCGTCGACCAGCGCGCGGTCGCGCTTCCATTTCTCCGACAAGAGCCCGATCGGGCCGATCACGAGGCCGACGCCGCCGAGCGTACCGAGCACCACCGGCAGGTCCCACCATGCATAGGGCGCCTCGCGCGCCAGCAAATAGTGGTAGAGCGTGCCGACGCAGGTCGCGGCGAAGCACAGCAGGAAGCCGTAGAACGTGAAGTGGTGATACAGCTTGCGCCGATCGGTCGGCTGGTCGTCCTCGTTGAAGCAGCCGACGCCGCCGCCGTCGAGATAGCGCAGCTCGCCGGCGTCGCGGACCGCCTGCAGCAGCGACTTCGCGTCGGTCGTCATGCCGACCGGCTCGCCGATATCGCGCCAGAACGCGCGCACGCCCATCGCCAGCGCCAGGATCGCGTAGAGCAGGGCTGCGCCGAACAGCAGCGCCATCACATTGTGCGGCATCAGTCTGTAGAACGCGCCCGGGCCGGTGTGGATGCCGGTGAGCACGCCGCGGTCGTTGATCGCGGCGAAGCCGAAGATGAAGGCGGCGACGCTGAGCGCCGCGATCAGGCTGATGACGAGGCCGTTGCGCGCGAACGCGCCCGAAAAAGCATGCGGCCAGGCATAGGCGGCATAGGATTCGGCGCGCGCGACCGCGAGCGTCTTCGGGACGTTGACGTTGAACTCGTGCGGCGGCGAGAACTGGCAGTCGGTGTAGCAGGCGCCGCAGGAATGGCAGAGATTGGCGAGATAGTTGAGGTCGCCGTCGGAGAAGGCGCGGCGCATCTCCATCGCGGGAAACACCGCGCACAGGCCCTCGCAATAGCGGCAGGAATTGCACACCGTCATCAGACGGTCGGCTTCCTGCAATGTCCTCGTCCCGTGCATCGCGCGTCGGTTTCCTATTTTTTGGTCAGCCCTTTGCCTTCCAGCCATGTCTGGATCAGGCCGGCGACCTCGGCGTTGTTCTTGTCCATCATCATCATGTGCGAATTGCCCTTGATGCCGGCCTTGGGCAGATCGACCACGTCGACGCTGCCGCCGGCGGCGCGGATGGCATCGGCGAAGGCGCCGCCGGTGGCGCGGATCTTCGGCCAGCGCGAATCGCGCTCGATATAGTCGCCATAGACCATCAGCGTCGGAATGTTCTTCAAGCTTTCGACCTTGGCGGGATCGCCGACGCCGGCCGGCTCGATCGCGATCAGCGCCTTCACCTTGTCGGGCCGCGCCTGCGCGACCTTGAAGCCGAACGTGCCGGCCTGGCTATGGAACAGGATGATGCAGGGGCCGACGCGATCGATCTCGGCGATGTAGGCCGCGATCGTCGCGTCATCGGTGGTGGTCCAGCGCGGCACGTTCTGTTTGACGAAGTTCTCGTAGCCTTCGTTCGGGAACTGGCTGCCGGGCATCAGCCGACGCTTGGTGGGATCGGGATCGTAGGAGCCCGGGCCGTCGCCGATGCGGAAGCGCTCGAACGGATTGGCGGTGGTGAGGAACACCGGCTCGCCCTTGAAGATGTCAGGGTATTGCGCCCAGCCGGCGCGGCCGCGCTCGACCGCGTCGGAACTGTAGACGCTCCAGCCCTTGCGCAGGAAATAGTTCAGCCAGCCCTCGCGGCCATCAGGCGTCGTCTCATAGGTGACGCCGGTCAGGCCGCCGCCATGCCACAGCAGCAGCGGATAGGCGCCCTTCTCGTTTTGCGGCAGGAAGTACTGCACGTACATCTGCTCGACCTGGTAGGTGCCGTTCGGATCGACTTTTGCGGGCACGCCGCCGGGCGTGAAGGTGACTTCCTTGACCGGCTTTCCCGTAATCTCGACCAGGCGGCCGCCGACATGGAACGAGCCCATGTCGCGCAGCGCGATCGGCTCGGCGGCGTTGCTCGTGGTCGACGCCATCAGCGCGGCAGCCGCAGCGGCGACAATCGCAAGACGTGACATCGCTCCTCCCCAATCGCGCGAGGCTCAGTTCCGCGCATTCTTGGCCGCTTCCCGCCCGGCGACACGGCCGAACACGCTGCCGATGGTCATGCCGATGCCGGCGGCGTAGCCCTTGCCGAGCACGTTTCCGGCCATGATCTCGCCGGCGGCGAACATGTTGGCCGACGGCTTGCCGTCCTTCATCAGCATCCGCGACTGCTTGTTCACGCGGGTGCCGAGATAGGTGAAGGTGATTCCGGGCCGCACCGGATAGGCGAGGTAGGGCGGCGTCTCGATCTTGCGCGCCCAGTGCGTCTTGGGCGGCGTGATGCCTTCGGTACGGCAGTCGTCGAGGATGGTGTGATCGAACGTTCCGGGCTGCACCGCGGCGTTGAAGTCGGTGATGGTCTTTTCCAGCGCGGCCGCGTCGAGCTCGAGCTTGCCGGCGAGCTCGGCGATCGTCGCGCCCGCGATCGGCGGAAACAGCGTCGGCATGAAGCTCGTCACGACGGTCGAGTCGAAGATGATGTAGGCGATCTGGTCCGGCTGCGCGGCGACCAGGCGGCCCCAGATCGCATAGCGCTTCGGCCAGATGTCCTCGCCCTCGTCGTAGAAGCGCTCGGCATGCTTGTTGACGACGATGCCGAACACGACCGAGTCGTGGCGCGTGATGATGCCGCCGTCGAATTTCGGTGCGCGGGCGTCGATCGCCACCGCATGGCACTGCGTCGGATCGCCGATATCCTGCACGCCCTTGGCGAGCAGCATCTTCAAGATCGCGCCGCGATTATAGGGCGTGCCGCGGATCAGGAAATTGTCGGCGGCCTCGCCCCAGTATTGCTTCAGCCATTCGATATTGGCCTCGAAGCCGCCGGCGGCCGCGACCAGCGTCGAGGCGCGCACCTCGGTCCTGCCGCCGACCGGCTGCTTCAGCTGCGCCGACAGGAACATGCCGTGCTCGATATTCAGATCGATCACCTCGGCATCGTAGAGAATGTCGACGCCGAGCTCCTCGGCGGTGCGGTACAGCGCGTTCAGCATCGCCCGGCCGCCGCCGAGGAAGAACGAGTTGGTGCGGCCGAGGCTCAGCGTGCCGCCGAGCGAGGGCTGCCAGCGCACGCCCTGTTCGACGATCCAGTTCAAGATGTCCTTGGACTCGTGGATCATGAAGCGGGCCAGTTGCTCGTCGGTCTGGCCGCCGGTCACCAGCAACAAATCGTTCCAGAATTCCTCCTCGGTGTAAGGACCGGTGAGGATCTCGGTCGCCGCGTCATGGGCGCAGCGCATGTTGCGGGTGTGGCGGGTGTTGCCGCCGCGGTAGAATTTCGGGGCGCCTTCCAGCACCAGCACGGAGGCGCCGGCGCGCCGTGCGCTGATCGCAGCGCAAAGGGCGGCGTTGCCGCCGCCGATCACCAGCACGTCGAACCTGCGTGTCAGATCAACCATGCGTTCTTGTGATCGTTGTTGGCATGGAAAGCAACATGTCGGGGCAGGCGATCGGCCTGCCCCGAATGCATATGCCAATCAGGCAGCGACCGTCTTGCGCTGCTCGATGGTCTGGCCGCCGCGATAGACGATCAGCGCGGCGATGATGCCGAGCGCCGCGCCGAACATCAGCCAGTAGGCCGGCGAGGCCTTGTCCTGGCCGGTCATGGCGATCAGCTTGGTCGCGACAAACGGGGTCGACGTGCCGAAGATGCCCGCCGCCAGTGCGAACGCGATCGAGAAGCAGGTGGTGCGCACATGCGCCGGCACTATCTCGACCAGGCATCCCAGCATCGTGCCGCTGTAGACGCCGAAGTAGAACGAGAACATCATCTGCACCGCGAGCAGCTTCCCGAGCGTCGGCTCATGCGAGAGCCACGACAGGGCCGGGTAGGCGGTGACGAACGACAGGCCCGCGATCGCGAGCAGCACCGGCTTGCGGCCAATTCGGTCCGACAGCGCGCCGCCGACCGGATTCCAGATGAAATTCGTCACCGCAACGAGCAGGGTCACTAGCAGCGTCCCGGACGCCGACAGATGCAGCTCCTTGCCGAAGCCGGGCGCATACACCGTGATGAAATAGAACGTCGTGGTGGTCAGGACCGCGATCATCATGCCGAGGATGACGATGCGCCAGTTCTCGATCGCCGAGGCGAACACTTCGCTCGGCGTCGGATGCTTCTTCATGGCGAGGAAGGCCGGCGTCTCCTCAAGCGAACGCCGCAGCATGAAGATGACGGGGATGATGATGCAGCCGACGAAGAACGGGATGCGCCACTTGGCGATGCCGCCGATCGCATCCAGGAATGTGTCGCCGGGCATGACCTCCCGCAGAACATAGCCGATGATCGCGGCAACGAAGATCGCGACCTGCTGGCTGGACGATTGGAACGAGGTGTAGAAGCCGCGGTTGCCGGGCGTCGCGATCTCGGAGAGATAGACGGAGACGCCGCCCAGCTCGACGCCGGCGGAAAAACCCTGGATCAGCCGTCCGATTAGCACGATGATCGTTGCGGCAATGCCGATGGATGCGTAGGGCGGGCAGAACGCGATCACCACCGTGCCGAGCGCCATCAGCGCGAGCGTCACGATCAGGCCCTGGCGGCGGCCGATGCGGTCGATGTAGGAGCCGAGCACGATCGCGCCGACGGGGCGCATCAGCGCGCCGAGCCAGAACACGCCATAGGCGTTGAGCAGCGCAGCGGTCTCGTTCTGGGCGGGGAAGAACGCTTTCGCGATGTCCTGCGCATAGAAGCCGAACAGGAAGAAGTCGAATTGCTCGAGGAAATTGCCGCTGGTCGCGCGCAGGATGGCGCCGAGACGTGACTTGATTTGCGGTACTTGCGATGGACTCGACTGCGACATAACGCCCTTTCCTCCCCGTGACGAAACGGCCGGCGCAAATTGTCTCGCCGGCCAAGGCAGTTGACTGCCATATGCGGCAATTTGGCATGCCCATCCGGCGTGACCAACCCGAAATCGCGCCGCCGCTATCGGAAAAAAGCCGTAGAGAAAAACTGCGTGCGCCGCATCAGGCCGTGGTATGCGCCGTGGCGCCGAGCCAGGAGCGGAATGCCGACAGCTTCGGTGAATCGGCGCGTCCCTGCGGCGTGACCAGATAGAAGCCGGCGTCGGCCGGCAGCGCGATCTTGAAGGGAACCACGAGGCGGCCCTTGGCGATGTCGTCCTGCACATAGGAGGTGCGGCCCATCGCGATGCCGATGCCGTCGATCGCGGCCTGGATCGTCACGAACAGCAGATCGAAGGTCACGCCCGGCTGCTTGGAGATGTCGGTCGGCAGTCCGGCCGCAGTCAGCCACAGCCGCCAGTCGTCGCTGTTGGCGTTGCTGGTGTGCAGCAGCACGTGATCCCTGAGGTCTTCAGGGCATTTGAGTGGCCTGGTTCCCTGCAGCAGCGATGGACTGCACACCGGAAACAGCTCGTCCGCCATCAGCCAGTCCGCGCGCAAGCCGGCCCATTGGCCGCGGCCATAGCGGATCGCGGCGTCGACCTTGTCGCGCTGGAAGTCGACCAGGCTGGTCGAGGTGGTGATGCGGACATCGATGCCGGAATGCGCCTCCTGGAAGGCCGACAGCCGCGGCAGCAGCCATTTCGCCGCGAGCGATGCCAGCGTCGAGACCGTCAGCACGTGATCGTCATCCCGGCGCAGCAGGCGATCGGTCGCGAGCCTGAGGTCGTTGAAGGCGGCGCGGACGCCGGGAAGGTATTCGGCAGCCTCCGGCGTCAGGCTCAGCGAGCGGTTCTGGCGGATGAACAGGCGGACGCCGAGCTCCTCCTCCAGCCGGCGGATCTGATGGCTGATCGCGGTCTGCGTCACGTTCAGCTCGGACGCCGCCAGCGTGAAGCTCATGTGCCGCGCGGCGGCCTCGAACGCCCGGAGGCCGTTCAGTGAGGGCAGGCGGCTGGTCATCCCTGATTTGCCTCCAGTCGCATGACTTTAATTCATGCGAAGCGGTACAAAGTGTCGTTTGTGAACGGGCCGAATGGCGCAGATATTACAGCCAATAGGTTAGCGATTGGAGCCGCAAATGTCCATTTTTACCCATGAATCGATGACAAATCATCATACGCCGGGCCTTTTGAATCAGGTCGGCGAGACCCTTCACGTCTGGTGGGAGCGCTATGAGCGCCGCCGCGAGCTGTCGCAGTGGACCGAGCGCGATCTGCACGACATCGGCATGTCCCGCAGCGACGTCGTGTTCGAGACCGAGAAGCCGTTCTGGCGGGCCTGAGAGGGACGCCTTCGCCGGCGCTGCCTCTGTGGAGGGGCGCCGGCCAATTTCTTCACCCGAGGAGCGTGTCATGACTGCGCTGCATCTCGACGATCTCAAGCAATACTCTGATGTGCTGCGCGCCAAGAACGGCAGCGAGATCAAGGTGCGCTTCGTCGAGCCGCGCGACCGCGAGGAGCTGCAGAGCTATATCCGCTCGCTCTCCGCGGGGTCCCGTTACAACCGCTTCCTGGGTGCGTTGAGCGAGCTGCCGAAGACGGAGCTCGAGCGTTTCGTTCACGTCGGCGAGGCTGACCGGTTTACGGTGGTCGCGACGATGCTGGTCGATGGTTTTGAGACCGTCGTCGGCGAAGCCCGCTACGCCTTCCATGCCGATACGTCGAGCGTCGAGTTCGGCCTGTCGATCGATGACCGGTGGCAGGGCCACGGCATTGGCAAGGCGCTGTTGAAGAATCTCGAATGCCGCGCGGCGTCCTTTGGAGCCGAGCGCATTTTCGGCGACACGTTGCGGTCCAACGCGACGATGATCGGCCTCGCCCGCAAATCCGGTTACGCCTTCGCTGCAAGCCCCGGCGACTGGAAGCTGGTGCGCTTCGCGAAAGAGATCCACGTCGAACCGCAAGACATTCCCTGTGCCAGCTGGCGGCTTGCCGCCACTTCCCGCTCGGCCGCGATGTCCTCGCTTGCGGTTTGACTGACTAGGCCCGGTTCTGGCCCCTCCAGAACCGGGCCCTTTTCTTTGGATATCGCTCCATCCGGGCTACGAGCTTGATTACCTCCCCTTGAAAAGGGGAGGTCGCTTTGCTCGCGAGAGCAAAGCGGGTGGGGATCAGCTCTCTCCGCATAGCGCATCGCCTGCGGCTGGGACCCCCATCCCGACCTTCCCCCTTTCAGGGGGAAGGAGAAGAGACGGGCGCTACGCGGCTAGCTTCCCCGGAACACCGGCTTGCGCTTCTCGATGAAGGCCTGCACCGCTTCCTTGTGATCCGCGGTCGTGGTGAGCCGGATCAGCCGCTCGGCCTCGTGGTCGCGCGCGGTCGCGAAATCGAACTGCTGCGCTTCGTCGAGATTGTCCTTCATGTAGCGCAGCGCCAAGGTCGGGCCTTCGGCGATCGATTTCGCCAGCGCAAACGCCTCGTCGTGCAGCACTTCGTCCGGCACCACGCGGTTGACGAGGCCGATCTGCTCGCACCTTGCGGCATCGACCTTCTCGGACGTGAACATCAGTTCGCGGGCGCGCGAGGTGCCGACCAGGCGCGTCAAAAGCCAGGCCATGCCGTAGTCGCCGCTCAGCGCCACGCGCAGATAACCGGTCGAGATGAAGGCGGATTGCGCCGCGATCCGGATGTCGCAGGCCATCGCGATCGCAAGTCCGGCGCCGACCGCGGGGCCGGGTAGGGCGGCAATGGTCGGCTTGCGCACCGAGGCCAGCGCGCCGGTCAGCAGGCGCTGCCGCTCCTGCAGATCCGCGACCTTGTCCTCATAGGACATTTCGAGCTTCTTCGGGTCGCGATTGGCGCCCATGCCCTTGACGTTGCCGCCGGCGCAGAACGCCTTGCCGGCGCCGGTGACGAGCAGCACGCCGACCTCGGGGTTCTCGCCGCAGGTCCGGATCATCGTGCGCAGCGCCGGCGTCAGCGTGTCCGACAGCGAGTTGCGCGCATCGGGGCGGTTCAGCGTGATGACCGCGACGCGGTCGCGGATCACGCAGAGCAGTTCGTCGGTGCCGGTCTCGATCTTGATTTCAGCGGTCATATTTCCTTCCCCTGTTTCCTTCGTCATTGCGAGGTGCGAAGCGCCGAAGCAATCCATCTCACCGCTTGTGGTGGCATGGATTGCTTCGCTCCGCTCGCAATGACGAATGCGGCGGATGGGCCGCCTGAACGTTACGCCGCTTACATGATCTCCGTCATCTCAAAACTTCTCAACCCAGGGCCGCAATTCCAGCTCCCAGGTCCAGGCGCTGCGCGGCTGTTGCAGCACGTTCCAGTAGCTCAATGCGATCGCGTCGGGATCGAGCATCGAATCCGGCTTGTCGGTGGGCTCGGCGCGCGCGGCGCTGCGGATGCCGCCGTCGATCACGAAATGCGCGACATGGATGCCCTGCGGCGACAGTTCGCGCGCCATGCTCTGCGCCAGCCCGCGCAACGCGAACTTGCCCATCGCGAACGGCGCCGATTGTGCATAGCCCTTCACGCTGGCGGAGGCGCCGGTGAACAGGATCGCGCCTCTCTTGTTGGGCAGCATGCGCTTTGCCGCTTCCTGTGCCACCAGGAAGCCGCCGAACGCCGAGACCGCGATCGCCTGCTCGACCTCGGAGGGGACGAGTTCAACGAACGGCCCGCGCGAGCGGCCGGAGGCGTTGTAGACCACGAGATCGGGTGTTCCGATTTCGCGCTCGACCAGACCGAACAGACGTTCGACATCCTCGGCCTTGGTGGTATCGCAGGCATAGGCCCGCGCGCCGGTTTCGGTGCAGAGCGCGCCGAGCTTTTCGATGCTGCGGGCGCCCAGCGCCACGCGAATTCCCTCCCGCGAAAATAGCCGCGTCAGCGAGGCGCTGAGGCCCGCGCCGGCGCCGACGATCAGGGCGATCTTGTACTTGGGAATATCCATTGGGCTTTCCTTTGCTCGGCCGGAGGAGGATAGTCGTGCCCAAACAAATGAGCACCGCAGCCGGGAATTCAATGCAGCCGCACAAGCACGATCCGAAAACGTCGTCCACCAGCCAGCCGGGTCTGCTGGCGCCCGACACGACGGGAATGAATTTCTACCGCGCCGATCCGGCGCTGACCGACCTTCTGAAACTGCATCTGCCCGAGGCCTTGTTCCGCCACATCGAGCCACATCTCGACCGGCTCGGCGGCTTGGCCGGCGGTTACCTCGACGAATGCGCGCGGCTTGCCGACCGGCACACGCCGGTGCTGCACCAGCGCGACAAGTTCGGCCGCGACGTGCAGACCATCGAGTATCATCCGGCCTATCGCGAGATCGAGAAGGCTGCGTTCGGCGAGTTCGGCATCCACGCGCTGTCGATCCGCAAGGGCATCATGGGCTGGCCCGACAAATATCCTGTGGTGGCCAAGCATGCCTTCACCTTTCTGTTCAACCAGACCGAATTCGGCATGGGCTGCCCGATCAACGTCACCGACGGTTGTGCAAAGCTGCTCAACAATTTCGGCAGCGAGGCGTTGAAGGCGAAATATCTCGACGGCCTGACCCAGACCGACATGAGCAGACTGACGCAGGGCGGCCAGTTCATGACCGAGAAGGAAGGCGGCTCCGACGTCGGCACGCTGACCACGCGCGCCGTACAGGACGGCGACCACTGGCGGCTCTATGGCGAGAAATGGTTCTGCTCGAATGCCGATGCCAAGGTGGTGATGCTGCTGGCGCGCCCCGAGGGCGCGGGGCCGGGCACGAAGGGCGTCGGGCTGTTCCTGATGCCGCGTTTCCTCGATGACGGCTCGCAGAACCACTACCGGATCGTGCGTCTGAAGGACAAGCTCGGCACCCGCTCGATGGCCTCCGGCGAGATCAAGTTCGACGGCGCGATCGCCTATGCCGTCGGCAAGCTCGACCGCGGCTTCGTGCAGATGGCGGAGATGGTGAACTCGTCGCGGCTCTCCAACGGCGTGAAATCGACCTCTTTGATGCGCCGCGCCTGGCACGATGCCATCACCGTGGCGCGGGGCCGCGTGGTGTTCGGCCAGCGCATCATCGATCTGCCGCTGGCGCGGCGGCAGTTGATGAAGATCATGATGCCGACCGAGCAGGCGCTGTCGATGAGTTTTCTCACCGCGGACGCGCTCGACCGCGCCGAGGCCGGCAGCCAGGATGCCGCGGCGCTGCTCCGCATTCTGACCCCGACCTTGAAATTCCGTGCCACCCGCGATGCCCGCAAGGTCTGCGGCGATGCGATGGAGATGCGCGGGGGCATCGGCTACATCGAGGAATTCGTCACGCCGCGGCTGCTGCGCGATGCGCATCTCGGCTCGATCTGGGAGGGCACCGGCAACATCGTCGCGATCGATGCGCTGAAGCGCGCGGTCGGACGCCATGGCGCCGACAGCGCGCTCGCCGCCGATCTGCATGCGCGGCTCGACGATAGTCCCAACGTGCCGGAGGCCTGGCGCAACCGGCTGCGTGAGCTCAGCGATCGCGCGATCGCGTTTGCGCGCGAGGTCGCGAGCCGCATCGACAATGAGGGCGATGCGCGACGCGCCACCAGCCTGCTCTATCATGTCGCAAGCGCCGTGGCGCTGGCGTGGGAAGGCGGACGCATCCACGAGATGCGCGGCGACGCGCGCCGGCTGTTGCTGTCGCGGATGGTGGTCGATCACCGCGTGACGCCGGGCGATCCGTTCCGGCTAGCGGAAAATACCGTTCAGCGCAGGATGACTGAACATCTGCTCGGCGATCGCGCCGTCGGCATGGCCGAGGTTGGCGAATTGCTCGCCGCAGCGTAGGCTGCGGCACGAGCGCACTTTTCAAACAATCAAAAACGTCAAGGGAGACCCCGATGAAGGCCGCCGTCCTGCATGAAGTCAATCAGCCGCTGGTGATCGAGGATGTCAGTGTACCCAATCCGGGGCCGCGCGAGGTCCTGATCCGCACCGCGGTCGCGGGCCTCTGCCATTCCGACCTGCACTTCATGGAAGGGCTTTATCCGCATCCGCTGCCCGCCGTGCTCGGCCATGAATCAGCCGGCGTGGTCGAGAAGGTCGGCTCCGACGTCAATTACGTGAAGCCCGGCGATCACGTCGTCACCTGCCTGTCGGTGTTCTGCGGCACCTGCGACAATTGCACCACCGGCCGCACCGTGCTGTGCACCGACACCACGGTGAAGATGCTGCCCGGCGCCTCCAACCGTCTGTCCTGGGGCAGGAAGGAGAAGCTGAACCAGTTTCTCAATCTGTCATCCTTCGCCGAGCAGATGCTGGTGCATGAGAACGCGATCGTGAAGATCAAGAAGGAGATGCCGCTCGATCTCGCCGCGCTGATCGGCTGCGGCGTCATCACCGGCTACGGCGCCGTCGTGAACACCGCGAAGGTGACCGCCGGCGAGACCGTGGCCGTGTCGATCGCCACCGCATGGCACTGCGTCGCCGGCAAGACGACGCTGTTCAACTGCCTGTCGCGGCTCTACCAGCCGTCGTCCGGCGACATTGCCGACGCGGCGCTCGAAGATCTTGGCGACCTCGACCGGCAGCGGCGCGCCGCGACTCGCTGCGCCTCGCCTGGGTCCGCCGCGGCGAGAGCGACATGAACAAGAAGGTGCACGACATCAACGTCACCGATGGGTGCGCCAAGCTGCTCAATAATTTCCGAAATGCCGAAATTCGCGCAGACCCGCCGCACGGCGTCGGCGAGGATGTCGATGCCGCGCAGCATCTTTCCGCGCGCCTCGGTGGAAAATTTGACATCCTTGGCAGCCATCGTGTTTCTCCCTCGTCAGCTTCTTGTGTTCGTGCTTCCCCGTTGATTGCCGGAACTAGCAACTATCAGGTGCCCGTTCTCCCCCCCGCTCTCTAGCACCACACGACTCCGTCGGTGGCCTCTTTCCCAAAGAGCTCCTCCACGTGAAAGCAGGACTCTTCTGACGGCTGATATCGATTCTGGCTCCGGATTCTTGCCACAACATCAGGCCGGGCATTCTCGAGCCAGGCCATGGCCTCTGGCCCGTCGACGATACACTCGAAGGAGTTCCAGCTGAGATCCTCCAGGGAGTCTGGTTGAAGTCGCTTCGCCGCATACTCGATGAGGTCATGCAAGCGTTCGTATCCTTTCCGGCGCTCGAGAGAGCTTGCGACCGCCGCGCTGGACCACTCATGCTTGGCCAAATCGACAATGCTTGGAGCATCAACCTCATTGAACCACGGCGTGGCATCGAACTCGAGACAGACGACATTATCGGCAGTATGGCAGGTAGCGTGGATCATGGCGTCCCTCCGTTTCGCCGGGGCGGACTGCGTCGGATGAGCTTTCAGCCGAACATCTTTTTCCCGGCCATCAACACTGCATTCGGATCATACCTCCTGTTGGCATTCGAGAAAGTCAACAGGTCACGTGAAAGAGCCCGATCCTTCTTGCGCGCGACCGGTTGAACATCTGGATCGCCTCGGGTGTCGGCTTCAACAAGACCTCGCAGCCCTTTCTCTCGAAATAGGCTTCAGCCTCCGGTGACAGGTGCACGTTGCCCATCTGACCCGAGCCGATAACGACTTGGTCGCACCCCCTTTCGAAGAGGAATCTTGCCTCGTCTTCTGAAAGCACGTGCGAAGTGCCATGCAGTTTCTTTGATAGCTTCTTTTTCCGCTTCACAATCTCGCCGGAAAGGCGAACGACCACGTCGTGCTCATAAGTTTTTCCGTCAATCGTGATCGTGCCAAATGTGGTGCTGTCAATCTTCATCGTGACCTCCTCCCAATCGGACTCATGCTCCAACACACGGCAGTGAGGCGCCTCTCCGCCGGCAACATCGTTGCTCACGCGCGTTCCCGTCTGCCGGTCCGGATCGGGACGCGCCGCTGCCCCCAGCTGCCCGGGCATGCCTCGAACAAGCCAGGGATTGCGGTAGCGCAAATACCGCAGCAGCCGTCGCCTGTGAGCCGCCAAGTGGTGCTTCCAAACGTGCAAGTTCGGCCATAGAGTTCGCGGTGTGGACCACTGGGCAATTCCCAGTTACTTGCCGACGGCGGGACGGAGAGTTGCGGACGATGTCCAGCTGGGGCTCGCCTGCGGGTACGAGTGCCCGCGGCGTCCGCATTTTACTCCCTGTAGGGCGAAGATCGTAAGCCGATCCGTCGATAATCTCGGCCGCTGAGGTCTGTGAGCACCGTAAACTTGCGGCGCGGGGGACCACGGGAGCAAGCTGATAACATGATTGTGCTGTTCACGGATTTCGGGCTGCACGGCCCGTATACGGGTCAGGTGAAGGCCGCGCTGCACCAGATGGCACCGGGCGTTCCCGCTATCGACCTCTTCGCCGATGCGCCCATGGGCAATCCGAAGGCGTCGGCGTACCTTCTGGCGGCTTATGCCGCCTGGTTTCCGGTCGGAACCGTCTTTCTCTGCGTCGTCGATCCCGGCGTCGGCGGGACACGCCCGGCCATTGTGCTTGAGGCCGACGGCCGGTGGTACGTCGGCCCCGGCAACGGCTTGTTTGAGTTGGTCCTGCGCCGCGCCAAAAAGACGCGCAGCTGGGACATCGACTGGAGGCCGGAGCGCCTCTCGGCCAGCTTTCACGGGCGCGACCTTTTCGCACCGGTCTCAGCCATGCTGGCGAACGGCGAGCCTCCACCCGGACAGCCGCGCAAGGATGGCGCGGACCGCCGGGCAGACTGGCCGGACGACCTCTGCGAGATCGTTTACGTCGACCGCTTTGGCAATGCCATGGCCGGGTTAAGGGCAGCCATGATTCCGCCCAACGCCAGGCTTGCCGCGGCGGGTCGAGTATTGGAGCGTAAGAGGACCTTCAGCGATGAGCCACCAGGCGGAGCCTTTTGGTATGAGAACTCGAACGGGCTCGCCGAAATCGCCGTCAACCAGGGGCGCGCGGACCGCGATCTTGGTCTCGCGATCGGCATTCCGGTCGAGATCGTCTCTTGAAGGCAGGCGGTTCCCTCACAACTTTGATCTGGACGATGCGCATGCTAAGAAAACAGAGCTCGAGAACGGATTGGCCGAAGCCACGAAGGCTCCACGTCAAGCCACCAGCGACTGGCAATAAGCGACTGGCCGATCAGACCCGCAAGATTCTCGGCAGACACTATGCGAGCAAATACCGGGTGCAGTAATCGCGATCATCTTGAATCCCAGTCCCCCGATCAGGAGGCGGGCGAGGCACATCGAGGACAAGAATGTTGTGGAGCCTACAAACCCTATCGTTTGGGGCAGTCGTTATCTTGGCCGGTGCCGTGCTGGTTACGGGTTCCACTGCACAGCAAGGCGCCGCCGACCGCCAGCGGATGGTCGAAGAGATCGACGAAATGCTGGCGTCGGGCGGGGGAACCCGTGGTGTGGCTCGGCTGGCTCCGCATGTGCGCGCCGCAATGACAGAGGTGCCGCGACACGAGTTCGTGCCGCCTGAGTACAGGTCCGCAGCTTATAGCAACTCACCGCTCCCGATAGGCCATGGCCAAACGATCTCACAGCCGCTGATCGTCGGGCTGATGACGGAACTGCTGCAACTGGCGAAGACGGATAAGGTCCTGGAGGTGGGCACCGGGTCGGGATACCAGACCGCAATCCTATCCGTGCTCGCAGGCGAGGTGTACACGATCGAGATCGTACCAGAGCTCGGCAAAATGGCCCGTGCCAACCTCGAACGTCTGGGCTACCGCAATGTTTCGACAAAAATCGGCGATGGCTACCAGGGCTGGGCGGAGCATGCGCCCTTCAACGCCATCATCGTAACCGCAGCTCCCGACCACGTTCCACTGCCGCTCATCGCGCAACTAAGGTCTGATGGCCGCATGGTTATCCCGCTTGGCGGCTTCTACCAGGAGCTTACGCTGTTGGAAAAACACGCCGACGGGACGACCACAACTACGATCATAGCGCCCGTCCGCTTCGTGCCTCTGATCCGGGAGTAGCTTTGCACATCTCGGTGCGCCGCACCGGAGCATTCTGTTCTCGCAAACCGATTGTCCCAGCCTCGCGCCTCTTCACGATCAGGGCTATGCTCGGTGGGCCGCATGAAGCTTTGGCCCTGGTGGCGGCTCCCGGGTGCAAGAAATGAGCTGCACGGCTTTCGTTGGCGATCAAATGACGCATGGCGGCCAAAAGGGTTTCGGCATGACTAAGCATGCGCGATCTGGGCACGCGACCCGATCGCCGCGTTTCCGTTTCCTGCAGAAGCTCGAGGCCGAGAAGAACGATCGCAAGGACCGCTCTTGCATCAAGGACCCAAAACAGTCCGTCGAAGAGCTGTTCCATCCCGGGAAGCCAACACGAACCTGACGAACTATCCCTGGATGCGCTGCAAGTCGAGGTGGAGACAGTGAATGAGTCCGTGGCCCGGATCGAGGCGATCATTGGGCGCAAAGTCAAACGCGACATCAGCCAGATGACCGAGTGGGCAAAAGGCAATCTCGCCCGCGCCGCAGAGGCCATCATGAACACGCCCAACGCGCACGTTGGCATCGTCACCGGGTTCTATATCCAGCACGCGGAGCCGCCTTCTCCGGAAACGGATGGGCTCGGCGGGATGGCGCATCTGGCCGCGGGCCTCGCAAATGCGGGGATTCCGGTAACGGTCATTACCGATGCACCGTGTGCAAAGGCGGTGTGGGCCGTAGTCGATGCGCTGCCGGCATCCGTGAATCTTGAGGTCGTGTCGACGACAGAGAATTCGGTTCTCCGCTTACGACAGTACCTGGAAACGGGCGATCGACCGATCACTCACTTGATCGCAATTGAGCGGGCTTCTCCGGGTTCGGATGGAAAGCCTCATCGGGAGCACGGATGGGATATGTCGCGCGAAACGGCGCCGCTCCATCTTCTCTTTAGCGAACCCGCCGCGAAGCGTCGCTGGCTCACGATCGGTATTGGGGACGGGGGCAATGAAATCGGGATGGGATCCCTGCCCAAGGAAATCATCGAACGCGGAATTCCCAACGGCAAGGTGATCGCAGCAACGACCCCGGTCGATGTGCTCATCGTCGCCGGCGTGTCGAACTGGGGAGCTTATGGGCTCCTTGCTGCAATGGCCTGCACCAAGCCGGTGTTGCGGGACGCTCTTCTACGCTATTTCAATCGCGATATGGATCACCTGTTCTTGTCGGCGGCGGTGGAGACCGGGCAGGCGGTTGATGACAGCCGGGTCGACAATCCCGGGCGACCGCAGATGAGTGTCGATTGCATACCCTGGGAACAGCACGCGACGCTTCTTGAGGAGATCTCCGCCGTCGTGGAGTCGCAGCCGAGCTGATCACCTCGGGTGTTGGGGCAAGTACTCAAAAATTGATCATGTCCGTTCGGCCCCCAAGAGCGACGCAAAGGCAGATAGGCCGAGATCGAGGAATGGCCCATAGGCGGACAAATATGCCGGTGCCGTCTTCTCACACCCAGCGCCGCACCCGAGCGACATAGCCGTCATAAGCGCGCCGAACTGGCGGCGCATCTTGGCTTCCTCGAAGGGGATGTGGACCCAATTGACAGTGGCGAAGACAGCAAGGGGCGCCATGAACATCGGCCAGGCTCCGATCCATACGGCAATGCCCAGGGCGAGAATGACCAGACCCAGATACATTTGGTTACGGGTGAACTGATAGGGACCGCGAGTGACAAGTTTGCGATTGCCGCCGACCACCCGGGGAAGAACACGGATTCTTCCGCGTTCGGATCGAACGAGCGGATCTGCGAGATCTGACCTGAGTCCGGACTGCAGCGGTGAAGCCGAACTTTGCCTTCGGAGGGTAACCGCCGACCCATGAATGCCGGAAATGCCGGAACGAATCATTCAAGCAATCGCGACAATCGGGTGTTGCAAGCACACGCAAGCACGCCACGGCGGCCCTCCTTACTCCGCGTTACGTTACCGCTATGGCTCTCTCAGCCATCGATCGCCCACGGAAATTGAAGGCTGGACTAGAATTGGGATGAGCCACGACAGGTTCGGCTGACAGGCGAAGTTATCGATAGATCAGCAAAGCGCCGAAGAGAGTTCGCGATTGCAAACTGGGCGTGTTCGCGTGGAGAGAAACTCGGTTCCACCGGTAGCTAAAACGGTGGGTTTTGGCCCGGTAAGGTCGAAAATGCTTTATCTTTCAATGGGGATTGACTGACACTCTCTCCGCCAAGTTTTTCGAATATTCGTCTGAAAAATATCAAAAAAATAGATTTTTGATTCTGTCGTTCCCACCCGGCCCCCCACCTGCGATTTTTTTGTCAATGGGGCCGCTATTCGGGAAAGGCGTTCTTACTACGAACCTGCAAAAGGCCAATTTCGAGCCAGCAGGACCCCTTAAGTCACCGCTTAACTCGGTCCTCGACGGCCTGTTTTGAACAGGGCGATGGGAGGAAATTGCAAGCTTAATCCGGATGCCTCCGTCGTAATCCGGATCGCTCTGGCACTGACTTGCGACCGCGTCGATGATTGAGCGGGCGCGGGGCCATGGCGTATTGGTCCTGCCGCAATCGAGCCTGCCGATCATTGGGCGCGCGAAGGCATTGAAATTCGCAAAATGGACAGTCGCGACGTAGCTGCATCGCAGACCGGCGAAAATGATTTGGACAATGTGAGCTGGTTCACACTGTTCCGGCCGACTTGGGGATGATGTAGGTAAATTGGCAGGTACGGGGGCAGGGTGGTCATGAAATCGCTGGGGCGCAGAGAGAGAGAGAAGGCGCTTCGTGTCCAGGGTTGGGCGGGCGGAATCTCTCTAGACCCCCGATTTACAAAGGACGACCTTGCCGCCCTGACCATGAAGGTCCAGGGCGACATTGTCCTGCCGACCGACGCCGGCTACCAGCAGGACCGTCAGCTCGCCAACAATGCCTTCCAGAGCTTCCCGCAACTCATCGTCTATTGCGAGGTCTTTTCCGACATTCGCCAGTGCCTTGCCTTTGCGCAGCGCTGCGGTCTGACCGTCGCGGTGCGTTCGGGCGGCCACAGCACCGCCGGCCTATCGGTCAACGACGACATGGTGATCGACCTCAGCCGGCTGCGCTACGTCATTGTCGATCCCAAGGCACACACGGCCGTGGTCGGCGCCGGAACCAATATGGGGCATCTCAACGCCGCGCTCGACATCTATCATCTGCACGTTCCCGGCGGCAGCTGCCACGATGTTTGCGTGGCCGGTTTCATGCAGGGCGGCGGCTTCGGCTACACCTCGCGCTGCTTCGGCCTGAACTGCGACAACGTGGTTGCGATCCGCGTCATGCTGGCCGACGGGCGCATCGTCGTCGCCGACGACAAGGTCAACCGCGACCTGTTCTGGGCGGTACGTGGCGGCACCGGCGGCAATTTCGGCATCCTGCTCGAAATCACCTACCGGCTGCACGAGGTGAAGAGCGTCTGGGCCTTCCGCCTGCAATGGCCGCTGCGCGCAGGTTCGGACGATACCGTCCGCGCGGCGCGGCTGCTGTCGATCATCCAGAGCGAGTTCACCCGCAAGGCGCCCAAGGAACTCGGCTACATGACCTTCCTCGGCTGGCAGGGCGACATGCCGTATCTGATCATCCGCGGCATGTATGTCGGCCCCGCCGAACGTGGCAAGGCGCTGCTGCAGCCGCTGCTCGATGTGCCTGGTGCCGAATGGATTAACGACCGCAGCGGCTCCTATGCCGAGATGATGCATTACCTTGTCAGCACGACGCCCGACCTGCCGCAGGTCCCGGATCTCGCGCGCGAGGACAAGCAGAGCGGATATGTGGCACGGCCGCTCGGGCCGGATGACTGGCAGGAGGTGATCGAGCAGTTCCTGGAGACGCCGAATAATTCGAGCATGCTGGCGATGGAGCACTATGGCGGCGCGATCTCGGAGCGTCACGAGCACGATATGGCGTTCGTGCACCGCCGCGTCGACATGGACGTCTATCTCGATGTGTTCTGGATGAATGAGCCGGAACGTGTCGATGCCGTTACGTTCCTCGATCGCTTTATGCGTTTCATGGAGCGCTTCTGTAACGGCCAATCCTATCAGAACTATCCGCGGCTGGCGCAGACCGATTATCGGCGGCGCTATTGGGGCGACGTCTTCGATGACCTGCTGGCGGTCAAGCGCAAATACGATCCGGGAACATTCTTCCGCAGCGCCCAAGGCATTTCCGCCGATCCGTCCCTGTCCGCGACCGATCCTGTCAGCACTTTGACCGGCCTTCTTGACGGCATCGAGTCGGAGGCAGACCCGGTCTGAGTGGGTGTCGCGGCGTCGCAGACGTCCAACGGGGGGCGCGCGTCAGCGAGAGGTATGCTTATAGCGGGCATTTTGATCGATTGAGGGGGGGCGAAATCCGTGGACAGTATGCTCGAACTTTTCTTCCTGCCGCCGATGGCGATCGGCCGGCTCGGCAGCAGCGACGCACCGCTCGCGAGTTTTTCCTGGGCCGAAGCCAATACCCGCCACGATGCCAACGAGACGATCATCACGCCCGCGTTGTCGCTGCGCGTCGAGCCGGACGACTCGGTCGCGCCGTATCTGCCCGACGAGATCGATTTCAAGGACGAGCTTGGCCGGATCAGGCCGGTCGCGCCGTTTTTCGAATTGTGGGCCAAGATGCAGTCGCGCGAGGGCGGAACTGTCGATGTCCCGGTTACGCTCGACCTGCTGAAGCACCTCGGCGCCACTCCGCATAACGTCTCCTATGAGATCACGCTCGCCAACCACAAGGCCGCCCGCCGGGCCGCCGATTCCGCCTGCGCCTTCTCGGCGCGTGTCATGGTCGCGGGCGACAATCACCGCCGGCAGGAACTGCTGGCGTTCAGCCCGCATACCGCGGGGCAGGAGCCTCTGGTGCGGCCGGAGCGCCCGATCCCACTTGGTACCTTTCAGGTGATACGGCCGGTCCCAAACAAGGATGAGGGCAGGGGCGTCGACCGCAGCATCCTGCGCGTGCGCTTTACGCCCCCCGCGGGCCTCGTCTACGGTCCGCCCACGGCCGTCAACGGACCTGCGCCGCAGGTGATGCCGGGCGTTTACGAGGCCGCCGGAATCCAGTTCGGCCGCGTCCATGAGATCGTCCCGCCGGAGCGGCGCATCCTCAATCCGGCCACCATGTGGTCGAGGTACATCATGATGAACGGCCACTTCGAGGATCCGCAACCGCAGGATGGCTATGATGGTGCCGCCGTCGGCAATTTCCAGTCCTGGGGCTGCGTCGACGACACAAGCGACGGATTGATCGTCGCGACTCTTGCCGTGCACGGCCGGCGCTTCCGCGCCGCCGCGCGGGTGTTCAGCTCGCCGCCAGATTTTGCGCCCGATCGCCGGCCGTTTTTCAGCATCGGCGACGACATCGCCGATCGCGAGCTGCCGCCTCTGCCTACCGTCGACGCCGAGACCTTCAAGGTCAGCAAGGAGGAGATCGTCGATCTCTTCCATCGCGCGTTCGAGACGGCGAGTCTGTTCAACCTCGATGCGATCCGCACCCGCGCGCTGCAGGAGAATCGAGTTCGTCTCGGCAAGCATGTCGGGCCGCCCGGTCGCGACGAGCCGCGCGCCGGCGGGGAGAGCATGACGGCGGAGGACACACCATACGTCGATCGTCTCCCCACACTCGCACCCCAGGCGCCGTCGCGGTTCAGCGGGGCCGGCTCTGAATTGCCGCTGCCCTACACGGCCGTGATCACGCACGTGCATGCGGCGCTGAAGGATGAAGCGGTGCTGATCGACTTCCTGCGCCGCCGCGCTGACGCGGTCGAGCGCGTGATCCGGCCGCCGTTCGGCCGGCTGCACGAAATTCCTGTCGAGCCCAACGCGGAGGCCGATCCGCATTTCCGCGACCCTCGTGTCTTCCGCGATCAGCTGCATGACATGCGGATGCCGCCCTATATGCGCGACGCCAACCTGCAGCCGCTCTCGCTGTCGTGGCGACAGTATCATTTGCTGATCGGCGTCATCGCCTATCTGCGGTCGACGGCCCCGCCGGAATGCAGCCAAACAAGCGCGATCAACTCGGGAGCAAGGCGATGAGTGGAGACAAGATATTTCCGCGCAATCTCACCGCGCGAGCGGCCCTGGCGGCCAGTAAGGTGATCGGCAATCCGGTCACAACCATGATGGAGTCCGGTGTCGCCAACTGTTTTCCCGGACTCGAGTTCGACGTGCGTATTCTGGACTGTCGGTTTTTCCCCGGGCTTGTGTTCCAGTTCATTGTGCCGCCGAAATACCCGGCGCCCGATGCCATTCCGAACCAGCATGGCGCGCGGCTGCTCTATACCGACTATCTGCTCGATCCGATGCTGCCGGAAACGAGCCGCGAGCCGTGGGTGCAGAACCTGCTCGACCAGTATGGCGGACCGCTCGCCACGACCTTCATGTCGGGCCGCTGGTATCTCGACTGGATCGAGCAGAACGGCAGACGCCTGCCGATGCGCGATACCCAGGGCAACTATCTCGACGGCTACACGGTCTGGCGGCTGGTGCGCGGGCTCGAGGCAGGTCGTGTCGAGATCGGAATCGAGCGGCGCGATCCGCCGGCGCCCGGGCCGGCGCAGGTCGTCGTGCTGAGCGGCTACCGCCGGCAATATGTCAACGCCGCTGGCCTGTTCGACGAGGCGTTCCGGCCCGGCGAGTTCACCCAGTCGATGTGCAATCCATGGACTCACGATTTTCGCGATTGCGCCTGCCACTACTGGGCCTCCAACCATCCCGACGTGGTCACCGGCGGTCCCTTGATGAGCGACAATCCCTCGGATGCCCGCGATCCGGCCGCTGCGCAGCGCCTCGACTGGCTGCGCCGTCGCGACGGATCGTCGGAAGTCTCGGCTTCCGCAACGATTGCCGAAAATCGCGTGTACCAGATCGATCATTACGAGATCAATCAGAGTTGGGAGAAGTTGCCATTCGTTCTGGAGGGACATGAAATCGACCGCCCGTATCGGCCGCCGCTTCCGAAATGGGGCGAGCCTCATCAGGATGCGGCCTGGCTGATCAGGGAACTGGAGAACGAACTCGCGGGAATGGAGATGGCGCTTGTCATCGAATATCTCTACGCCCTGTTCTCGCTGCGGCATCCGGACGAGGCCACCGATCCGGCCTGGCCGTCGCTGGCCGACGATTTGCGCGCGGTCCGTCAATCCATCCTGATGGTCGCGGTCGGCGAGATGACGCATCTGCGCTGGGTCAACCAGATGCTGTGGCTGCTCGATCGCGACGGCATCAATCCGGGCTGGCACTACACCCCGGTCGTGAGCTGGTCGAACCGGATCCGGATCGCCGACCGGGCGACAAGGCTGGCCCCGCTTACGCCGGATGTGCTCAAGGACTTCGTTCAGCTCGAACGTCCGAGCGGCTATCTGACCGGCGTCTACGAGAAATGCGTTGCTACGCTCAAGGACGAAAAATATCCGCGCGCGGTCTTCGAGATCGCGTTGCGCATCGACGGCGAAGGCGGCGAGCACTACAGGAATTTCTGCAACGTGCAGCGCATCCTGAGCAAATATCCGCGGGACGCGCACGGCGAATACCCTTACCTGCGTTCCGTGACGCCTCAGAGCACGCCGGAAACGCGCGGCGCGCTCGCCGAGTTCGACGCCATCCGCCGGTACCTTGCCAGCGCTTACAACGCGGAAGCGCGTGGCGACATGCCGAGCGCCGACAAGGGCATCACCGACGCCCGTGCGGCGATGGTGCGGCTGCAGGCGAGCGCCGAGCAACTCGCGCAGCAAGGCCTCGGAATCCCGTTCCTCGATCCGAGGAGCTGACGCCGTGTCTGCCTCGGTTCAGCGCTTCGAGACCGCCTCGGGTGCCCATCTGCTGGTCGTGGACGGCAGCCGCATTTACGACCTGCCGCCCGGGCTCGACGCGGAGCTCAGGAGCGCGATGATCGCCGGCGACACGGCGATCGACGCATTGCTTGCGCGCTACGGACTGGGCGGTCTCGAGCATATCGACGATTCACCGATCAGCGATCCGCCGATGCGCTCCTTGTCGCTGGCGGTGACGCAGACCTGCAACCTCGCGTGCGGCTATTGCTATGCGCAAGGCGGCAGCTTCGGCGCACCGTCGAAACGCATGGAATGGCCGGTCGCGCGCGATGCCGTGTTGCAGCTGCTCGATCAGGCCGCGCCGGGCGACAGGGTCAACATCGCCTTCCTCGGCGGCGAGCCGCTGATCAACCGGCCGCTGATCGCGCGGACCACTCGGTTTGCCGCTACGGAGGCTGAGCGGCGCGGTGTCGGCGTCGGCTTCTCGATCACCACCAACGGCACGCTGCTTGGCATCGAGGATCGTGACCTGTTCGACGAGCATGCGTTTTCGGTGACGGTCAGCCTTGACGGGATCGGCGAAGCGCATGACCGCCAGCGGCCGTTCCGCGATGGCCGCGGCAGTTTTGAGCGTATCCTCGCGCGGATCACACCGCTTCTGGAGAAGCCAGGCCGGATGCAGATGTCGGCACGCGTCACGGTGACACCGCTCAATCTCGAGCTGCGCCGCACCCTGGACGAGTTGATCGGATTGGGATTCGGCATGGTTGGCTTCTCGCCCATGCTGAGCTCGCCTTCGTCGAAGCTGGAAATGCAGCGGGGCGATCTCAAAACCTTGCTTGATGAATTGGTTGACTGTGGGAGGCAGTGCGAGAGCCGGATTTCCGCCGGCGGGCATTATCCGTTCGCCAATCTCATCGACGCGCTGCGCGAGCTGCATCGCGGGACTCACCGGCCCTATCCGTGCGGTGCCGGCGCGGGCTATATGGGTGTTTCGGCCGAAGGCGGTTTGTTCGCCTGTCATCGCTTTGTCGAGGATGACGCAGGCCGCATGGGCACGATCACCGACGGAGTCGACCACGGCCGGCGGAATGCCTGGCTCGCCGACCGCCACGTGCACCGGCAGGATCCTTGTCGCTTCTGCTGGGCCAGGTATCTCTGCGGCGGCGGATGTCACCACGAGGTGATCTATCGTGGCCGCCCAGCTTGCGACCTGATCCGTGGATGGCTCACCTTCTGCCTGCAGGCCTATGTCCGCATCTCTGACCGCCGACCGGACTTCTTCGCACAGATGGGAAGCGCACGCTGAATCGCCTGAGCACAGACATTGCCGTCATTGGCGGCGGACCGGCCGGCGCGATCTCTGCGCGGCAGCTCCGCCGGATGGGCTTTCATACCTGTCTGATTGAAGCCCGCGGACCGCTGCGTCCGGTCGTCGGCGAAGCGTTGCCGGTGACGACGCTGCGTCTTCTGCACCAGCTTGGCTTCGGCTCCGCTGTAGCCGAGCGGGACGCGCTGCGCTGCGACGAGATCGTGCAGAGATGGGGTGATGGCGACGCGACGGCACGGTCGACCAGCGTGGTCATGGTCGACCGCGGCCGGTTCGATCCGGCGCTCGTCGACATTGCGGCTGAGACAGGCGTCGATGTCATGTGTCCGGCGCGGTTGCGTCGGCGAGACGAAACACCCGAGGGCTGGGATCTCGAGGTCGAAACCGGTGCGGGCATTGTGCGGGTCGCGGCCCGATTCCTCGTCGACGCACGAGGGCGCCGCGCGGCCGGCAGTCGGCCGCTTGGTGCCACGACGGTCGCGCTGTGCGCGCGTTGGCGCGGCGTCGCGTTAGCGGAGCAGCCTCAAATGCGCATCGAAGCGGCCGACGACGCCTGGCTCTGGGGCGCGCCGCTCGCCGACGGCTCGTTGGTCGTCCAGGTTTTCCAGCGGACGGCCGATTGCACTGGCTTGAGTCCCGCGTCGCGCGAGGCGCGCTACCGCGCGATCTTGCGCGGCGCGAAGCTGTTTTCGGGATGCGATGCGGGAGTCTTGGTCGATCCGGTTCGCGCGCGCGATGCGAGTTGCCGGGTGGGGATCGAGCCCGTGACGCGAAACATGATCAGGATCGGAGATCGGTGTTTGGCAATGGATCCGTTGTCGTCGCAGGGCGTGCAGAGCGCGGTTCGCTCGGCCCTGCAGGGCAGTGTGGTGGCCAATACGATCTTGTCCGGCGGCGATCGCGAGGCCGCCGTCGAATTCTATCGCCATGCGACGCACGCGATTGCAACGCGGCATCGCGAGACATCGGCCGCTTTCTACGCCGAGACGGGGAGCGGGGCTTCGCCGTTCTGGCACGAGCGAGTCGGCGCGCGCCGGACATCGGCCGGCATTGAGCCCGGCCGCCGAACCTTGCCGTCGCGCGTGCGGCTATCCCCCGACGCGCATCTGGTCGATCATCCCGCGATCGAGGGGGACGTCGTGCGGCGGCGCTCGGCGCTGATCCATCCCCGGTTGGGTGAACCCACCGCCTTCGCGGAAGGCATCGCCCTGTCCGGCGCGATCACGTCGATCGAGCATGTGTATCGCGTCCCAGACATTCTGGCGCGGTGGGGTTCGATGATGCCCGAGGCGACCGCACGTGCGCTGCTCAACTGGCTAGTCCGTCACGATGTACTGATTGACGACGACAGCTCATCTACCGGTCCAGTGATGCCAACAGTTCGTCCGCCATCCGCAAGTCGGGCGTCGTGGCGCCCTGATTGAACGCCGCGCGGACGGCAGCGACGATGTCACGCGCCTCCGCTTTGCGTCCGGTTGCCGCTAGCAGATCGGCAAGGCTGACAGCGGCGCGCAGCTCCCAGCCGCGCGCGCTCTGCTGGCGAGCCTCGGCGAGCGCGGCGCGGAGCAGCGCTTCGGCCTCTGCCACGTTGCTGTCGCGCAGCAGCGTGGCCTGAAAGCGCAACAGCTCCGGCGCGAGCAGCCGTTCACCCGTCGATAGGGCGACCTCTCTCGCCTTGACGATCGTCTCGATCGCTTCGGCGAGGTTGCCGCACATGGCCAGCGCCTCGGCCGTCATCAGCAGATAGAGTGGATAATAATTGGTGCCGTGGCGGGTCTGCAGCACGGCCTGCATAGTGTCCAGCACCTCGGGGTCCCTGTCCCCGTGCACCGTCCGGCAGAAGGCCAGGTGGAATTGCGCCATCTGGGTCGGAAGTCCGAACGAATTCCGGATGCCGACGTCGTAGGTCTGCTTCGCGATCTTGGCCACAGCATCCCAGTCGCGCGCGAACGCGCTGCGAATAATCCGGAACATCTCGGTCTGCGCCAAGCTGTAGCGGTGATTGAGGCGCGTGCCGTGTGCGATGCCCCAACCTTCCTGCGCAATCGCTGCATCGGGCAGACCCAGTACCCACAGGGTCATGGCGAGGAAGCTCGAAATCGTTTGCCCGTGGTCTGTCCCATAAACGAAGGCCAGCGGGCCGTCCGTCTCGGCGTCGTACAAGCTCATGGCGCGTTCGAGATGGACGCGGGCCTTGATTGGTTCGCCGGTGTGCAACGCGAGCATTCCGACCGCGCGATGGCCGAGCACCAGGGAAAACCGGTCACCGCTCGTTTCGGCCATCGCGAGCAACTCGCGGGCGATCTCACCGGTGGCCTCGTTGCGGGCGCCGACCAGATGATACCCGAACAACCCGGCGAGGGCCTGGATCAGCGCCTGCCTGTCGCCGGTGCGCCGGCTCAACTCGCGGGCGCGCTCGAACGATTGTCCCGCGCCTTCGCCGTGGGGTCCCTGGATCGCCCGCATCACGGCGCCATGCTTGAGCACGATCGGCAGTTCGAGGGCATCCCGCGCCGCATCCTCGGGTAGGCCTTCGATCAGATGCAACGCGCGGCCCAGATGTGCGCTGGCCTCCGTGGAGGCCGAACGCTCGATGGCGCGATCGGCCGCACGCTCCCAGTGGCTGATCGCTATCCGCGCCCTGCCGGCCCGGTCCCAATGCTGGGCCAGGACTTCGGGCTGGTTGTCGTGGATGTCGGGAAACAGTCGCTCAAGCGCATCGGCGATCCGCTCGTGAATCTCTCGACGGCGCGACCACAACAGCGTCTCATAGGCCGCATCCTGCAACAGCGCGTGCCGGAACACGAAGATGCGATCGGCCTGCTCGGTGCGCATGTGCAGCAGGTCGGCTCTGACCAATTGGTCGAGTCTGTCGCGCACTTCCTCCTGCGAGGGCTGCCCCAGCACGGCGTGGAGCAGGGTCAACGAGAATTCCCGGCCGATGGCGGCCCCGACCTGGGCGATTTCCTTGGCTCCGGGCAGGCGGTCCAATCGCGCGACCAGGGAATCCTGCAGTGTTACCGGGATGGTCGCCGATGTCGTGCGCTCGTCGAAGCCGGCCTCCGACGCCGTCTTGGTCAGTTCCTCGATGAACAGCGGAATGCCGTCGCCGCGGGCAACGATTCGGTGCAGTAATTCCGCCGGCATCTGCTGATGAGCCACCAGATGCTGGGCGATCGCCAGCGAGTCCTCTTGGCGCAGTCGCCCGAGATTGATCCGGATGGTGTGAGGGCCGTCCCCTCGTGGCGGTTCGAACTCCGGGCGCTGGGTCAGGATTAGCATCAGCGGCAGGCCTGCGGCTTGCTCGATCAGCTGGTCGAGCAGTTCGCGGGTGGTCGGGTCGAACCAATGCAGGTCCTCGCAGGCCAGCACCACGGGGCCTCGTGCGCAGTGCTGCGCGATCCAGTCGGCCTTCGCAGCGAAGGTGGCGCGCTTGCGCTGTTGGGGATCGGGATCAAGCCGCGGGTCGGCGTCGGCAGGCGGCAGCGACAGAGTGGCCGCGATTGCCGCTGCCGACATGGCCGGCAATGCAGGACCACTTGCCAGCAGCGCGCCGAGCTTCTCGCGCTTGACTGTCGCATCATCGTCCGGCTTGAAGCCCGCCGCGGCCTGGAAATATTGGATCACCGGCCACAACGGGCTGTTTTGCAGATACGGCGAGCCATGCCAGCGGATGCGGATAGCGGTCGCGCTCGCGATCCTTTCGTTGAATTCCTGCAAGAGCCGCGATTTCCCGATGCCGGCCTCGCCCGATAGCACCACCACCTGGCCCTGATGCGCCTCGGTCCGGCGCCACGCGTGCTCGAGCGCCGCGAGTTCGGGAACATGATTGACATAGGGCGTGAGCCCGGCAGCACGGCGCAGGTCGAACCGGTCGAGATGTTCGCGCCGGCCGATCACCCGCCAGGTATTGACGGCGCGCGGAAAGCCCGCGAGCTCGATCGGGTCGAGCGCCGTGCACTCGAACGAATTGCCCACCAGCAGATGGGTCGCCTCTGAGATGATCACCTGATTGGGGCGGGCGACGCTCTGCAGCCGCGCCGCGAGATTAGCGGTTTCACCGGTGACGTCGTGCGATTGGCGGCCGATCTGCCCGACGACGACCTGGCCGCTCGCGATCCCGACGCGAACCTGAAGCGGCTTCCCCCTCGACGCCAGCTTTCCCACGGCCTCGACGACCTCCAGCGCCGCATGGACGGCTCGCTCCGGGTCGTCCTCATGGGCCCGTGGATAGCCGAAATAGGCCAGTACGCCATCGCCGAGATAGCGCGCTACGAAGCCCTCAAAGCTCTGGATCGCGTCGGTGCAGACGCGTTGATACTGGCCGATCAGATCCGCCAGTTCCTCGGGATCGAGCTGGGTGGACAAGGCGGTCGAGCCGACCAAATCGCAAAATACCACTGAAAGGTGCCGCCGCTCGGCGCCACCGAACGACACCCCCGAAGACGCGTCCTGCATCCCGATGCTTCTTTCCATATAAGGAATATAGCGGAACAAAACCTACCCGAAAGCGACTCGACAGGTGTGTCCTACCGAGGCGCGCCGTTCTGAGCGTGTCATGGAAGCCGCCGTCGATCCCGACGCGGACAGTTGAGCCCGCGTCCGGGAGGCCAAGCGTGCATTCTTCAATCCCCTGAATCGGTCGAGTGATAATTATTCAGTAATTTCAATTATATAAACGTTCGTTGTGTTGTTCCGAGTGGCGCACCGTTCGGAATCGGATCACGAATTTTGAATGTTAGTATGTCTTAAGAGATCTTAGCTTACCGGCATCGAGGCGGTTCTTCGGAAAAATCCAAAGACGGCAAGCACGGGCGGCCTCTCACTGGAGCGATGTGATCCCCTGAAGATGGGACGATCTTGAGAATGAACTCGCAAGGGCCGGGCATTCGCGTGCGCCTAAGAGCTAATCGTGCTCGCCACGAGCAGCGCTCTTCGCTAGGAAAGGCCTCTGCTAATTGCGTACAAGCAGAGCGGCAGCTGTTGGCGCGAAGCGGACCAGAGATCACGGCGGGGCTTATTGATGCAGGATCGGGAAGGTGGCGACACGACCGAGATTGATTACTGCGTATTCACCAGACAGAGGTTGTTCGTAAATACTCAAACGGCCGTTCTAACGATCGGGACCACGCGCCGTGCTTAGAATCGGAGTCATCTCGGATACACACGGGATACTGCGTCCCGAAGCCGAGCAACGGCTGGCCGGGGTGGCCCATATCATCCATGCCGGTGACATCGGCCGCCCTGAAATCATCGACAGACTCCGCCGGATTGCGCCTGTTATCGCAATAAGGGGGAACGTCGATAACGGGCCGTGGGCGGAAAATTATCCTGATACAGAGACGGTCAGGCTTGGCGACCACTCGATCTATATCCTTCATGACATCCACGACCTGCAACTCGACCCGGCGGCGTGTGGGATCAACGTGGTTATTTCTGGCCATTCGCATCGTCCGCTGATTGAGACAACGGGTGGGGTGCTCTATCTCAATCCTGGAAGTGCTGGGCCACGCCGTTTCAACCTGCCTATCACGCTGGCGACGTTGGATTTGACCGCGAGCGGTCCCCGGGGTCTGCTTCATCATTTGATCGGTAGTGGATAAGTGCAGTCAGGCGCGCCGTCGGCACTCGGATCCCAGTTCCGCGCCAGAATGAATCCACCGCGTTGCCGGATTTGAGCCGCATTGCGACCCAGGTCGCGGCCAAAGGTCGTGCCGGGGCGGGGCGCAACACCGGGGGTTTTCATGTCCGGTCATTTGCGATTTTGCTTCGCCGCTTTTCTTCTCGCGGGTCTCTCGACGTCGCCGGCATCTTCGAATCCCTTCGACGACCTGTTCAATGCGTCTCCCGGGCAGGCCACTGCGCCCGCTCCCGCCGCAGAGGACTGCTTGCCGCAACCCGGCAGGTCTACGGCGGAGGGCCAGCACTGGGTCTATCGTTTCGACGGCCACCGGAAATGCTGGTTCCAGGCTGCTGAGGGGATCGCGACGGCGAAGAGGCCGGTTCATCGTCACGCCGCGAAGGATCGTGTAGCCACTCGCGAGGCGACCGCGCTGCGCAAGCGGAAGGCGGTCGTGGATGCACGTGCGGAGGTGCTGCGCTCCGCGCCGGCGGAAACGCCCCACCCGACGCCGCCCGCGCCCGAGCTCAAAGTGGCTGATGCCGCTCCCGTCTCCGCTATGGCGGCCGCGGCGCTCGTGCCGCCGGCACCCATCGTCGCCAAGCCCGCGAGCGATCAGCTCACGCCCGACCATCCTACGCCGCGCCAGGTCGACGTGGAGACGCTTCTGGCGGCCGCGCCGGCCGCCAGCGACGCGGTTACCGCCTCCGTGCCTCCCGCGACCCCGGTCGCCGTTCCCTTCGCCGAGGCGGGCGACGGCGGGAGAGGGTGGACGGCAACCTGGCTCGGCGTGCTTCTGATTGTGCTGGGGCTCGTCTCCCTCTTAAGCTCGAGCCGGACCGTTCGGGGGGCAGTGCTGGTTGGGCGATTTCTCGATGCGAGGACGGATTTGGCGGCCATGGCGGACGACTGATTCCGCAACCGCCGCCATGACGCCCGTTCTGACGGCGATTTCATCCTCAACAAGGCGTGGGCCCGACAGGCGAAGGTCCTGCGGGAAGTAGCCTCGTGGTGGCAGGATCGCTATCGTGATCTGGCATGTCCTGACCTCAATGAGCGCCTCCTTTCGCCAACGGAGCGCGATCATTCGGTCACGCGCCGGGATCGTATCGCCGGCGAATGCGCCCGGCAGGCGCTTCACCGCGAGATCAGACGATGAAAGAGGCTATCGATCCGTCGCCTTCGCGTCGCCAAGTGTTGCGACTGGCGGCCATGGTTATGGCGTGTGCCGTGGCTACGAAGGCCCCGAACGCCGCGGAGGCTCTCAAGGGAGAGGGCAGCAACTCCTACGTTCCTGCTGATGGCGTCTCGACCTTCGAGAAAGTCTGGCAGACCGTACGTGATCGCTTTTACGATCCGCGCCACAACGAACTGGATTGGCCGGAGGTTCGGGAGAGATATCTTCCCGACGTTCAGCGGGCAACTTCCCTAGATTCTCTGGCGCGCGTCATCAATTCTATGCTGTCTGCGCTGCACGCTTCGCACACGCGTTTCTATACGCCGGATGAGCCGGAATACTATCAGCTTGCAGACATCTTTGCCGGCGCACTGCGACGGCGGGGACTGCGGCGTGCGTTTCCAGACGGCCGCATTTCGTACCCTGGCATCGGTATCATTTCAGGTTTCGAGGCGACCGGTCGCAACACGATCACCGGCGTCATCGACGGAACGCCGGCTCAGCAGGCCGGCCTCCGTGCCGGTGACGAAATCATCGCGGCTGATGGGACCGGATTTGAGCCGATCGGGTCCTTCCGTGGGAAGGTTGGCAAATCGGTCGTCTTGGAGGTCCATCGAGGCGTCTCTGTGCTGCAAGTCCCCGTCATGCCGATCGACCTCGAGCCCACGAAAATGTTCCTTCGTGGGTTGGAGTCGAGTGCGCGCATCATCGAATCAAACGGACGACGCATCGGCTATGTGCATGTTTGGTGCTATGCGGGCTCCATCTATCAACGTGCTCTTGAACACCTGCTGTCGCAAGGGGCGCTAAAAGACGCGGACGCCCTGATCTGGGATTTGCGGGATGGCTGGGGTGGCGCGCAACCCCAATATCTCGATCTGTTCAACGCCAGGGCGCCAACGATGCAGGTCACCGCCCGAAGCGGTACTAGCGAATTCGTGAATATGAAGTGGCGCAAGCCCGTCGCGATGCTCATCAACGGCGGTACGCGCAGCGGCAAGGAGGTCCTTGCCTATGGCTTCAAAAAGTACCGGCTGGGCGAACTCATCGGCACCCGGACAGAGGGCGCGGTCCTTGCCGCCACCGCATTCCTCATCGGACGCGGCTTGCTGCTGCTCGCTGTCGAAGATGTCCGGGTCGATGGCGAGCGCCTGGAGGGCGTCGGTGTGACGCCGACGATCGAGGTCCAGGCAGGCGCAGCCTCCGTCGGGTCGGACGACCCCCAAGTCAGCCGTGCTGTCGCGGTTCTGTCCAGGACCTGACCCGGGCGTCATTCTCGTTCGCAAAGCAGAGGCAATGCCAAAATGGTGATTGGAAGCGCGGCTCGGTTCGCAGGCGCAATCTTTTTGGCAGGTCAGATCGCCCTTCGCGCGTGACGTCAGGACGATCCAGTTTCGTGATGCAGCTCGCCACCCCGCATCAAGCGCCGGGCGATGTCAGCTGTTTGCAGTGACGCGCGTTCGGTCGGTGAATGCGCCGCCAGATAGCGGACAACCGCGATGAGGATGTGCCGGCCCTCGTCCGTGTCGCCCCACGCGCCGAATTGCCGGACTCCCGCCTCAAGAATCTGATAGGCATGGAAGCCTGCATCTTCGCGCAGCACCGCATGCGCGAGCGTGACGATCAGCGCCTGCGGCGAATGGCCGAGCGTGAGGTGCCGTGCCACCAGGTTTGCGGCGAGATCGACCTGTCGCTGCCGGTCGAAGGCGTCGAGCAAGGCGGCGCCGATCGTCTCTGGATCCGCGGGCAGATCATCGAGCCGCTCGCCGGCGTCGCCCGGGATGCGTGCCGGCGGCACATTGAGATAGCGAGCAAGGTAGAGCGCCGTCGCTCCGTGCAATACGCCGCGGACGGCCGCGACGCGGGTGTCGATATTGGCAGTCCCGATGCGCGTCAACATTTGGTGGACTGCGTTGGCATAAGTGAAGACGTGATGCGCCGTCTCCCAATCGGCGTGCTCGTTGGCATTGCCGAAGCGCGCCACCCTGAGCGCTGCCGCGTACGCGAGGGATTGGCCAAGGTCAGTAGGCGCGGCACCGGCGCGGATCGCCTCCTTGAGTGCGTCAACGATCCCGGCCGGATCGTCACCGAGCAGCTCTTGAGCAAGTGCGGCGTGGCCCGACCAGTCACGTGAGCCGCGTCCGGCAACGAACAGGTTCGCGAGATCGCTGGTTGATTCCTCACACAACGCAAAAAGGTCAACGGGCTGGCGCCAGGCAGTCGATTCCTCGGCACCACGGGCAGCTACCATCTGACCGACGACAGTCGGCAGCAGAGCCGTCGCGTGTTGCCAGCCGACCAGGTCAAGGCACTCGAACGCCTTGTTGATAAAGTCGAGCGAATGGCCGGTGTCGGCGAAAGCCCGCTCGGTCTCGGCGGCGAACAGGGCATCGGCGAGATCAGCCGGGGAGAAGCCGGCCGCAATCGCCGTGAGCAGGGTGCGCTCGGCCGCCTCGCGATGGCGCACGTTTGTCCAACGCCGCAGCCAGCGTTTGAGCGCGGCCGGATCCGGCCGGCTTCCAAGCGGCGCGCGTTCCCGCCGCGGCGCCTCGCCGTCGCAGTCCGCTGCCACGCGGCGCGCGCCGTGGAAGAGAGCGAGATAAGCCTCCTCCTCCGGCAGCACGGGCAGGAGATTGGCTAGTGCCGTAAGAATCGTAAGACCCACGCCCCAGCCGTCGCGATTTTGCGCCCCGAACAGCGCCACCTCCCGTACGATTTCCGCCTGCGGTACGCCGGCCGCGAGCTGACCATGCATGGCCTTGGCAACGACGAGGCCGAGGTCGTGGGCGAGGCCGTTCGTGAGCCGCTGATGCCAGTACGCAGCGAGATCGGCATGCGTGAACGTGGTCTTTACCCAGACGTCACCATTGCGCACCTCGACCGGGCAGATCGGCACGTCGTCCGCCCACAGGTCGAAGGTACAGCCGCTTTCGAGATCGAAGCGAGCGTGGTGCCAGTGACAGGTCAAGATGCCGTCCTCGACGCTGCCGCGCTCGAGCGGGAAGCCCATGTGGGGGCATCGATTGTCGAGCGCGAAGACGCGCCCGCGGTCGTAGATGACGAGGATCGGACGATGGCCGCCATGCACAACGAGCCGCCCCTTGAGCTTCAGCTCCTCAAGGCTGCCCGCCAACGCAAATTCCTTGCTGGGCGCGTCCATGAGCGTACCTCCCATAGCCGCATTGGGGTCGCTGCAAGTACTCCGTCACATAGGCATCCTCTCGCGCAAAGGCGAGAGGGCAGGCGTGCCACTCATACCACTGTCATCTCGCGCCTGAGATCGGGAGCGAAGATGGCCTTCGGGATCAGGGCGTGAACGCCGCGCACGATGTCCACCACCTGCGTCACGCGGAAGCTTGCGGCGATGCTGCACAGGGCGTAGGCGTCGAGCTCGCTGATCTTCGCCCGCGTCGCCAGAAACTTGATCGCATTGCGCGCAGCAAGCGTCATCGCCGCGTTCAGGTCCTTGTCGAGTCCCATGACGATCCAATGTGTGTCCGTTTCGGCTACCGGCCACGCCAGGTCCTTCTGCTTGTGCAGAATGACCTGGATGCGCAGCTCTTTCATCCGCGTCTCCAGCGCGGTGAGCGAAATCTCGCCGTCCCCCTGCACCGCGTGGCTATCGCCCGTATAGATGAGAGCGCCCGGCTTCCACACCGGGATGTAGAGCGTCGAGCCTTCGGACAGCTCGCTGAGATCGAGATTGCCGGCGTGCGGGCCCGGAGGCACCGAGCTGGTCACGCCGGGGCTCAACGGCGGAAAATAGCCGTCGGGCGGCGCAACGCCCAAGGTGCCCTGGAACGGCTTCAATGGAATGCTGATGTTGGGCATGAACTTGCCCGTCATGGCGCCAAGGTCGAGATCCACGTACTTGATCTGTCCCTGCGCAAAGTCCTGCGGCAGCAGGCCGGTACCGAGCGATCCCGGGTTGTTGAACACCGCTCCCCATTCGTAGGGACGGATCGACTGGTAGCGGATTTCCAGCACGTCGCCCGGCTCGGCACCGTTCACAGCGATCGGTCCGATGATCGAATGTGGCCCCCTGCCGGGATTGCTGACGCGCAGCTGCGCCAGGGTATCAACCGGCACTCCTGGCTGCATTTCATTCAGGAAGTGCGACCAAGTATCGGGGAAGCTGATGGTATCGCCCGACTCGATGGTAAGAATGGGCGGCAGGGTGGCGTCGAATACTCCGAGCCGAACCGTTTCCCTGGTCGAGGGAACCACGTGCACGCGACCGTCAGGCTGGGAACGAGGCATAGGCCCGGCACGAGACTCCTGCGCCTGCGCAAGGCTGGTGAACCACGGCTCGACAGCAGCGAGCACGCCCATAAAGCTGCTCGCTTGCAGGAACTTCCGACGCCAACGGCCGCGGGCTGACAAGTAGCCACCAAAAGTCGCCTGATCGACGTGGTCCATGTGGAGGAGGCGATCGGAGGCGCGACTGTCAAAGGCGGCGTCCTTTATATCCTCGCGGATGATACCCGTTCCCTTCTCGTCGCCGCAGCCGAAGAGGTTGGCGCAGGCGTGATGATGATCGTGAGTGTGTTGGTGTTCGTGCTCGAGCGCTGACATGATGACCCTCGCAAAAGAGCCCCCTCGCTACATCGATCGATTCGTGCTCGCCGCGACGAAGTTATCGTTTTCGTCTCCTTGACCGCTTCTCTCGGACGATTCTTGGAAATTGTGCAATCGAGCGTCCTCCGGATGCGGCGGCAGCATGCCGTTAGCTACTTCTTGCTGACTGGCGTGTCCGGAAGCACGGCAGCCATACCTTCCGGATTGATGTTGAAGGCCAAGAATATCAACGGCTCGTTGCCCGGGTTTCCCCATTGGTGGACGAGGGTGTGCGGTTCATAGATCAAGGAGCCTGGTCCCCTGGTTTCAGTCTTACCGTCGACCGTATTCGCTCCGGTGCCCGAAAGGATGAAATAAAGAGCTGCGCCCGACCGATGGTGTGGCGGGTTGGAAGGCATCTGTGCCGGAAATGTGACGCGGGTGAGATTGAGATCATAGCTGCCCGGCTTCAGGTCGGGAATGGACTGCACCGTGCGATACAGCTCTTTTACTGCGGCAGGTGGCGTCTCGGCCGGTCGACCCAAGCCCGCCGCGGACACGAGAAAGAAGTGGAGGAAAGTCGACGGCGCCCGGGTGCCCGCTGTGAGTGCCGCTGTCTTTCCGTTGGCGATAAATCGCCCCTCTCCGGTGTTGAGCATTTTGGTCTCGCCATCAAGCGACACCTCGGTCGATCCCGACATCTGGTAAAGGATGCTGTCGGCCTCCGACACGCTGCTCTTCTCGCCTGGCTGCAGGATGACACTTACCGCTTTGAAATGGAGCGGCGCGTCGACCACAATCGGCAATGTGGTTGCGGCGACAACGGTCCGGGTAATGGCCGATGGGGCGTGCGTCGTTTGTGCAGCTCCGGGAGCGGGCAGTGCCATTGCGCCGAGCAGCAGGAGTGCTCTCGTCATGGACAGCATGACGGCCTCCCAGTTCAAGGGATCATCGAACCACCATACGCTCTTCCGGCGCCTCTTGGAATGGCCGCGGCCTTGAGCTGCTGTTGGCCGGATCAATGCGCATATTCGGGATCGCTAATCGTCGCCCTTCGGCCGAAGTCGCGGGTTCGGCTATCAGCTTAGCCCTCGATACCAGACGAATCGTAGGCGATGAACTTGGCTGCTCCATTCGCGTCGATTTAGCCGCGCCCCGACCATTTCCGGTCAGCCCCTGAGAGCCGACGCAGGGACATGTGTCGGGTTCGTCACGTTAGGGCCCCATTGAATCGGATTTGAGGCTCGCGCTCGCCAAGCCGCACTTTCGTTGGTTACGATCCACATATTCCAGCACGCCGCTGCAGTTCTGAGCGTTCCCTCAACGTGCGCTGAAGGTGAGGCCGGCGCGCTCCTTCAGACGCTTGCGCAACGCCGGACCCATCAGCGCGCCCGGTGTCCAGATGCCGCCTTCGCCCTCCACGTCGCGCACGAGGCAGAGAGCGCTCTCGGCGATCATCTTGCTGGTCGAGCCGTAGCCCGGATCGCGGTCGCCCGTGACGACCGCCTCGACGTGTCTGCCGTCCGGCAGCTCGCCCAGAAAGAGGATGTCGTAGAAGCCCTTCTCGCGCTCTTCCCGAGTAGGGCCGGCGCCGGGTTTGAGACCGCCGGTCCGGAACAAGGAAACCATCGTGGCGAACGTCTCCGTCGTCACGCTTGCGATTTCCCCAAAAGAAGGGGGACCGTTCAAGAGGACGGGCACAAATTTTGGTACTCCGGGGGGCAGGGCAGGGGCCGGGAGCACAGCGGCCGCGCGATGAATGCTGTGCCCTGAGAATATCACCAAGAGCTCTCCGGGTTTACTGCGGTTGCGTCGTCAGTGATTGCAATCGCATCACCGGTAGAGGCATCACGGTCGGGCCTCGACTTTGGCCTAGAAGTCGCCCTGCAAATCCGCGCCGAAGAGATCGCCCGGTTGGACTCAGCTCCTCCCCAAATACAATCCAAAGTCGTCGCTCGACGCTGGATCGTTGGGCATGCAGGCCGAAATTAGTATCAAGGCTCTTGGGCACGCGGTGCAGCCATCGATGCCCGTTTTCGGTCGGGGGCCGACAACGCGCCGCCCAGTTAGACCGCCGGGCAGATCGACAACCTGGCCTATATGGGCTGGCTTGGGCACGGTCCGTCGTTGCCGAGATCACGCGAAGCAACGAATCGCGTCCCACCCGACAGCACAACTTCTAACGAGCTACCGTCCTCGGTTGTAAGATTGGCGTAAGGGTAGTGTACAGCATCAGCTCGGCTACGCGCATAGAACTATGCGGTAGAGGCAATTGGTGTATGCTGATGATGATGATCGTGGCCCTGCTTCACGGCTCGCCTCGATTGCCAGGTCCTGTTTCCTGGGCCGCATTAAGAAATGCCGACCGAGTTCGCTACGGATGCCCGGCGAGCGGATTTATCGAGAGGCAGCGTCTCTATCGACCGCGCGCGGCGTACTTTCAAGCTTCAGTGTTCGAAAGGTTGATCTGAATGGATCGCCTTGTCGCCATCGCAGTTCAGCGCCGCTATCTGATGGTTGGCGTCTTCGTGGCCGTGTTGATCGGCGGCCTGATCGCATTTGGGCAGCTCAACATCGAAGCCTATTCGGATCCAACACCGCCGATGGTCGATATCGTGACCCAGAGCTCGGGACTATCGGCGGAAGAGATCGAGCGCTACATCACGATTCCGATCGAGACCCAGGTAGCGGGCATAAAGAACGTGACCACGATCCGCACGATCTCGCTCTACGGTTTATCCGACGTCAAGCTGCAGTTCTCTTTCGCTTACACCTACGACGAAGCGCTGCAGCAGGTCTTGAATCGTCTGGCGCAGTTGGCGCCGCTGCCTGGCAACGTGCAGCCGCAGATCTCTCCCGCGAGCCCGATCGGCGAGATCTACCGCTACCGTCTAGTCGGGCCGCCGAACTACAGCGTGCTCGACCTCAAGACTATCCAGGATTGGATTCTCCAGCGCCGTTTTCGCGCAGTGCCCGGCGTGATTGACGTCACCGGCTGGGGCGGCAAGACCAAGACTTACGAGCTGCAGGTCGACTTCAACAAGCTGATCGCCAACGGGCTGACGCTGCCGCAGATGCTGCAGGCGGTCAGCAATTCCAACGTCAATGTCGGCGGCAACACCGTCAATATTGGCTCGCAGTCTGCCGTCGTGCGTGGCGTCGGCCTGATCCGCTCCATGGACGATCTCGCCAAGACCATGATTTCGCAGAGCGGCGGCAATCCGGTGCTGGTCAAGGATGTCGCGACAGTCACCGTCGGCGAGAAGCCTCGGCTCGGCATCGCCGGCCTCGATGAGAACGATGACATCGTTCAGGGCATTGTGTTGATGCGGCGTGGCGAGCAGACCACGCCGACCATCGAACGAGTCGAGCAGCTTGTTGCAAAAATCAACAGCGCCAGTACCCTGCCGCCTGGCGTGCATATCGAGCGGATCTACGACCGGAAGGACCTGATCGACCTCACTACCTCGACGGTGCTGCACAACATGGTAATCGGCATCCTCCTAATCGTGCTGTTGCAGTGGATCTTCTTGGGCGATTTGCGCAGCGCGCTGATCGTCGGTGCCACCATACCGTTCGCGCTGTTCTTTGCCGTAATCATCCTGGTGTTGCGCGGGGAATCTGCCAACCTTCTGTCGGTCGGAGCCATCGATTTCGGCTTGATCGTGGACGCCACCGTCATCATGGTTGAAGCGATCTTCCGGCGGCTGACGCAAACCACGACTCTCTCGGAGATCGAGGAAGGTTATATTTCGACCGACACGGCGATGGACATGAAACGTCATGCCGTCCTCAGCGCGGGCGCTGATGTATCCCGGTCGATCTTTTTTGCCGCGACTATCATCGTTGCGGCATTTTTGCCGCTGTTCACCTTGAGCGGCGTCGAGGGCAACATCTTCAGGGCCGATGGCGCGAACGTATGCCTATGCGCTGGTCGGCGGCCTGCTTGCGACCTTCACTGTGACGCCGGCGTTGAGCGCGATTATCCTGCCGCCTTACGTGCGCGAAACCGAAACGCCGCTGATGGCACTGTTGCATAGGCTCTACGTGCCCGTGCTGAACGGGGCCGTCGGCAACCGGAATCTGGTGATGATCGGCGCCATCGGCCTCGCCGCGATGACATTTGTCTTGGGTCGCACCCTGGGACTAGAATTCCTGCCCAAGCTCGAGGAGGGCAATCTCTGGATTCGCGCGACGCTGCCGCCGACTATCTCGCTTGCGGAAGGCAACACCTATGTCAACGACATGCGGAAATTGATCCGCAGCCGCCCCGAGGTCGAAGCCGTAGTCTCGCAGCACGGCCGCCCCGACGATGGCACCGACGCGACAGGATTTTTCAACGCCGAATTCTTCGCGCCGCTGAAGCCGATGAGCGAATGGCCATCCACCCGCGACAAGGAACAACTCACCGCCGAGCTACTCAATCAGTTGGACGACCGCTTTCCGGGCGTCGAGTTCAATTTCTCGCAATATCTCCAGGACAACGTGTCCGAAGCGGTGTCAGGCGTGAAGGGTGAGAACTCGATCAAGCTGTTCGGTAACGATCTCAAATCGCTGGCCGACACCGCGCAAAGGATCAAATCGGTGCTGGCGACCGTGCACGGCATCACCGATCTTGCGGTATTCACCTCGCTTGGGCAGCCTACCATCCAGATCGACATCGACCGCGCCAAGGCTGCGCGTTATGGGCTTGCCCCCGGCGATATTAACGCCACCATCAAGGTGGCGATCGGCGGTGATAGCGCCGGCGATCTCTACGAGCCGGGAAGTGACCGGCATTTTCCGATCATCGTTCGGCTGGAGCCGGAATATCGCAAGAGTGCGGAGGCGATCCAGAACTTGAGGATCGGCGTCAACGGGCCGAACGGTATCACACAAATCCCGCTGAGCGAGGTCGCTTTTATTAACCTTATCTCCGGCGCGGCCTTCATCTACCGCGAGCAGCAAGAGCGCTATCTGCCGATCAAGTTCTCAGTGCGCGAACGCGACCTTGGCGGCGTGATCCAAGAGGCACAGCAGAAGATCGCTGCCCAGGTCCAGCTTCCGCCCGGCTCGCGGCTCGAATGGGTGGGCGAATACGGCAACCTGCAGGACGCGATCAAGCGGCTGTCGATTGTGGTGCCGATCAGCCTCGCGCTGATCGCCATCCTACTCTGGTTCAATTTCGGTTCGATTATCGAGATTCTGCTCGCCATGAGCGTGATCCCGATGGCGATCTTCGGCGGCGTACTCGGGCTTTTCCTCACGGGCATACCGTTCAGCGTGTCGGCAGCCATCGGCTTCGTGGCGCTGTTCGGCATCGCGGTCATGGACGGCATCATCATCCTCTCCCAGTTCAATCAGCTCATCGAGGAAGGCTTCGACCGGATCGGTGCAGTGATCCGCACTGGCGAGCTACAGCTGCGGCCGGTGCTGATGACCTGCGTGGTCGCCGGCGTCGGGCTGCTGCCAGCGGCGCTGTCGCAGGGCATCGGCTCGCAGGTGCAAAAGCCGCTCGCGGTGGTCGTCGTTACGGGCATGATGCTGGCGCCGTTCGTGATTCTCGTGACGCTGCCGGTCCTGATCTCGTTCTTCTCGCGCCGGGCGCGGTAGAAACGCGTTGAGCCGCCCTGCGCCGTTCGAGCCAATCGTCAAGTGGCAGCAGCGTATGTCGCCGGAAAGCGACGATGATCGCCTGCTCCTCGATGGAAAGAACCGTCGACTTGGCCTCCTTGGGGCCTGTCGAACGATCGGCGACGGTCTCGCGCTGCTTCCTGGTTGATCCCGTAGCGCTTAGCGAGTGCTCTCAGGCTCTCTTGACTATTTTGTATTGCTCGACGGACTGCCTCCGTCGTGGTGGCGCTGCCGTGTGTTCGGCTCTAACCCAAGAAGCGGTCAGTAGTCCCAAAAGGCCGGTACCCAACGAAAGGCGTCGCCGGCGACCGCCACCCGGCCGATGGACGGGAACGGCATATGAAGCCACCAGCAGTTCGCCGGTCGCAGCGAGCTCCCGCAAAAGTCGGACCCGAACGCGGGCCGCCTCCTCAGGGTCGTGTTCGAAGCCGTTGTGCCAGTCGGGGTGGTCGAACCCGACCGGGAACACGGCGCCGCCGGCGAACGCCAACCGGTCGCCGCCGGACGCCAGGCGGACCACGCTGTGCCCGGGGATGTGACCGCCGGTGCAACGGACGACCGCCCCCGGCGCCAACCTCGTACTCCTCCTCGAACGGCCGCAGCTGGCTGTGGTACTCATTCAAGAACCGCCCGGCGGCCGACCGAAGCACGTCCGGCAGACGGCATGGAGGTGTGGGAGAAATCGGGCGACCTCCAGAGCTTGACCTCGGCGGCCGCCACGTGGACCCGCAGATCCGGACGCAACCTGTTCTTCACCCCGTCGACGAGCAGCCCGCCAACGTGGTCCATGTGCATGTGCGTATGCTTGGGCGAAACCTCAAGCTCCCTAGCTTCCTCGAGGCGCGACGTAGAGAAATCGAGAGTGTTCTCTCCTTTGTCAACGAGTAGCGCGATGACGAAAGAGGGCTGGCCAGAATGACCGCCACTGGCGCAAAGCGGACGACTATTGATTAGCCTCGATCTTCTTGGCTTGAGTGAGAGTTTAAGCTTTTCAATTAGCTAGAAGGTGGCGTGTGCACGACGTGTGCACCGCGAGATCAAGAAAAATCTACATTCGGGAAGTGAGAAGCGAGTCCTCGGCGTATTTTTCAGCGCGCCGCTGCGACCGCTGGGCACACCTTGCGCGAACTCGGCGCGGCTAAATGCGGCCAACAAGCGGGACCGCAGGTCTGCGTGAGAGAGAGGGCCCGGCTGGCGTCCGGCCTGGCGCATCTGAGCGCGCGCCGATGATAAGGACGCCGAGTCGAAAAGCTGTCCATGCTGCCCCTACTGATCAGGCCCAGCCCGCTGAACGCATGTGGACCGCTGATCAAGTGGACAGATGCTGAAAGTGCGTTGACCATTCCAGCCTTTCCTACGCACACCGCTGCCGGGTCGCGACCACCGCGTGCACCCCACCTGAAGCAACACCTTACCTAGCTCACGGACCATCGGATCATCACGTCGGATGGAATAAAGTTGAGTCGCTATTCATTCGAACGCCCGTGCCGATTACCGACCAAAAAGAGATGGTTATGGCGTTGCTCCGCGTCGTGAGAGCCAGCGAGATCGAAAAGCAAGAACCGTCCAACTAGGCTTGTCCAGGCATGTCGCAGGAGCAGATACAGCACGTACCTGTGGCGATAACTGTGGCAAGCCCCTTTGGCTTCCGGCGGTAGGGGCCTCCAGCCGCTGATCTCATTGGTGGGCCCGGCAGGACTCGAACCTGCAACCAGACCGTTGCGAGCGGGAAATTAAGGATTACTACCAAGGACTTGCAGCACTTTCGATAGTAGTCGATTGCGTTCGCTGCACCTCGGCGAGGCCATCTGGTGCGAGAAAGGTGCGGCGCGCCTACTCGTAATGTTTTGACCCAACCACCGAGTGGGAAGCTGCCCGGGGGCATTCAAAATGGCCGCTGAAGGGAGTATAAGCGGGGTTTCACACGCACGAACGATGGTGGGAGGCGCGCATGCCCACGTCGGTTTCGCTCGATGTAAATGGCCGCGTGGTCACGATCGAAATCGGTGACCCGGGCATGCCGCTTCTTTATGCCTTGCGAGATAATCTTCAATTGAAGGGACCGCGCTTCGGCTGCGGGTTGGGCCAGTGCGGCACCTGTGCCGTGCTGCTCGATGATGAGCCCGTGCTTTCGTGCGAAGTTCCGCTTAGCAAGGCAGCAAATAAGAAGGTGGTGACGCTCGAGGGACTTGGCAGTCCCGAGAAGCCGTCGCCGGTTCAACAAGCCTTTATCGACGAACAGGCAGCACAGTGCGGCTACTGCCTTAACGGCATGATCATACACGCGACGGCACTCCTCGCGAAAACCAAGGACCCGACCGTACCTCAGATCAAGAAGGCACTCGCCGATGATCTTTGCCGTTGCGGCACGCACCTTCGCATCGTTCGGGCGGTGCAGCGGGCGGCGCGGAGGGCGTGAGACAAAGGAGACTGAGATGTTGGATTTGGTCTCCACTCGTCGCGACGTGTTGAAGACGGGCGGCGCGCTGCTCGTCGCCTTCACGTTTGCGGACACCGCGCTCCCTGCTTTGGCCGAGAGCGGTCCCCGAAGGAAGACTGTCGAGTCCGACGAAATCGACGGATTTCTGTCCATTGATGCCGACGGACGGGTCACTGTCTATTCCGGCAAGGTGGACCTTGGTACCGGATTACGCACTGCATTAACGCAGATCGCAGCCGAAGAGCTCGATGTGTCACTCGATCGAGTGGGGCTAATCCAGGGTGACACCGAACTAACGCCCGACCAGGGCCCCACCTGGGCCAGCCTCTCGATGCAGATCTGCGGGATGCGGATTCGTCAGGCTGCGGCGACGGCGCGCAAAGCGCTTGTTGAAATGGCCGCTGCGCGGCTTGGCGTGCCGGCAACCGAACTGCGGATCGAGGATGGTACAATCAAGGGCGACGACAAGAGCATTTCATTTGCCAAGCTTGTCGGCGGCGGCACTTTTTCGCTGAAGGTCGACAACGACGCGCCAGTAAAACATCCGGCATCGTATACGATTGTAGGCAAGTCTGTGCTACGTCTCGACATTCCGTCAAAGGTGACGGGACGCTTCACGTACATGCAGGATTTCCGTATCGACGGAATGCTGCACGGCCGCGTGGTCCGTCCGCTGGCAATTGGTGCTCACCTGGAGAATGTCGACGCAACCTCGGTGAACGACATTCCGGGTCTCATCAAGGTCGTGCGCGAAGGCAATTTCCTTGGCGTCGTTGCATCAACTGAGTGGGCCGCCATCCAGGCTACGCGCAAGCTGAAGGCGACCTGGTCGCATTGGGAGGGGCTGCCCGAGCAAGCGAGCCTCTGGGACTACGTTCGCGCCACCAAGATCAATAGCGATAAGGTCATGGCCAATGTCGGTGATAGCGCCAAGGCGCTGCTCGATGCACCAAAGCATATTTCAGCAACGTACGATTTCGCGATCCACACTCATGGCTCGATCGGCCCATCTTGCGCAGTGGTCGAGATCGACGAGGGTAAGATCACGTGCTGGAGCGCCTCTCAGGCGACGCACAGGCTGAGACGACAGCTTGCGGCGATGATGGGTGTGCCGCTGGACAATGTGCGCTGCCTCTATATCGAAGGTTCGGGGTGTTACGGCCGCAACGGGCACGAAGATGCGGCCGGCGATGCCGCGCTCCTCTCGCGCGCGGTGGGTGGGCAGCCCGTGCGCGTCCAGTGGATGCGTGCCGACGAGCATGGCTGGGATCCAAAAGGTCCCCCGACACTGATCGACCTCCGCGCTGGAGTGAATGAAACAAGCGAGATTATCGCCTGGGAGTCGGAGTTTTTTATCCCCGGGGACGGGCTCGCCCCGGTGCCACTCATCGCCGCCACCCTCGCGGCCGTGCCGCCCACCCCGATCATGGAGCCGTATCGCTTCGGCAACGCCGATGTTATGTCCGCCAATTCGGCGATCCCCTACACATTCCCGAACATCAGGACCGTGGCGCATCTCCTCGCCGAGACGCCATTCCGCTGGTCCTGGGTCCGGTCGCCGGGGCGCCTCCAAAATGCTTTCGCCAACGAATGCTTCGTCGATGAGCTGGCTGCTTTCGTCGGTGTCGACCCACTCGAATTTCGTCTCAGCCATCTCAATGACCCGCGCGGTGCCGAGCTTCTGCAGCGTCTGGCCGCTCTCGCCAAATGGAGGAAGCGGCTCTCGCCACGGAGAGACCCCCAGGACGATGTCGTCACTGGACGAGGCATGAGCTATGCCAAAGACTTCCCATCGCCTACCTATGTCGGTGCAGTGGCCGACATCGAGGTCGACCGGAGAAGTGGGGAAATCCGCGTACAACGCTTTTTTGTCGTGCATGATTGCGGGCAGGTCATAAACCCGGACGGTGTCAGGAACCAGATCGAGGGAAACGTCATCCAAACCCTCAGCCGCACCTTAAAGGAAGAGCTTCTCTTCGATCGTTCGGCCGTGACAAGCCTCCACTGGGCCACCTATCCGATACTGACATTTCCCGACGTACCCGACGTCGTCATCGAACTTCTCGACCGTCCGGCCGAGAAGCCTTCGGGCGCAGGCGAGGCGGCAGCCGCGGTCGTGCCGGCCGTGATCTCCAACGCGGTGTTCGACGCTCTTGGCGTGCGGTTGCGCTCGGTGCCGCTTACCCCGGCGAAGGTCCTGGCTGCAATCGAGCGGTACGGGCAGCGCCCCTCCCGGGAGTTGTGAGATGAGGCGATGACCCGGTCGAGACATTCGCGGATGATGGCGGCGATGGCCGTTCTGCTGCTGGGCACAATCCCGCCATGGGTGATTTGCGCTACCTCGGCCAGCGAAGATGCGAGCGAGGACCGATTGATCGGCAAGAGCCTCGCAGACTTGCTGCTCGCCGGCGAAGCCGTCGTCTCCCGCTCCCAGGAGCGGATTGATGATCCAAAGCTTGGCGACAAGGGACTCAGCGGCAAGGCGTTGATCGAACAGGCTCGCGACATCTATCGCACAACTACCGGCATCGATCCGCTCTCAGTCGATCCCGCCTCCCGACAAGGCCGATTGCTGCGCGTCCAAATGGACGCGATCGTCGAGGTGATGGATGCAAATCAGGCGACGATCAATGCCAAGGGAACGGGATTCAAGGGGTTCATCCCGGCGGTGTTCGCACGGCTGGTCAACGAAGCCTTTGCCCGCAGGGCAAAGGGCGAGGCCGAAGTGAAGGTCACGGGACCGCCCGATCGTATCCGCAACCGAAAGGCACGTCCGGACGCGTGGGAGACCGACGTCATCAAATCAAGACTTCTCGCGCCGGATTGGCCGCGGGGCCATGCATATTCCGCTGCGGTCGAAACCGGTGGGCGTCCGGCATTTCGGGTCATGGTGCCGCAGTATTACGACAAAACCTGCCTGGCTTGTCACGGCATGCCAAAGGGCGAAGTCGACATCACCGGTTATCCGAAGGAAGGCGCGAAATTGGATGAGCTGGGCGGCGTGATCAGCATCATCCTCTATCGATAGTTCAGAATCGAGGGGCTCGCGACGATGGCGCGGCTGAATATCCGAACCCGGGTGATTCTTTTGTCGGGCGCGCTGCTCATCGTCATCCTGGGGACGAGCATCTATCTTACGCGCAAGCTCGCAAACAGCTCGGCAACGGTCGGCGAAGTCGCCGATCTGATCGACGTTATTGAAGCGGCGAACGGTGCACGCATCGCGTTCGGAGAACTACGGTATTGGATGACGGACCTTGCCGTCAGCATGCTGACGCTCTCAGAAAAGAACGCAGCGGAAGCTCAGAGCCGGATGGAGCATCTGCTCGATAGGGTTGCGGCACGGAAGCCGGGTCGCATCGCTTCCGTCCGTGCGGAGCTGGCTCAGTTTCAGAAATTCGCCGCCGCGGCCGTTGACGAGTACACGGCCGATCGCCGCGTGATGGGCAACTCCCTCTTGGCGCAGGCGCGACAACACAGCAACGTGGTCGACGAGCTCCTAGGATCGATCGAAACCGAATTTACCAACGAGGTGGCCGCCGACCGCGATCGCGAGGTCGCGGAGGTCGTTGCCGCGACCCGGATCACGCAAGCGATCGCGGTGGCGGTCGTCGTCGCGGCCGCGCTGCTGACCTTCTTCCTGCTGCGCTCGATCACGCTGCCGCTCCGGCGCCTTGTGGTGGCAATCGACGGCCTTAACGCCGGTAACGTGGCAGTGCCGATTCCCGCTGCGGGCCGTGACGAGATCGGCGCGATGGCCCGGACGCTCGCAATATTCCGCGATACGCTCACGGAGCGGAACCGGCTCACTGCCGAGCGCGAGCACGAGCGCAAGACGCTTGCGGCAGCAATTGCAACCATCTCCGATGGATTCGTGCTCTATGACGCCGACGATCGCATCGTTGCCTGCAACGAACGCGTGCGCGAGATCTATCCTCAGCGAGCCGACCTCTTCAGGCCCGGCACAAGCTTTCGCGAAATCCTCGAGACGGCGATTACACGCTCCGTGGCCGATTTGAGTGGCCGAACCCCGGAGCAGTGGATCGAGGAACGCGAGAGGCAGCATTCCGAGTCCTTTAGCGTGGCCGAGCTGTCCTACCTTAATGACCTCTGGGTGCGGGTGACCCAGCGCAGGACCCATGATGGCGGCACGGTGGTGGTCTACACCGACATCACCGAGCTGAAGCGACGACAGATCGAGTTGGAGCGGGCGCGCGAGGAGGCCGAGGCAGCAAACCGGACGAAGAGCCAGTTCCTGGCAAATATGAGCCACGAACTGCGGACGCCGCTCAACGCAATCATCGGACTGGCCGAGATGCTCCACGAGGAGGCGCAGGAGGAGCCCGATAATGCGTTTCTCGAGCCCGTCGGGCGCATCGTCCAGGCCGGCAAGCATCTTCTCATGCTGATCAACGATATTCTGGATTTGTCCAAGATCGAAGCGGGGAAGCTCGATCTGTACCCGGAGGAGTTCGATGTTGTTGCGCTCCTCGGCGAGGTTGCAAGGACGAGCCTGTCGATTGCATGCAAGAACCGCAACCGTCTCATCGTCGACTGTCCTGCGGGTATCGGCGTGATGCGGGCAGACCAGACCCGGGTCCGTCAGGTCCTTCTGAATTTGCTCGGCAATGCGTGCAAGTTCACGGAGGATGGCGAGATACGTCTGGCAGCCGCGCGTGAAGCCGACGAGCCGGCCGGATGGTTGGTTTTCGCCGTGTCCGACACCGGCATCGGGATGACGGCGGACCAGCTTGGACGCCTCTTTCAGGAGTTCTCTCAAGCTGACAGCTCGACGACCCGCAAGTACGGCGGCTCGGGGCTTGGTCTGGCGATCAGCCAGCGCCTATGTCGCGCCATGGGTGGAGAGATCACCGTTGCGAGCACGTCCGGTCGCGGAGCCGTGTTCACCGTTCGCTTGCCCGATCAGGCCGTCGATGCCGGAGCACAACGCGCCGAGATGCCTCGGGTCGCGCAGTGCCCGCCGAGCCGGGCGACGGACGCGGTCGCGCGTGTGCTCGTCATCGACGACGATCCTGATGCCCTGGATGTCATGCGCCGCTTCCTCGGCAAGGAGGGCTTTGACGTCCTGACCGCGCGAGGGGGACAAGAGGGGCTCAAGCTCGCGCGAGAGCTTCGTCCCTCGCTGATCACGCTTGATGTGTTGATGCCTGAGCTCGACGGCTGGCACGTCCTCAAGGAATTGAAATCTATACCGGAGCTGGCTCCGATCCCCGTGATCATGCTGACCATCGTCGATGAGCGCAGCAAAGGTTATGCGCTGGGCGCCGGCGAGTACATCACCAAGCCGATCGATTGGACACGGCTCCGTGCCGTTCTGCACCGTTTGAGCGGAGGTCCATCGAGAAAGGATATCCTTCTCATCGAGAACGAAGCGCAGACACGGCGACTGCTGGCGTCGAAACTTGCAGCTGAGGGGTGGCGGATCGTTGACGCCGAGAACGGTCGCGAGGGCTTCAAGCGACTGTCTCAACACAGACCGAGCCTGATCCTGCTGGACCTCATGATGCCGGAAATGGACGGGTTCGAGTTCCTCGAGGCCCTTCGCGGTGACGCGACCTTTGAGGATATTCCAGTCGTCGTGATGGCGGCCACCGACTTGAGCGAAGCAGATCGGCAGCGGCTCAACAGGGGAATTATCGAGTTCGTCTCAAAGGCGGGCTGCACGCGCGATGAGTTGCTGACGAGGATTCGCGACTTCCTCAAGCACAAGCTTCCTGAACTGCATCGGCGAGCCGAGAGTCATGGTTAGGATCCTTTACATCGAAGATAATGAGGACAACATCTACATGGTCTCGCGCCGATTGCGTCGAAAAGGCTATGACGTCGTCGTTGCACGCGATGGCGCGGAAGGGATGGCGCAGGCCAGGAGCCAGCTCCCGGATCTTATCCTGATGGATCTCGGGCTGCCGGTCATCGACGGCTGGGAGGTGACAAGGCGGTTGCGCGCGGTGCCCGAAACCGCTGATGTCCCCATTGTCGCGCTGTCTGCCCACGCCATGCCGGAGGATCGCGAACGAGCGCTCGCGTCGGGGTGCAATGACTTCGTAACGAAACCGACCAACTTCTCGTACCTGCTTGATCGGATCGAGGCTCTGGTGAAGAGAGCGCCCGACAGATGAAAGAGCCATCGCCCGTGATCCTCGTCGTCGATGATAACGAGGACAATCGTTATCTGCTCGTACGTCGATTGCGACGGTTGGGTTATGAGGCCCTGCTGACTGCCGAGGATGGCGTCGAGGCCATGGCGGTTCTTTCCGGGCATCCGGTGGACCTCATGCTCCTTGATGTCATGATGCCGGGGATGAACGGGCACGAGGTATTGCGGCAGCTCAAGGCGCACCCCGCGTTACGGGAGGTTCGCGTCATCATGATTTCGGCCCTGGATGACGTCGATAGTGTGGTCCACGGCATCGAACTCGGCGCCGACGACTATCTTCTCAAGCCGTTTAACCCCGTGATTCTCGGTGCACGCGTGGGTGCGTGTCTTGAAAAGAAGCGCCTGCGTGACCGGGAAGCCCATTACCTGGAAGAGATCCAACGTGAGAGGCGCCGCGCGGACGAGATGCTGGAGGCGATTCTGCCGGCAAGCGCGCTGGCCGAGTTGAAGGCGACGAACGAGGTCAAGCCCCGCCGCGTTGAAAATGTGACGGTCCTGTTCAGCGATATCGTTGGATTCACACACTACTGCGACAACCATCCCGCGGAGCAGGTGGTCTCCGAGCTTCGGGGCCTTGTAGATGCGTTCGAGGATATCGTCGACGCGAACGCAATGGAGAAGATCAAGACCATCGGGGATGCATTCTTTGCCACCGCCGGGCTGCTCAAACCGATGCAAGACGGCGTGCGGGCGGCCGTGCACTGTGCGAGGGCAATGATCGAAACCGCGCAGAGGCTCGAGCCGGGCTGGACCGTCCGGGTCGGAATTCATAGCGGACCGGTCATCGCCGGCATCATGGGCCGGCACCAGTACATGTTCGACTTGTGGGGGGACACGGTCAACACCGCGGCCCGCATCACCGCGCATGCCGATGGAGGATCGATCTTCATGAGTGCCACGGCTTGGGCCCAGGTTCGTCATTGCTGCGCAGGCCGAAGCCGCGGCTTCGCGGAGCTGAAAGGAAAGGGAGTCCTCGAACTGTTCGAATGCCAAGGCCTTCAGGCAGTCCCTCCAAATCGCGTGGGGCCGGGGTATTCATAAGTCAGACTCCGTGTGCGGGTTCCTACAGGCAACCCGCGAACAAAGAGAGGCGCTTCTTGGTGCGGTGACCTCTGTCGGTAAAGATAGAGGTGGTGAACCCACCGGAATCTCTGGTGGGCCCGGTAGGACTCGAGCCTGCAACCAGACCGTTATGAGCGGCAGATCACTCGGCCGTTTCTTGGAGCTTGCTCGAATTGCCGCTGTTGGGCTCAAGCACGCTCAAATTGGCCCATGATGGATTGGGACGAGAGTTCAATATTTTCAGCTGGTTAGAGGGCGGCGTGTGCACGGCGTGTGCACCGGCAGATCGAGAAAAATATTGCGACAGCCAACGTGAGCAGGCCCTTTGAGTCAGACAGGGCCGCCTCTGGTTGGGGCACGTGCACGGCCAAGATTTCCGAGGGCGGGGAGATAGGGGAGTGCTGACGAACAGTCTTAAGTGTCGGAGGCGCCGCGCTCGCCGCCGGGTTGAAGGCAGGCGTGGATCCCGCGCAGGTCCCTGAGCGTGTTGTAGCCGCCCAACGAACTTTCCATCTTCACGCACACACCGACGGACGTCGTTCGTTGGAGGAGAGGTTCAAGCGGATTTTGGCTGCTTTCGATAGTGGGCTAGAACTCAACGAATTGGCTCGTCAGGGCCGCCGAACAGAATGCATCGCGGACCTGCCTAGAGGGGTTGTCCGCAAGTCCGCGCCTGGCGAAGGCTCGCAGCATTGATTACCCACCACCAGCACCCAGATCACTCTATGTCCGAAGGCGGCTCCGGCATTCTTGGAGAGTGAAGGAAGCACCCTCAGATTCGTTCGATCACGAAATCTCTTGGTTGCGCGTGCAACCGTGCAACGAGGCGGGGCTCAAAATGAGGTTGACCGCACTTGCTTTAGGAGGTGCCGCAACGCCTCGCAATTCTACGGGTTACTGGCGTGATAGCTCCGCCGTTCGCACGTCAATCCTTCTCACCCCAACCAGCGTTGCCTAAAGCTCACGTCCGGTCAGAATCATCTGAGAGGTAAAAACGGCTGGGTCAACAGGTCACGTGAAAGAGCCGATCCTTCTTGCGCGCGATCTGTTGAACATTTCGATCGCCTCGGGTGTCGGCTTTAACAGGACCTTGCAGCCCTTTCTCTCGAAAAAGGCTTCAGCCTCGGGCGACAGGTGCACGTTGCCAAACTGACCCGAGCCAATGAGGACCTGGTCGCACCCCTTCTCGAAGAGAAACTTTGCCTCGTCTTCTGAAAGCACGTGCGAGGTACCGTAGAGGTTCTTTGATAGCTTCTTTTTCCGCTTCACAATCTCGCCGGAAAGACGAACGACGACATCGTGCTCATAGGTTTTTCCGTCAATCGTAATCGTGCCAAATGTGGTGCTGTCAATCTTCATCGTGACTTCCTCCCAATCGGAGTCATACTCCAACACGCGGCAGTAAGGCGCCTCGACGCCGCCATCATCCTTGCTCAAGCGCGTTCCCGCCTGCCGATCCTGATCAGGACGCGCCGCTGCCCCCAGCTGCCCGGGCGTGCCTCGAACAAGCCAGGGATTGCGGTGGAGCAAATTGCGCAGCGGCCTTCCTCAGTGAGCCGCCAAGCGGTGATGTCGTACCAATCTCGGCCGATAATCTGCGCACCACAGCCCGGGCAGTACGTGCTTTAGCCCGCCTCGTCATGGATATTCCCGGTGTAGACGAAATGCAGCCCGAGCTTGCGGGCGATATCGCGAGCCGTCGCTAGCGTGAAGACCGGCGTACGCGGCAGATCCAGCATCTTGTAGTCAGGGTGGAAGGCGGTGAAATGCAAAGGCACTTCGGGTCCTAGCCTTTTCATCACCCATTCGCTCAGCTTCTTTACCTCCTCTGGGCTGTCTGCGTCCTGGAGTCGGTCGAGCTCGCGCGCTTTGGAGATGTCGCAGTTCTGGCAAAGTTTGCAGGTCAGGTTGCACCCGGCGTACCGAAGGACAGCACCGGTGTTCCGGGCAAATAGTGGTTCAGCGGTTTTTTCTCGATTGGACCGACACAAAATCTGGAGGAGCGGCCGTAGGTCTGAGCACGATGCGGTCATCCTGCCGGCCACGCGCGAAGCACAGGCCGCGCTGACCTTCGTTAAGCCTGCAATAGCGCGGGCGGACATCACACTGGATGCGGCCGTCTTCGAGCAGGTACCAATGGCGGCCGGGAAATCCTTCCAAACGCTCAGGTTCGGTCATAGCATTCGTCGTGTGGATCACTGGGCCAACCCCAGTCGTTGCCGACGGCGTGATTGCGAAGTCGCAGAGCTCGGTAAAGGCCTGACCTAGCAGTCGCAGCATCCACGCACAATACTACGGCTGGCCGGCAGAAGAACGCAGTGCAACAAAGCCGTCAGGCTGCGCGACGGCGCGTTCGACATCGACGCAGCTACCTCCTCGCATCTCACAAGCGCGATCGAGGTAGTCGAACTGCTAAATGTCGGCGTCATCTATCCCAAAATAATCGCCCATCGGTCTGTGGCGGCAACTGACGTTCTCGGCTTCACGGTCGCCTGCTGTTTCAAGCGTGCGCCGCCTGAGGTATTGTTAGTATAAGGAAACTGCCATGACGACTACGCGCTCGGGCTGGGACTTGCGACGCGTACCAAGGCGCTCACTATCGAAGCTGAGGACGCATTGCTCGCAGCTCTCAAGATGAAGCTTGAGAACCCCGAAGCACTCATCACATACGTCCGCAAGTCGAATCGGCGTGGTGTTCGTCGTCATCCACGTGACTCGCTGCAGAACAAGAAAATGGCCTAGCATTCCATTGGCTGCGGCCGTGCCGCGACGGTGGTATATGGAAAGACGGCAAATGGTCAGGTTGTACTGAGCCTTGGAAAGTGGCCCGAGCGCCTCCCGTCGTCACTATCTCTCATACCAGCCGACGAGAGTTGCCTTCGCGATTAAGGACTTGCGCGCCTCTCGTTCGATGTCGCGGCAAGACGCGTTGGCCTTTGCCTGAAGCTGGTCGGTCGGGATGGCAATCAGCTGGAAGTGATAATGATGAGGCCCATGGCCACGGGGCGGACACGGGCCGCCATAGCCTACTTTGCGGAAATCATTGACCGCCTGTTTCACATTTTTGTTCCGCGCGGCGCCTTCCGCAAGCTCCGTTAGGACTGCCGGAAGATCGTAAGCCGCCCAATGGCGCCACGTCCCGGCGGGCGCATCTGGATCGTCGCAGAGCAAGACAAAACTTTTGGTTTCCGCCGGCGCATCAGACCATTGCAGAGGCGGTGAGAGGTCTTCTCCGTCGCAGGTGAACCGTCTCGGAATTTGCGCTCCGTCGGCGAAGGCACTTGAAACGAGTTTCATGGCTTCCTCCATCAACTTGCAGGGGACATAGGTTCGGACCTGGGCTCGGGCTTGAGAGTTCCTACGGAGCCGGCGCGACCTCGCCGGATCGGTGCACGAGCGCGACCAGATTGCGGCCGTATAGCTCGATTTTGGCGCGTGCGAAATCCATAAAGTCTGCTTAGATCAGGAAGTCCGTCGGGCAGCTTCGGCAGATTGGCTTGCTATGCGACCGCTTTTTCATCCGAACCTGGTCAATGGCCGCTACGGCGACCCGACGGTATATGTGGAGACGCTGTTCGAGAAGCGCAGCCTGCTGTTCGATATCGGAGAGATTTTTTCGCTCTCGCCGCGGAAGATACGACGCATCGACCAGGTCTTCGTCTCGCACGAGCATATCGATCACTTCGTTGGATTCGACCACCTGCTTCGCTTGCTTGTCGGACACGAGAAGTCTGTGCAGCTCTTTGGTCCATCCGGCTTTACTGAGCGGGTCTTTCACAAGCTTCAGGCCTATCGCTGGAATCTGGTCGAAACCTATTCTAGCGATCTTGTCTTCGTCGTGAACGAACTCGCAGCGGCGAATTCCATCTTGAGCACGCGGTTCAGACTGAGGAGGGCTTTTGTCGCAGAGGCATCAGTCTCTCGCAAAACCCTTGCCGGGGTAATCTGCGACGAACCGACCCATCGCGTGTCAGCCGTGATCCTTGAACACGGTACGCCCTGCCTTGCTTTTGCGCTGCAGGAGGCGGCGCATGTCAATGTCTGGAAGAACCGGTTGTTGGAGCGCGGGCTGCCCGTCGGTCCGTGGTTGCGCTCACTCAAGCAGGCCGTGGTCGAACGGCGCGCGGACGATCATTTGATCAAGATCGATAGATCGGCGGTTTCGGGCAATCGGCTCGTTCCACTTGGGGCCTTGCGTGATCTCCTCACCGTCACGGCCGGACAGAAAGTTGGCTATGTCACCGACGTCGCCGATACGCCGGCCAATCGTGGCGCCATCGTAGCGCTCGTGCAGAACGCGGATATCCTCTTCATCGAAGCGGCGTTTGCAGGAGCGGACGATGCGCTGGCGAGGCACCGGGCTCATCTCACGACCACAGCTGCTGGAGAAATTGCTCGAGAAGCCAATGTGCGCCGCGTCGAGCCGTTTCACTTCTCTCCACGTTATGTCGGGGAGCAGCAGCGGATGGTTGCTGAAGTGATGGCGGCGTTCAGGGGAACTCACTGCTAGAGCTTGCCTGAGGAAGTATATTTGCCTGCTGGACATCTCTATTGGGGCTCGCCGATGAGAAGTGCGTTCTCGATCTGGTGAGATTGGGATCGCGGCAGGCGGCGGTCGGTCGCATCCGAACGTCCGCGGCTGTCCGGGGCAGCTTCACCTGTTCCAGCGGTCATCCAACTGGGGTCGTCCTATCCAGGCCCTGTTCAGGCACCGGGTTGTCCAACCCAGCTGCGGCGTTCCCTGCAGTCGCGCTTGAGCTTCCTGGTAGGGGCCGACGTAGCGAAGCTGGGTCGGTATTTTGGGATAGATGCGTCGTATCCGCGCAACGGCACGCTCTGCGGCCTCCCCGTCACGTTCGTCAAAGGCTAATCCGAAGCCGGTGCGCAATCGGTCCGGCAGCAATTCGGCACTCAGGGTTTGATACCAGCGCGGCGGCCGCAACCATGGTCGTCCACCGGCAAAGATCTGTCGGGCCACCTCGCGCGCGGCGGTGCTGACGGACAATGTGTCCGATTGCATCATCGCCGCGGTGTAGGCCGCGAATGAATCCCAATCCGCCGGCAAGTCGCTCGACCTCAACCCGAACAAAGCCCCAAACAGCCGGCTTTCGGCCCAATAGCGCTCACGCTCTTCGACCGAGAACGGAGGCAGGACCAGGTCGTGGACGACCAGAGCGGTGTCGACGAGGGTCGCGTGAACCCAGCGCAACGCTGCGACCTCGTTGGCGCGGTAGGGCGAGCCGCCCTCGAACGGACCGATTGCTTCGGGCAAGCGGCCGACGATCATGGTATGGCGGTGGTGCAGGTGCCGGGCAGCGGCAAGGGCCGCATCGAGCGAGCCGAACACCATCGTAAACACAACGTCAAAGGTTCGATGGAAGCGACCGATCGGATCCGCGAAGGTCCGCGAGTGCTCGGCCACGGCGGTGGCGACCCAGGGATGTGCCAGCTGAAGCAGCAAGGCACGACCGGCGCCCAAAAAAGTGATGGCTTCTCTGTCGATCCGCCAGGTCATCGAGCCTGGACCGAAAATGCCCTCGGCCGGTCCGGCGGCCCGAGCCCGGACGAAATCGAGAGCGAGCTCAAGGTCGCTTTCGGAAACCAAATGCGCACCTTCCGAAGCAGGCGGGGTTATTCCACTGCTCTGTGCAGTCTATCGCAATTCAGCAAGCCAAAGCTCTCTCAACGTTGTCGCATGATGTCCACCCGCGCGGAATACGGCGACCTGACATTTGGTCGTACCCCATGCGGGTAAGACTGAGCCGGGTGCAGCGGCTGCTGCGGCGCCGTTTGCTGAAGAGCTGCCCCGCCGTCGTCTTTCAAGCTCCCTCTCGAAAGCGTATTGTTTCGATGGAACGAGCTCACTCTGCAGCGCTGTCGTTCAGAGTATCTTGTTCTTCGATTCAAAAACTCTCGAAACGAAACGCGGGGAACGCTCATGACCGGCACAAGGCTGAAACATTACGGCTGGGGACGGGAAGGCGAAGGCATGAGCGCGGAAGAGCGGGCGTTTGTCCTCGGCCGCTACCACGCCAAGTTTGCCGCCCGTGAGTTCGACACGGTCACTGTTCCCGGCCTTGAAGAGCTGTCCTTGCGGGAGCCGCGCGTGGTGCCGCCAGCTTCGCTCACGCCGTTCTGCACGACCGAACGCTACGACCGCGCCGCGCACACTTACGGCAAGTCCTATCCGGACTACGTCAGGGCCATGCTCGGCGATTACGATAGTGCGCCCGATGTCGTGGCCTATCCACGCAACGAGTCGGAGATATCGGCTGTCATGGACTGGGCGGGGTCCGTCGGCGCTTCGCTGACGCCGTTCGGAGGCGGATCGAGCGTGTGCGGTGGCGTCGAGCCGCAGGCCGATGGCACCAAGCACAAGGCGGCGGTCACGCTCGACCTGCGCAATCTCTCCAAGGTCGTCGAAGTCGATCCTCTCTCGCGCGCCGCATTAATCGACGCCGGCACCTATGGTCCGTCGCTGGAAAATCAGCTCAAGCCGCACGGCATCACGTTGCGGCATTTTCCGCAGAGTTTTGAATATTCGACCCTGGGGGGCTGGATCGCGACGCGATCGGGCGGCCACTTCGCCAGTCTCTACACCCATATCGACGATTTCGTCGAAAGCCTGCGCGTCGTGACGCCGGTTGGCGTCGTGGAGACGCGCCGGCTTCCCGGTTCGGGTGCCGGGCCGAGCCCCGACCGCATGTTCATCGGCTCGGAAGGAATTTTAGGCGTGATCTCCCGCGCATGGATGCGATTGCAGCCGCGTCCAAAATTCCGAGCCGGCGCATCGGTTCGCTTTCCCACTTTCTTCGATGCCGCGCGCGCGGTGCGTGCGGTCGCGCAAGCCGGCCTCTATCCCTCCAATTGCCGCATCCTGGACCCGCAGGAGGCGTTCAACACCGGTGCGGCCGATGGCAACTCGGCCATCATGGTGCTGGCATTCGAATCGGGCGATCATCCCCTGGACGCCTGGTTCAAGCGTGCGCTCGAATGCTGCGCCGACCACCGCGGGACACCGGAGCCCGCAGAGGCCGGCGACGCGCATCTCGAAGGCGCGGCAGGCATCTGGCGCAATGCGTTCATTCGCATGCCCTATGCGCGCGAATTCTTGACGCCCGCTGCTATCATCAACGATACGTTCGAGACCGCCATCACCTGGGATCGGTTCGAAAGCTTTCACGATCAGGTCAAGGCGGGAACCGAACGCGCGATTCTGCAAGCGACCGGGGTGAAGGGTGAAGTCACCTGTCGCTTCACCCACGTCTACCCGGATGGGCCCGCGCCCTACTTCTCCTTCCACGCGCGCGGTCGGCACGGTGCGCTGCTCGCGCAGTGGCAGGCCATCAAGGACGCGGCGAGCGACGCGCTGATCGCGGCAGGCGGCACCATCACGCATCACCATGCGGTTGGCCGCGATCACCGGCCCTGGTACGACCGGCAGCGGCCACAGCTTTTTGCCGCCGCGTTGCGGGCCGCCAAGCGTGAACTGGATCCCCGCGGCATGCTCAACCCGGGCGTTCTGATCGATCCTTAGGCGCGTGCCTACGGCGAGAGAATTGGAAAGCAAAATCGCCGCCGGGACCGGCGCCGCGTCAGGCATCGGATTGGCGAGCAGCGAGGCGATGTTGGCGGCTGGTGCGCGCGTGGTGATGGTCGACCGCGACGAGGCGGCGCTGACGGCGCTCAGCAGCAAGCATGGCGACGCCGTGATCCCCCTGGTGATCGACCTGCTCGATCCGAAGGCCTGCGCGACACTGCTGCCGAATATCCTGGAGCAGGCTGGCTAACTCGACATCCTGCATTCCAATGCGGGGACATATGTTGGCGGCGATCTGGTCGATGCCAAAGCGATCGACCGGATGCTGAACCTGAACGTCAACGTCGTGATGAAGAATGTGCGCGACGTGCTGCCGCACATGATCGCGCGCGCACCGGCGATATCGTCGTCACCAGTTCCCTGGGGGCGCATTTTCCGACGCCGTGGCAGCCGGTCTATGCGTCGTCCAAATGGGCAATCAACTGCTTTGTCCAGACCGTACGACGCCAAGTCTTCAAGCTCGGCATTCGCGTGGGCTCGATCTCACCCGGACCCGTCATCAGCGCGCTGCTCGCGGACTGGCCGCCCGAGAAGCTGAAGGAGGCCAAGGAATCCGGAAGTGTCTCCTCAAGGCCAGCGAGGTAGCTGATGTGGTGATGTTCATGCTGACGCGGCCACGCGGCATGACCATTCGCGACACGGTCATGCCGCCCACGAATTTCGACCTCTAGTTTTCGCGGAAATCATGCTCAAGCAAGAAGCTAAAGCGCGATGATGATTGATCCCAATCTCATCGCGCTTGTGCGCACCGGAAGCCCTGATCGTCACGACTGCGAGACCAAAGGGACATCCCATCGGCCCGCATGGACTTCCGAGGGACCCCAAGGGGCCGATAACGAGGGTTGCCGAAAGGCCACAAGCGGACCGATGCGCGCTTGTTTCGGCCCATGACTCCCCATTTCCGTCAATTTTTGATCGCCATATCAGGCGTGGATATTTTTGCCGAAGCGTGGCCAGGGAAGTCACGCGATCTATTCTTCAGTCAGAGTGATTTGCAGAAACGCTAATGAAAAACGCTGCGCTGTTTGCCCTTGGCCTGTTGGCCGCTGGTGTTTGGTTACACGACAGTGCGAGATGTCAGACGTCGCTGGCCCCGCCGCTTTCGCTTGCTCCGCCGCCGCCGTTAAGTGAACAGGGGGCGGCACCTCCGGCCGCCACCAACAGCGTTTGGCCGCCGATGGCGGCACCCAGCGTGTCGCCGCCGCGGGCGGCTGCCAAAAGGTCCGCGCCATCAGCAAAGAGCAATGTTGCGTCGTCACCGCCGACGGACGACGTTCCGCCGCCGGCGGAGACCGCCAAGAGTTCGGTACCACCCCGAGCCGGCAAAGATGTGCCGCCACGGGCGACCGCTGCCGGCGCCCCACCATCTGTTATTGTCAAGGACACGCCGTTGACGTCCGACGACGTTTCGCCAGCACCGGTGATCGACAGGCTGCCGCCGTTGGCCAAGCCGGCTACCGATTACGATGGCTTTAGCGTCGGCATCGTCGACGAGAATGACGCGTCAAGCCTGACGACGCGACCCGTCAGGCCGCGCCCGGCAAAGCAGCCCAAGCTCGATCAAGAAGCGGACCGTGTCTTTGGGCTGCAATCGGTCAATCCTGCGGACGATGACAAACTCAAGGGCAAGCTCACGATTTGCCGCGGCTGCAAGTAGAGGTCGCCGCTCCGGTTGCGTTCGTCTATTGTCCCACCGGACAGGCGGCGCGTTCGGGTGCTCACGCCGCGATTTTCGCAGAGACCGACCTGACGCGGGTCGTCCGCCGCCTCGGGCCCCGCCAGCAACTATTCGTGGGGGCTTCGACGATTGGCGATGAGGCCTGCGTGCGTGGCCCAAGCGTAGATGTGTCTGGTTTGCGCCAAGAGCTGCGCTTTACGCGAGGTCGCATTTTGGGGGCAGAGTACCCCAACCCTCCGAAACTGCCGAAGTCAGTTATGGGTCCAAACGCGACCTTGCGGGGAGGGCAGCTTTTGGGCGCAAAGCGGGCGTTGGCAGGAACGTGAAGGTCTGCCTGGCAACCGTCGACGGGAGATCGGCGACCGTCCAAGTTGACGGATCGCCGATCTCAACTAGCGGCGCTTCAGCCTAGACCAACGCCTCGCTATCCCAGATGCCACCTTCATGCAGGCGTCGGCCATCATGTCTCGCAGACGCGCGCACTGACAGGAAAGTGAAGGCGCCGAGAGCGCGCAGTGCTCGCCGATTGTCTTGCAGAGCGTTTTGGTCTGGCAAGAGGCTGGGTTAGCATTCGAGCTTCATTTCAGTGGGAGGCGGTGGTGCGGTCGGAGCGCGAAGCTCCAGCGCGTACAACGGGCGGAGCGGCCTCCCTGGGCGGCGTCGGGTCCCCGTGGCCATGGACCATGCTGGCGTGGACCGCGCTGCTGGTGGTGATCGTCGCGTCGTCCAGGCCCGCGGTCCCGGTCATCTGGGGCGACACGCCATCCTTCGTGGAATCTGCTTTTCGTACGCTCGAGGCTGGACAGCCGACGGTGGCGGGTGGGCGCGATCCGGGCTACCCGGCGTTGCTGGGCGTGACGTTCGCGTTCGGAGGCGACCTCGGCACGGTGGTGCGCCTGCAGCAGGCGGCGTGGACCATCCTGATCCTGGCGCTCGCAGCAACCGCGCAGGCGACGACGCGCAACGCCGGTGGGCTCGTGCCGATCATCCTCGTGGCGACGTATCCGGGCCTGCTGCTGTTCAGGAATGTCGTCACCTCGGAGCTTCTCTTTGCGGTCTTCCTCAATCTCGCAACGGCCGGATTGCTCGTTGCCACCTGCGTCGACAAAACGGCGCGGTGCTACGCGGTCGCTGCCGCTGTCTTATGTGCGGCGCTCGCGGCGTGCTTCAGGTCGCAAGGAGTCCTGGTCCCGATCGTCGCCGTCCTGGTGGGCGCGATCCTCGCCCGCCCAGACACGTCTGCGCGCCTTGCCGTGATTGCCGTGTCCGTCGGGGCGGCGTTGGGGCTCCTCGCCACCGGTTCCCGGTTCGGGGCTTCCAACTCCGATCAAGCCTCCATCGTGTTCGTCCCCAAGACATTGTTCTGCAATCACCTGAACATCGTGCTCGCAAGCGATGCAGCGCGACGCGAGATCGCGTCGGCGGCCGGAGACCGCGCCGACGCCACGATGGCGCGGCTTGTCGCCGACTTCACGGCGGAGCCGGGTCGGTGGCCGGCACTCGGGTTTTTCGGTGACGCGTGCCTCTTCGACACTGCACTGGATCGAGACGTCGCCAGCGATGCCGGAAATGCCGACGGCGCGGCGAGAGCCTATCGGCGCATCTTCCTGGCCGCCGTGCGCGACCGGCCGCTGGCCTACGCGGGCAAGGTCGCCCGTCAGATGGCCTATGGGGCCACGGTCGCATGGCCGGTTTACGGACTCGAACCTGCCATCCCGGTGTCGACCGACGATGTGCCGCACGTGTCCGACATCATGACGCGGCACGGCCGGGCGGCTCAGCCGATCGATCTGCAAGGTGGACCAGTTCGGATCGGCCTGCTGTCTGATTTCCCAGTCATCTCCGCCTATCTGTTCAGGACCTTGTCCATCGCGTTCGTCATCGCCGTAATATATTGGATGGTGACCGCCGTGTGGCGTTGGCGCCCCGGGTTCTCAGCGCGCGGAGCTATCGTCATCGTGATGTGGGCGGCCTCGATCGGGACCGCCGCCGGCGCCCACACCCTCGACGTCTGGCGATACCTAATTCCCGCAGTGCCGATGGTCGGCCTCATGCTGGCCCTTTTTACTGTCGAACTGATCGAAATTATCTCATGCCTGCGGAGGGGCTAAGCGCATCATTCGCAAGCTCCTGTGCGCAGAAAATGCGAGCGCATCGCTCCAGCACCGCAATGTTGGCAGCCTCCTGAACCTGTGAGCGGTCAGAAGAAATCCGTCCTTACGGAGCAAGCTCAAGACGAGTGAACGACATCTCTTATTCCGGAGGCCGCAAGGCCAAATAAGCGAGCCGCCGTAACTCGCGACGGCCACGCACGACAGTGTCGAGAATCATTCCACTGAAGAAGCTAAGGAAGGCGAGTATCATGAGTCCTGTCGAAAGAACCGCGGTTGGCAAACGCGGCACTAAGCCGATCTCAGCATACGTGACGGCAAGAGGCACCGCGATCACGATCGAAACGAACCCGAGCAACGTGCCAATTATACCGAAAAAAAGCATCGGTCTTTCAATTCGAAACAGCGTCAGGATGGTCAACAGGATGCGACAGCCGTCGCGGAACGGGGAGAGCTTGGACTTCGAACCTTCCGGCCGTACTTTGTAAGCAGTCCCGATCTCGGCCACTGGCATGTGCAACCCCAGAGCATGGATGCTGATCTCCGTCTCTACCTCAAAACCTTCCGAGAGGGCGGGGAAGCTTTTTACGAACCGGCGCGAGAATACGCGATAGCCCGAGAGGACATCGCTGAACGAGCGACCGAAGATATGCGACAACATTCCATTGAGGATCGCATTGCCGAGGCGATGACCTGGCCTAAAGGCGGCGGCGTCAGCGACCGCACTTCGCACACCTACCACCATGTCCAGCTGGCGTTCGATCAACTCCTGTATCATCGTCGGTGCAGCCGCTGCGTCATAGGTCGCATCGCCGTCGGCCATCACATAGACATCGGCATCAATGTCCGCAAAACTCCGGCGGACGACGTCCCTTTCCTGGCGTCAGTTCGGTTCGAACTATCGCGCCAGCAGCACGAGCCACATTCACGGTATTATCGGTCGAATTGTTATCGAAGACATAAATGGCAGCGTGGGGCAAAGCCGCACGAAATGCTGTTACCGTGGCGCCGACGGCCGCCTCTTCATTGCGACAAGGGAGGATTACCGCCACACTTTGTTGCTTCATAGCCGACCCTAGAGCCTGCACCCCGTGCTCAAACCGACAGTAAATCGAAGCTTCCGCGGGCCGGTGCAGGCATCCCATATAGCTTCTCGCAAAGACAGACGGAGCGAATTGTACGCGCAGTTCTAATGCGCCATCAGGACGGGCAAATCCGCGTGTTCCATGATATAATTCGTCGCGCCGCCGAATATCATTTGCCGCAGCCTGTTGCGGGTAAAGGCTCCTTTTATCAACAGATCGCAGCCTTGCGCTCTGGCGGCATCAAGAACCGCCTCACCGGTGCCGCGGTCTTCCAGTTCAATGCTCACTAGGTTGGTCGCAATGTCGTTGTACAGCAATTGTCGGACAATGTGATCGGCAGATGGGCCTGGTACCGCTTGTCCGGCAATCACGGTCAGCACCGTTACCCGTTCTGCCAGACGAAGCAGCGGCATGGCAAAAGCGTTGACCCGAGCCTGCTCGGTACTACCGTTCCAGTGGATCACAATGTTTGTCGCGATGCTTCTCGGCGCGTCTGGTGGCGCCAGTAGAACGGGTCTACCGCTCTCAAACAGCGCGGATTCAATGGCGCGCCGGTGAGGGCCGGCAGCATCAACGTCGGACCGTGGCATTACAATGACGTCGAAAGCTCGCCCATAACTTCCAACAAAGTCTTCACCCTCAGGCGCGGTTTCCAGCCAGCCGAAGCATGGTCGGCTCGCGCGCGCAGTGGCTGGAGGAATATCGTGCTTTAGCATGAACGCTTCGAACAAACGATGCAGTTCGGCTAACTCTTCCTGGCTCTTCGCAAGGTAAGAATCCAAAGGGATGCCGGTGGCTAATTCTGCGACTAAATATGGAGGGATACCGAACCGGAGCGGAAAGCCTTCGATGTAGGCGCCGGTACGTTGCGCGAGGCGTGCGGCGGCCTCGAGTGTGGATGCCATGGTCGCAATGTTTTGGATCGGGACCAAGATCGTCTTCATTCTCAACCCCCGTGTTTCAGGTGAACATTGACTTACAACGTCTCGTTGCCCTTGGCGGCTAACGGCTTGCGACTGAGGCCGATAGAATTCTCCGGTCGCGGTGCAGATCGTTATCAAAATGCCGAGCGATTAGCCCTCCATGTTAGCACTGCCCGGCGGGCTGTTCGACATCGGGCAAAACACGATCACGTCGCCAGCGAGCAAGCCGGCGAACGCCAGTCCGCGCTTTCGTGGGTTACGATCCACGTAATCCTGCAAGCTGCTGCACTTCTGGGCGTTCTTAACGCGCGCGGAAGGTGAGGCCGGCGCGCTCCTGCAGACGCTCGCGCGCGGACAGTTTCCGGGCCGGTTGGCATGTCCCAAACGGGGCCATGAGCCGACGTCGCTCCAATCCCGCGCGATACTTATCAGGCTTCTTAGCGGCCATAAGGGAAGCAGCGGTGACGATCGAGTGTGAGACCGAAATGCGCTCCCAGCGCAGCGATAGCCGCTTCCTGCTCAGGATAAGGATCGGCATTGGATGCGGCAACGATGATGATCCGGAACTTGCCGCGATCCTTGCCACCCGGTGGCAGCATCGCTGTAGCCAGTGCATTGCCCTCCCTGTCGCGCAACGTGAGGAAAACCGGCATCTCTCGTCGTACATGGGCCTCGAGGCCGATGTCGCGCTCGATCGCGTTGGGCCGCTCCGGACGCCAGGACTGGAGTGCCTTCTCCCGCTCGTTGCGGAAATATCTCTCGACTGTGTGGTTCATCAGGCGCGACTCATGCGCCGCTTCACCTTCCGTCTCGATACGGAACCAGGTCTTACCCTTCGGTGCGTCGCAAACATACTGCATTTCGCTCGTCCTGCGATCGCCACGATTCTAGGGCGTCGGGCCTGCAAAGCCAACATGAGAGTCGCACCCGTGAATAACGCTGCACAATCGTATAATTGGAAGTTTGGCTGCAGCACCGCGCGACTATTGCCTGAGAGGCGATGGCAGAGCTCCGATCTGATGCGGCTTCGCAAGGCGGTCCGGTACGTCCAGCCTAGTAAATCTGTTCACTGAAACGTCCGCTGCGGGTGTGCGCCGTGAGAAGGCGGCGCTTTCCAGTGGGTGCAAACCCCACCCGGCAAACGCTCCAGCCGGAAGCAATCGGAGCAGTCATGGAGGTAACGAAGTGGCTGAAGC
>NZ_LGHK01000130.1 GCF_001908235.1 Bradyrhizobium sp. NAS96.2
ACAGGCCGCAGCACTCCCCCCAGGTATTGCGAAGGATGCACCGCAGAAGCTTGCCCGACAAGCTGAAGCTGGGGCAAGCATGCCCGAATGGCTGCGCGCTCCCGAGGTCCTGTCATCGACCTAAAAAGGATTTCGAGTGAAGGGATTATTGATCGCCGCTGGCATTATTTTTGTTCTGTACGTCATCGACCAGCACTTCAATCACGGGCAATACACCGATGCCGTCCAGCGCATGGCGGCTCAGATGAGGCATTCCTTTGGATTATAAGTCAGCGGCCTCTTTATCGTTGGTAATTGCGTAATCTCTCGTTGGCATTCGTGAACAAAGACGAAGCCGGAGATCGAGCCGCCTGCTTGGTCCAGAGAAGCGGCCCTCAGCGCGTTGGAACAGGCGCTGGGGGCCGCTTCACCGCGCCGATACCAGGCAAGAACGCCCCCCGAGTATTACAAGCCGAGGGGAATTCTCGAAACCGCTGCATTCAATGAAAACGGTCCTGCCCTGGCAGAGTTTGCTTTACGCTTATCGACCTAGCCAGTGCATTCCGGAATAGCACGGTGTTCCAGTTCGGGCAGGAACGCTGGGCGGCGAAAAGGCGTTGAATTGGTTTCCGTTGGATCATTTCCGATGACCAACTACCGAACTGCGCTGGTTCTCTTCGCGATTGCAGTCGCGGTCGCGATCATCGCAGCAACACTCACGACCGCCGAAAACGTAAACATGCGTATGACTAGCAACGAAACGGTACCAAAGACGCTCGGACAGCATCCGCTGCATCCGTTGCTGGACCGGCTCGTGCAGGAGCCGGTACAAGCGGCGCCGCAGCGGTGATAGTAGATGCAAACTGCTGGGATGAAACCGAAAGCCATCTTGCATCGTATTTCTCCGATGGCTCCCGAACGTGTTAATGCCGATCATGCAAAAGCCGATCGAAATCCCGGCTGAGGTCGCTCGGAAGTTCGCCGGCGAAGATGCGGGGGTTTCACGCCGAGCACGATCCGCTCAAGCGTGACGACATCGCGGCTGACACCCGGCACATCCTGCTGCAGCACATGCCCAATGGTGCGAGCTCCGGCTTGCCGATGTGCTCGAGCTATTTAAGCTGATGCGGTGATTCAGGATGACCAGGCGCGGGTGGTTCGAAAAACGAACATGGCGACGGTGGTCAGCGAGCCAGCGCGATCACGATGCATCTGCTATGGTGAACCAGTCAGGGCGACGCTCAAGACACGCCCGCGTGTGGATACAAGGATTTAGCTCCCGCTAAACGCGACCCAATCGAGCGTGATGCGATTGCTGCCGATACCCGGGACTTGTTGCAGCATCTGCCAAAGGGGGCGAAGCTTAGGCTTGCAGACGTCATCAAATTTATTTGAGCTGATGCGAAGAAAGTTTGGATCTACTCGGGTTTGGCGCCCCCGATCAGCTGAGGGTGTTTGCGACCATTGAGGCGGCCGAGGCGTGGATCGAAAACAATGATCTCGAGGAAAACAATGATCCCGAGGGTGTCGCGTTCTAGTATGAGGTCCAGGAGTGAAGCGCCCACGATTGCAGGTGCTGTCCTCGCAGAACCATAACACCGAGAGGTACCTATCCTAATTCGAAGCTCTGGCGCTACGCGCCACTGCTATTGTCCTCAACACTGTCAAAGCCGCCGAGTTGGGCTATCTTTTCGAAGTCGCCAAGGGTGACGACCTGGCGCTTCAAATCGAGGATGCCTTCTGTTCGGAATGCTTGCAGGACACGATTGACATGCACGACGCTCAGTCCAAGGGCGTCGGCGAGCTTCGATTGAGTGATTGGGAATTCAAACTGTTCGTTGGCGACCATACCCATCGCTCCAAGCCGCTGGCGCAATTCTGCAATCAAATAGGCCATGCGTCCCGAAGCCGATCGCGTGCCAAGATTAACGATCCATTGCCGGAACAACGCAGCGTCAAGAAGCGATTCGCGCCAGAGCGCCCGCGCCAAGGCCGGTCGCGTATTGAGCGTCCGCTCAAGCTGTTCGTGATCGATGAGTCCAATCTGCGCCTTTGAGAGTGTCGCCAAGTCGTGATCCATCCGCTTCAGGACCAGTCCATGAAGATCGGGCATGTCGCCCGCGATGTGAAACGACAAGATCTGCCGCTTGCCGTCTTCTGAGACTTTGGACCGATAGGCGAAGCCGCTCAGGATTACGCAGCATTGGGTGCTAACGTCTCCCTCACGAACGATGGGTGCGTCTGCCGACAAATTCTTCACCGGCGCGACGATGGACCGGAGGGCCCCAATGTCTGCATCGGGCAACTCAGAGTGTTGCCGCAATTTGCGGATCATCATCTCGATCGGCATCTGAAGATCCTTCCCAGCTTTCGAGGGGCGGGAGGCTGTCGCGGCCTTCACCCAATCCTACGCTTGGAACGGGTGAAGAAGTAACAAATTATCCCCAATCGAGAGCGATCGTTCCAACGGGGCGCCCGAAATGCCGCGGTATTTTTTTCACATCCACCATGGGGTGCGCAACGCCGACGAAAACGGCGAAGACCTTCCGGACAATGACGCCGCCTGGAAGGAGGCCACGATCACCGCGGGAAGGCTTCTTCAGGACCTGGATGGGACGTTGAAGCCGGATCTGGAATGGCGGATGGAAGTAACAGACGAGGCGGGCAATATAATATGGGTTCTCCGACTGCTGGCTGAAAAGCACCGATAGTTCGGGGGCGCCGCCTGCTAGGGCATGTACTCATAATACGGCCTCCCGACGTAGCACAGATGATGTCCGGTTAGGCCCCTCTGGTTGAGGCCGCTTCACGACATCGACGGGCGCGAGATGTTCAAGCACGCCTGCAAGCTGGGTTACGAGGGCGTCGTATCGAAGGTCGCAGACAGCATCTACCGGACCGGCGCACGTAGCCGCGACTGGGTCAAGAAAACCTGCGCGCAACGCGAGACGCTGGCGATCGCGGGCTTTGCGCTCGATGGTAACGATTGGGATGGCATCTATGTCGGCCGCCGCAAGGGACAAGAGCTGATATATGCCGGCAAGGTCGACCATGGCTTCGACAAGGCGTCAGCTGCGAATTTGCGCGAGCGCCTGACACCGCTGATCCGGAAAACGCAGCCCTATACAAAGCGCGTTGCCCATAAGGCTATCTGGGTCGAGCCGAAGAAACCAATAGCGTCAAGGGCGACCGCCTGCGCCTTATCGGTTGCCGTGGAACCGCCGATCATGCCGATCAGTCCGCCGATGACTGGTCCGGCCGGCGCAAAGGGGCCAAGGAATGGCGCTGCCGCCGTACCCAGTGCAACGCCGGCTCCGGCACCGGCAATACCACCGGCTGCCGGCAGCACACCATGTGCAGCCTCTCGACCGAATGTCTTCAACTTGCTTTCGGCTTGGGGTTGACCCCCATACTGTTTCGCCAGTTCATCGAAATCTTGCCCGGCATATTGAGCCTGGGGTTGGTTGCGCTGTTCGGTTCCGGGCCATTCCTGCCCCGGCCTTTGCCGTGTGCTATCTGGTCCAGACGAGGGGATATCGTCGAACATTAGAGGGCGATCGTTGCCCACTGATCTAAGGTAGGCGTCGGGGTCAAACGCCTGCTCAGTACCGGGCCATTGCTGCGGGGAGGGCGGCGCAGCAGAACCGCTCGTCAGGCCCACGTCCTGATCAGACAGATATTGGCGGGCACGTAGCCCTACGTCCTGGTCAGATAGGTACACTGGCGCCGCGGATGACACTCGTGGAAACCCGAAGACAGCGTTTGTAGCGTTCGGCTCGCTGCCGCTGTTTGAGAGTGCGGCACTCTGCGGTCATTCATCGACGGACGAAGAACTTCGCCTTCCGGCGACGGGGGCATGGCCGATCTCGACCCGTCGCTATTCTCACGCTGGCTGCCAGTGGTGGGTTGATGGCGCCGGGACCTCCGAGCGGACAGCCCTCACCCACACCAATGCCAAGCAGGCGTGGTGGTGAGGTCAGCGCTTGCGCGCTGAATCGTTACTCAGATCGATCCGCGGACGCGTCTGACTACGTGACCCGTGGTTCAGAATAGAGAGGCACAAAACATGCCTTGGAAGTCAACTACGCTAGAGACGCCGCCGGTCTCAAAAATACACGCCCGGCGGCGTTTCCTTCCTGAACCGGGACCACTGAAATCCCCAGCCTCGAAATTACTGCACTGCCTATGCCGCGAAAAATGCGTGGCTCCGCCCCTGGGGAGCGGAAACGGTGGTGCCTCGGCGAGTAAGGCGCCATGTGACGCACGTCACAGCGGCCTTCGCTTGGAGTTCGTATCCATCCCGCACCGTTCGGCATGGAGCCGTCGGCAACCGGGAGAAAGCAGATGAAGATGAGCAGCATTCGTGATCTATCAGCCGACGAACTGGAAGCTGTTTCGGGAGGTAAGCCGACCAGCCCTGTCAGCGTTCCTGCCAATGCGTTCGACAAGCTGCTGGCGGCGATCGACAAGAATCTTGCGATGGTGAAGGACCTGAAGCCGGGCGGCTATCTTCCGCCTGGCTAAGGTCAGAGGCCGCATTTCAAACGTTCGTTCGAGCCTCTTAGGCAGACGAGGGGCCCCGGCCACCGCGCCGGGGTCGTTTTTCGAGCGGCGTATTGGGGGGCCAGACGGCACGTCGTTACGAGCGCAGCCTTGCTGCATTGCCATTCATCGCCGAGCGCAACACTTGCGACCGGGCGGGGCGCGGCCAGCATGAATAGGATGGCGGCGCGGGTCGGCGTGTACGCCACGGACGACCCCGGCTCGCGACCGTCTCGGCCTTGCGCTGTTGCCGGACCCGCCCCCGCTGCGCCGGCCGACTCCGCTGCTCACCAACGAGGAGTAGGACGGTCGCGAGTACGACGACCCTAGCTGTTGCAGCAGCGGCTACAGCGGTCACGGCGTGCAGGGCAGGCCACTACGGCGCTCGCTTAGCGATCGCTTTCTACTGGCGCTGTGCATCTAGCCATGTGGCCGATGATAGCGGGTACCATCGCCGCTCTCAGGCACTGGCACAAAGCGACTTCATCCCCCGGGCTGTGGCTCAGGTTCCACCATGCTCGGGCATTCGATTTATGACCTAATCCGACCGATGCCTAATGACCTCGTGCAGGAGAGCTACGGAACGCTCAAGCCGTTCTAACAACGAACCCAAATCCGCCGCGCTAATCCCCTCCAGCCTCAGATTTTCGACTGAGAATGACTGGGCAATGAGTTGGTCTATTGGCTCGGCTTTAGACGTCAGGTCCGCGACCCCGCTAAGGGTACATCGAAGGTATCCGTCCGGCGTGATCGTTGCCGCAAGCGCGAGATTGGCCACGATCGCCGCCTCAGCAATCGCCGCAGGAAATTCCACATTGCAAAGAATGCTTCCCGTTGTGCGCGCGCGGTAGCCTGCGCGGTAAGACGTGGGGCCCAAGGGGCCCACCTCGCCGGTCTCCCAAAACGCTTCCACCGTATCGGTGGTTGGACACTCGGAAGCCGAACCGTCATGGTGGAACGCAGTATCGCAGGTTGCCAAGTTTCTATCCCTCGGAACGCGCATTTCGATAACGCTATCTATGTAGACGATAGTCAACATTTGCGGCCGAAAATGGGACTCATAGTCCGTGGATCGATAGTCTGCTGCGACGTTCTTTGGGCCGATGACGGCCGGGAAGAGCGATTTAGGAATAATTGGGGTGGTGGCCGACAACGTCAGGGCGCTTAGGAAGGCGGCTGAGCTCTCGCAGGAGGAGTTAGCCCATGAGGCGGGGGTGGATCGGACCTACATTAGCCAGGTCGAACGCCGCCAAAGAAACGTGACAATCGTGGTCCTGGCGAAAATCGCAAAAGCTCTGAACGTGACACCAGATAAGCTACTGCTCGCACCCTCATCTCGGAGAAAGGCCTCCTGACAGTGTGGTGGTGGGCAAGCGACGGCACCACTTTACCATGCGGTCCGATCAGAACGATCAGGATCCTCACGGCTTCCGCCAGATGCAGAGGGTGTTTCCGTCTGCGACATCATCTTGAATCTGCAATCCAGCGGTTTGACGATCTCGCGACGAGAAACGGCGTGAGTATCAGCGCACGGAATATGACCGTGCGTTTCGGGGCGGCCTCATCCGACTCCATGTCAGCGTCACCGCTGATGCAGCGTGGGACACGCAGTGCACGATCATAATTCCGCTGTCATCGATTAACGGGGCTCTGGGCTTTGCCGTCGACGCCGCCCGCCAGATCGCCCGCGAAGATGCGAGAGACGTTCAGCTCGTGCCGCACCTCGGCAAGGTTCACTAAGGGGGGGCGGCTACCGGGCCTGAGCGTCCGAACGCTCGAACGATATCGGATAGCCGGCGCGAGAGGCCTAGAGAGCCAGTCGGGCCGCCGCACCACACGCCCCATCGCTGTCCGGCCCCTATCGAAGTGGCCGTTCTAACCGTGCGCCGCGACCACCAAACCTGGGGCGGGCGAAAAATTGCAGTCCATCTTCGATCAACGGGCTGCGCCGGAGTGCCCGCAGAATCAACCATCACAGCGATCTTGGCCCGCCATAACCAATTGAGAGGCTCTCCCGACCCAGGCAGGTTGTTGAGTCTACTCGGGCGGTGCCCCCCTGAGCGAACAAGATCTGCCGGCTTCCCTTGAAAGTCATCCCGACCTCAAGATCCTACTCGAGAAGCTCAGAAATGGCCGCCCCGCCGAGCGGCGCCGCGCCCTCGCAGTAGTCGCGTCGCACAGTGGCCTGCGGACAAGCGTGGCTTGCCACATTCTCAAGCAGAGCCGATCAAGCTATGCCCGTTCGGTTCGTCTGTTTGAGGAGAGCGGAGCCGAACGCCTGTTTGCCCCTCGTATTAACCCCCATCGCAAATTCGACAGCGAGCCAGTCAAGGAGACTTTGGTCAGCGTCCTGCACCAGCCGACAGCCAATTTCGGCACCAACCGTACAACCTGGAAAATGGCTGATTTGGTGCGTGCCATGCGCGAGGAAGGGCAGCCAGCTTGCGAAGATGTAATCCGCGCGATCGTGAAAGGTGCCGGCTATCGCTGGCGCAAGGCACGGATCGTTCTGACCTCCAACGATCCCGACTTCTCGCAGAAGTTCCAACGTATCCGTTCCATTCTCGCCGATCTTAAGGCTAGGGAGGCCTTCTTTTCGATCGACGAATTCGGACCCTTTGCGGTCAAGGCACAACCTGGACGCATGCTGATCGGTCCCGGCGAACTACACTTTGTAGCGCAATGGCAGCAATCGAAGGGCTCAATCATTGTCACCGCCGCCATTGAGTTGTCATCCAACCAGGTCACCCATTTCTACAGCCGGAAGAAGACACCGACGAAATGATCCGTGTGCTGAAGGCACTCGTCGCAGAGTACCGCGATCGCACCAAGCTTTATCTTTCTTGGGATGCTGCCTCCTGGCACGTCTCTAAAAGGCTGTTCGAACATATCGATGCCCACAACGCCACCATTGGGAGCAACGGCCCACAGATTAACACGGCACCGCTTCCAGCCCGCGCGCAGTTTCTCAATGTGATCGAGCCGGTCTTCAGCGGCCTGGCCCGGGCCATCATTCACAATAGCAACTATGGATCGATTGACGAGGCTATCGACCGATACTTTTGCGAACGTAATGCTCACTTCAAGGGCAATCCACGGTGCGCGGGCGGAAAGCTCTGGGCAAGGAACGGGAGCCAGCCGAGTTCTCACCTTCAAACAACTGCAAAGACCCGAGGTTTGGATAAACGGTGGCGGTGCTCCATCGGCCAAGGCGCAACCGCAATTTACGAAAGTTGCACCTCGGTGAAAACGGAGGGCAGTCTCTGTTCCGAAGACATGACCGCGTTGGACCTTAGCGTGAGGCCTCAGTCTTGGCCCTTCCGCGATGCATGCGCCCACCGTGTCCTCGAAGGCTCGGGAGATTCATCCTGCGCATCAACGCGCAACACGCCGTGCGACTTCTCTCGGCCAAACGGACGGTTCGGGGACTGGCGGAGCAACTTGGGTTTCCGGCCATCAACGTGTTCGACAGGAAACCATGGCCTGCTTTTGAACCGGCGGCGATGCCTGCGAGCGGCACGGAATTTCTCGGCAAGATCTCGACGCCCCTTCCGATGCGATCGCAAGGCTTAGAACATGCCGCGATCTGATACCGATATTATTCTTCAGCGAGACAGGGCGTTTGGCAGTTTGTAGCGACACCATGCCTACCGCTAGCAATAAATCTTGGATGTGCAGACAACGGCTTGCGCGCCATCAGGCGACAGTGCTTTTATCTTGCGCTCTCCTATTCTTCACGCACTGCTCGCTCAAGCTGCCTTTCTCTGCCGTAACAAGGTCCTTGCATCGACGCCACGCAGCGTTGCCGGCC
>NZ_LGHK01000131.1 GCF_001908235.1 Bradyrhizobium sp. NAS96.2
TCCGTTGGGATTTCGGCATTCCCGCTCTGCCGAACAAAGGGTCGAGTGAGTCGTCGTAACCCCGATGCCTTTCGAAGCATGTATCGCAACGGGGAAAGCGAACTGATGTCGAAGGGTGAGGGCCTCTTGCGCGGGAAGGCACCCCTTCGGCACCTTGGGTGAACAAGTAAGGCCGATCTGGAAATAATGCAAGTTCGTTGCCGAGAACGATATCACTGCTTCTGCGGGTGGTGCGGGACGAAGGATGGCTTCGTCGACCGCCGGATCGCGCGGCCGACCCGGGGGCGCGATCTTGATCAACGCTTCTCGTCATTCAATCACCCTCGGTCCGAGAAATGAGCCGAACGTGAATCGTCCGAGGTTGCTCGGGCGATGGATCGCAAGGCCAACACGTTGCATGTCGGCGACGTCGATATGCGCCTGATTTCCAACGGCGCGCGGGACAGCGATGGCTTTGCACCATCCGCGACAATCGCGGATGCAACGTCGTGTGCGATCTGTCCGCGAATATCGGCGACCACCGTGTTAGGCTGCTCACCGATATGAAGACAGAAGAGCGCTGTCGAGCGATCGAGCCGACGCGATCGCCGAGCGCATTTATCGGCTTCGACTTGAGATCATCGATCCAATTGCAGCTTCTCTTGCTGCGCGATCGTACTATCTAAAGATGTATTAGTTAAAAGTAGAAACGATAAGCGTTGTGGCGACAACGCGATCGTGCAATAGTTTCGTCGCTTACCCAATATCGTTTTCGTCAGTCAATCTCTATTGGCAGTACCGCGGACTCTCCGGGCAGGAGATTCCGCGAGGAGAAGTGCTTTGTAGCAATTTGATTTTTCATCAATGATCGAGGGAGGCTGAGATGGCGTTGGTCCTCAAGAGCAAGGACGGCTTCTGGTACTGGTCCGATGGAAATCCCTTAGATCCCACCTTCCCTGCCGCGCTCTACGGAAGCATAGACGGAGTCTTCCTTCCCACCGATCCAACCTCGCCACCCAAGAGCGAAGTCGTATGCCCCCGGAGCATCACTTTCACAGTGCCGGGCTCACCCGGAGCAGAAGTCACAGTCGTCGAAGATGGCGGCAACCTTGATTTCACGGTGACGATGCAGGGGCCCAAGGCCGATCTGTCGGGCCTGTTCTTCGATCTGACGAACGGCAAGCTGTCCAGCCTCCAGGTCACCGGCGATCCCGACATCACGCAGTTCGTCACCGGGGCCGGGAGCGTGATCAACCTGAAGAACGGCGTCAACATGAACGGCGCCAAGGTGCCGGCGTTTGACGTTGGGATGGAGTTCGGGCTGGCCGGTATCGGCAGCAATCATCTGGATATCCACACAACCAGCTTCGTCTTGAGCGACGCTGCGCACGATCTGTCAATCGATGACCTCCACCCGACCGGGGAAACCGGCATCGTCGGCGTCAGAACCCTGAGTGTTGGCCAGAAGCTCGAGACGGTCGCGCCTTATGCGCCGACGGCCACGCCCGACACGGTGACAACGCTGGAGGATCAGTCAATCACCATTCCGGTCAGCGCGCTCGCGACCGACAAGAACAGCGGCGGGACTCTGAGCATTGGCGAGATCGGTTCTGGCCCCGAGGGGCCGCAATACGGCACGGTGACCATCGCGCCCGACGGAAAGAGCCTGATCTATACGCCGACGACGCTTGACTATTATGTTGACGGCATTCTGACCGGCAACCAGGACGCGTTCCAGGTCTGCGTGACGGACAGTTTTGGCGGCGAGGTCACCAGCTTCGTCACCGTGAATGCCGTGCCCGTTGCAGATCCGCCGAAGGTCGTCGATCAGATCGCCGCGCCGCATGCCGGCGACGCTGCGACGCTGGTGCGGTTCGACATCACCGTCACGTCGGATGATTTCGCGACGATCAATCAGATGTCGGATTACATCAAGAGCTTCAGCCTTTCGCTGACCGGCACCAACACCAGCGGCATTACGGTCACTGACAGCGACGGCTTGTTGTCTGGCAACCTGATTACGCCTCCTGCCAACCAGGGGCAGTTCACGGACGAACTGCTCGTCTCGTTGCCGGCCGGATCGACATTCAGCGACACCCTGTCGATGACCGGGACCAATGCAGAGGTCGAAAACACCGGCTCCCCGGCCACCGCGGCTACGACCATCACCCAGACGATTACCGCCGATACCGAAACCACGCTTGAGGATACCGCGATCACTATTCCGATCGGAAACCTGGTCGGCGGCGCGAACATGAGCATTACAGGGGTTGCTCCAGGGCCGCTCGGACCGAAATACGGCACGGTCACCATCGCACCGGACGGACAGAGCCTGATCTACACGCCGACGACGCTCGACGATTTCGTCAACGGGACGCCGACCGGCGATCAGGATGTTTTCCAGGTCTATTCGTCCAACGGCGCGGGCAACAACGCGGTAACCCTGGTTACCGTGAAGGAGACGCCGGTGGCGGACACGCCCGCTGTGAACGTGACGGTGCTCCCGATGCAGCCGGGTGACCCGATCAACGAAGTCCGTCTGGAAATTACTTCTCAATCAGGCGACTTTGGGACGGTGAACCAGGGCTCGGATTTCATTCAGAGCATCGCGCTGAACCTGACCGGAACGACAGGCGCCACGTCGATCATAGACAAGCTCGGATTGCTGTCGGGCAATACCATCAACCTCAACCCTTCCAACCAGGGCAGTTTTCAGGACGAAGTCGACATTCTGATGCCGACGAACACGTCCATCGTCGACTCGTTGGGGATCACTGCGACGGCGGCAGAGACGGAAAGCCCGACCGTGTCCGCCTCGAACACCACGAGCCAGTCGATCGTGATCGACAACGCTCAATCCTCGACCGACCTGACGTTCCAGACCTCCGGGCAGAGCATCTGGGATACCGGGGCAGCCTTCAGCAAGGACTTCAACACCGGATTCCTCGGTCTCGACAAGAGCTATAGCACGTCGAAGAAGGCCGTGATCGGTACGCTTGGTGTCTCCACCACGATCGCCAGCGCCGGCGCCAACCTGCACGTCAGGGCAGGCGTTCAGGCCGACCTGAAGATCACGGCAGGTGATATCAGCGCAACGCTGCCGTTCAACGTCGGACTGGACTCTACCTACAACAAGACCACCGACACGATGCAGATCATGGCGACCGACGTGCAACTCGGAGGTGGACACTTCACGGCGCATGGACCAAGCGGCTCATTCACCTTTGGGCTGGATCTTGGCCTTTCGGCCGGAGCGCACGCCACCGTTTTCGGCACCGGCCCGAGTACGCATGTGAGCGTCGGATCGTTCACCAAGCCGGTGTTGGGCTTCAGTCTGAAGAGCAGCCAGCTGAGCACGACGATCAACCTGCCCGGCGGTGCGCAACTGACCCTGGCATTCCCCAATGTGAACACCAATGGCAGCAACGCCGGCCCCGGCACGATTTCCGGTACGGGGACCAGCAACGATATCGTGAACCTGTCGGGCGACCTCGTCGCGATCGCCAGCAACATCATCTTCGGCACCGACGTGACCGACATCAACATCGGTCCGTTGTCGATCGATGTCCTCGATCTGATTCTCGGTATCGGACTGAACGTGGTGCAGAAGTTCGATCTGAACTCCTCCGGCCTGGTACCTGCACTGGTCCTGGAAGATGGGACCGTCGAGCCGCTGTCGTTCGGCACTCCGCTAACGATTCCGAATGCGTCAACTCACGACGCAAACCACGACGGGAAGATCGAGTTCGGCCTTGGTCTGGTGCCGACGGCAACGTTGACGAACAACACCTCGCTCGGCGCCACGATGAATGCCTCGATCACCGCGCTCGCGCTTTCCGTCAGCCATATCGGCTCGTTCACGGCGTTCAAGGCCGGCACGACTGTTCAGCTCGGCACGTTCCCGCCGATCTACAACAAGACGTTCGCCTTGAACGGGTTCGGGCAACAGACCGTGACCCAGACCGTATAGCCATCGCTGCGATTTACGGCTTAGCACTGTGGAAACCGTCAACGATGGAAAATCGGAGCCTGTATCAGTCCCGCCCAGGACTGATACAGGTCTCGTGACGCTCTGTCAGATCGCGCGACATCTGGGGATTCCGGCGAACCCGGTGACCTTGGGGCGCCATCACCTGATGGCGGGCGCGATCGCGAGCAAGGAAGATCTGATCCGTATCGCGCGGCGCCTCGGATTACGCGCGCGGCTGGTGAAGACCAACTGGGATCGGCTCGAGAAGACGCCGCTGCCGGCAATTCTTGTCAACGAGAACGACCAGTTCAGCATCGTCAGCCGTGTCGTTGATGGTCGCGCCGCCGTGCACGCCGCAGGAACTGCGCTCCCGAACCTGCTGGAGCGCTCCGATCTGGATGCGGTCTGGACGAGCGAGCTGATTCTGCTGAGCAGACGGCTCTCGCCGGCGATGCTGGCCAATCGTTTTGATATCCGGTGGTTTCTGTCGGCGGTGCATCGGTATCGATACGCGCTCACAGAGGTGCTGATCGCGTCATTCTTCCTGCAACTGCTCGGCCTGGTCTCGCCACTGTTCTTCCAGGTGGTGGTGGACAAGGTGCTGGTGCATCGCGGGCTGTCCACGCTCGATGTGTTGATGATCGGCCTGGCATTTGTGTCGGTGTTCGAAGTGACACTGGGCGCGCTGCGTACCTATGTCTTCAGTCACACCACGAACCGCATCGATGTCGAACTGGGCGCGCGGCTGTTCGACCATCTTCTCGGTTTGCCGCTTTCCTACTTCGCCAATCGCCGTGTGGGCGACTCCGTTGCGCGGGTGCGTGAACTGGAGAACATCCGCAATTTCATCACGGGTTCTGCGCTGACGTTGTCGATCGACCTGTTCTTCACCTTCATCTTCCTCGCAGTCATGTACCTCTACAGCCCGCTATTGACGTGGATCGTCATTGCCTCGCTGCCGGCATATCTGATCATCAGCGTGATCTTGACGCCGGTACTGCGCCGCCGCCTCGATGAGAAATTCGCCCGCGGTGCCGACAATCAGGCTTTTCTGGTCGAGTCGGTGAGCGGCGCTGAAACCATCAAGGCGATGGCGGTCGAGCCGCAGATGCTGCGGCGATGGGAAGATCAGTTGTCGGGTTATGTCCGCGCCAGCTTCCGCGCGCAGACCTTGGGAAATATTGGTGGTCAGGTTGTCCAGTTCATCAACAAGTTCACGATCGTCGCCACGCTCTATCTGGGCGCAAAGGCGGTGATGGCGGGCGAACTTACCGTGGGTGAGCTGGTCGCTTTCAACATGCTGGCCGGGCGAGTTGCCCAGCCGGTGTTGCGCATTGCGCAGCTTTGGCAGGATTTCCAGCAGACCAGACTCTCGATCGCTCGTTTGGGCGATATTCTGAATGCGCAGCGCGAGCCCGCCCAGACAGGCGCTGCCTCGCTACCGGCGATCAGGGGCGAGGTCCGGTTCGAACATGTTACGTTCCGCTATGTGCCGAACGGGCCCGCAGTGCTCTCCGATGTATCGCTACATGTGGCACCGGGGCAGGTCATCGGTATCGTCGGGCCATCGGGATCGGGCAAATCCACACTCGCCAAGCTGGTGCAGCGCCTCTATACGCCGGAGTCCGGCCGCGTGCTGATCGACGGGATCGACCTCAGCATGGTCGATACTGCCTGGCTACGTCACCAAATCGGCATCGTGCTGCAGGACAACGTTCTGTTCAACCGCTCGGTTCGCGAGAATATCGCGCTGGCCGACCCCGGCGCGCCGATCGAGCAGATCATTCGCGCCGCGACTTTGTCGGGGGCGCATGACTTCATCGTCGAGCTGCCGCAAGGCTACGACACGACGATCGGCGAACGCGGCGCATCCTTGTCGGGCGGTCAGCGCCAGCGCATTGCGATCGCCCGGGCGCTGATGGCGAATCCGCGTATCCTGATCTTTGATGAAGCGACCAGCGCGCTGGACTACGAAAGCGAGCGTGTCATCCAGGAGAACATGCGCCGCATCGCGGCCGGACGGACCGTGCTTGTCATCGCACACCGGCTCTCGACCGTCCGCGGCGCCGACAGTCTGATCACGCTCGACCACGGACGAAAGGTGGAAGAAGGCACGCACGAAGAGCTGCTCCGGCGGTCGGGACGTTATGCCCATCTCTATCGGCTACAGTCGGGGATCTCCAATGCGGTCTAACGGCGTCTCCGCTGCGGATCACAAGGCCGGCGAGGTGGTGCTCTTTCAGCGCCGCTCGGCGCAGCGCCGCGCCTCGGAGCGCGAGTTCCTGCCCAGCGCACTCGAGGTGATCGAAACCCCGGCGTCGCCGGCCGGTCACCTGATGATCGGAACGATCGTCTTGCTGGTGACGGTGGCGGTGATCTGGGCCTGTCTTGGCAAGGTGGACATCATTGCAGTGGCGAACGGGCGGTTGATCCCGGCCGGAGAGGTGAAGCTGATCCAGCCGCTCGAAATCGGCGTGGTGAAGCGGATCGCGATCAGCGAAGGCGATGCTGTCCGGCGCGGCGATGTTTTGGTCGAACTCGATCCGACGGCGACCGCCGCGGACGTCGACCGGATTGCCCGTGATCTGATGCAGGCGAGGTTGGATGCGGTACGGTTGTCCGCACAACTCGCCGGAGACGCTGGCGCCTTCGTCGCGCCAACGGATGCGGAGCCGGCGTTGGTCGATGCGCAGAAGCGTCAATTGCTGACCGAGCTGGCACAGCACCACGCCAAGCTCGACGGGATCGATCAGCAAGTCCTGGCCAAGGTCGCGGAGCGGGACGAATCGAGGGCAACCATAGCCAAGATCGACGCGACGTTGCCCCTGCTCGAAGAGAAGGTGCGGATGTACAGGGAGCTCCTTGAAAAGAGCCTGACGTCAAAGGTCAACCTGCTGGAGTCGGAGCGGCAGCAGGTTGAGGCGAAACATACCCGGATTGCGACCGAGCATCACGTCGAGGCGACGGTTGCGCAAATCGCCGCATTGATCCAACAGCGGAAGCAAACGGAAGAGGAGTTGCGGGACCAGGACATCAAGGAGCTCGCCAAGGCGAACCAGACCGCGGCCCAATTGTCGCAGGATAGCATCAAGGCCCGGCAACGCAGCGGCCTGCAGACCCTCAGGTCACCGGTTGATGGAACGGTGGAACAGTTGTCGGTCCATACGATCGGCGGCGTCGTAACGCCGGCCCAGACGCTGATGGTCGTGGTTCCTCATGGCTCGAAGCTGGAGGTCGAAGCGACCCTTCCGAACCGCGAGGTGGGGTTCGTTGAAGTGGGGCAGCAAGCCGAGATCAAGGTCGAGACCTTCAACTACACGCGTTACGGTCTGCTCCACGGCAATGTTCGCCTCGTCGGCCGAGACGCCCTTCGTTACACGCGCCCTTCTTCGGAGACATCCGACAAGGATCCGTTTGCAGCGAAACAGCAGGCTGCTGGGAATCCTTCCGAACGCGAGTCCTCCTACATGGTTCGCATCGCATTGAAGGAGACCACGATCGGTACCGAACAGGGAGAAATGCAGCTGGGGCCAGGCATGGGGGTGACGGCGGAGATCAGGACCGGACAGCGGCGCGTGATTGAGTATGTGCTGTCGCCGATCATGCGCTACAGACACGAGAGCTTGCGCGAGCGATGAGTGCGGCCGCACCAACGACTGCCTTGACAGGCGCGGCGCTTGGTCCCGCCGAAGAATTCCGCGCGAGACTGGCCAGGTTATTCGACGAGAACGAGGGTTTCCGCAACCAGATGACGGAGATCATCGACGTTCTCTCGGCCGCGGTCGCTGCTCACAAACTGGGAGAGCTGGCCGAGGCCGAGGCCGGCTATCGCAGCGTCCTGGCAAGATTGCCTGACCACCCCCAGGCGTTGCACATGCTGGGTGCCATCGAATTGCAGCGCGGCAACGTTCGAGGCGCGATCGACCTGATCCGGCGGTCGATCAAGGTTCATCCGGGACATCCCGAGGCGTGGGTCAATCTCGGGAGCGCGCTGCGCGCGATCCATGAGAACGACGAGGCGATCGGCGCGTATCAGCGCGCCATCAACATCAAGCAGGACATGGTCCTCGCATATACAGAACTTGCGACATTGTTGTCGGATCTCGGCCGCTATGAGGCGGCGGTGTCCTACTGTGAAGCGGCGGTCGCAATCGCGCCTGCTTCCATGCCGGCGCAGATTCAACTTGCCATCACGCTAAGATCCGCGGGGCGATTGCAGGACGCCACGCGTCACTGGTCTAAAATCATTGCCCTGTCTCCCAACCGGGCAGAATCGTACTACGTCCTGGGAACCCAGTTTCGAGATATGGGCCAGTTGCCGGAGGCATTGCGCTGTCACAACAAGGCGCTGGCCTTGAAGCCCGACATTCCGGAGTTTCTGTGCGCCAAGGGTGCCACGCTGATCTATCTGAACCAGGCCGACGAGGCGCTGGTGTGTTTCCAGCGGGCAGAGGCCATTTCGCCAGGCCTGCCCGATGCCCTGGCTGGAATCGGTTGGGCATTGCGATCACTAGGTCGGTTCGAAGAGGCTGACGGTTATTCCGACAAGGTTCGCGCTCTCAATCCGGGCGATTTGCGGTCATACAAGCACGTCTCCAGCGAGGGCTCCGCGCTCGAGATCGAAGATGAGCAACGTCTCGCCGATGCGCTGGAGCAGCCCGACACAAGCATAGACGGGCGGATCACCGCAGGGTTTGGCCTTGGACGTCTGCTGGACAAGATCGGACGATACGATGAGGCGTTCGCGCGGTATTCCGCCGCAAATAGCCTGGTCCGCGGGATTTGGCCGAAGGTGGCCGATCTGTTCGACAAGGAGAGCTTTACCGCCCGGATCGAACAATTGATCGAGCGCTACCGCGATCGATCCCGCGTCGAACCGACGGACTTCAGCAACATGTCGGAATTGCCGGTGTTCGTCGTCGGCATGCCAAGGTCCGGCACGACGCTGGTGGAGCAGATCTGCGCCAGCCACTCGCGTGTGTTCGGTGCGGGTGAACTCGGTGATGTCATTCGGATGGACAGCGTCTTGAGCCGCCCCGACATTGCCGGCACAACGCAAGCGTTTCATGACACAGCGCGGAGACTTGCGAAGGAGCACATCGTCAAGCTGTACGGCGATGCGAAAGGTGCCCATCGCGTCGTCGATAAGATGCCGGACAACATTCTTCACGTTGGCCTTCTCGCGCAACTGTTTCCCCGGGCACGATTTGTCCTGTGCAGCCGCGATGATCGCGATACCGCATTGTCCTGCTATTTCCAGATGTTCGCACCTGGAGCCCAGCATTTTTCCTACGATCTGGCGGACTGTGGCCACAGGGCGCGGCAGATCAGACAACTGGCCCAGCACTGGATCGGCCTGTTGCCCGATCGGATCGTTGAAATGAACTACGAGACCCTGACCGACGATCTCGAAGGTCAGAGCCGGCGCCTGATCAAGTTTCTTGGCTTGGACTGGGAACCGGCTTGCATGAACTTTCACCTCACCGAACGGCCGGTGTCGACCTTGAGCTACTGGCAGGTTCGGCAGCCGCTCTATCAAAGCTCAGTCGGGCGGTGGCGGAATTACGAGAAGCACCTCGATCCCTTATTCGCAGCGTTGACCCGGCATGAATAACGAACTCGCCATGTGGATCGAGGAGGCGCCCGCGACCGCTCCGTCGTCCAGCGATATTCAGGCCCTGCTGCGGGACGCGATTGGGGCGTACACCGACGGCCGAGGTGATGATGCCGAGCGGCGGGCTCGTGAAATCCTGGTCCAGCAGCCTGATCACCTTGCCGGTCTACAGATCCTGACCGCCGTGGCGGGGCAAACCGGCCGACTGCCGCTCGCGCTCCGCATCGCGCGGCACGCCGTATCATTGCATCCAAACCATGTTTCGCCTCACGTTCAATTGGCTAACCTGCTGCGCGAGGACGGCGATCTTGCCGGGGCAGCCGACGAGCTCGATCTCGCGCTGCAACTTCAGCCGGACAGCGCCGGGGCGCACAATGACCGTGGACTTGTCCTTCTGGCGGAGAGCCAATTCGAGCGAGCCATCGATTGCTTCGCCGAGGCCCTGCGGATCGATCCATCGTGCGGGCTAACACACTACAACATGGCGCTTGCATTGGAGGCGCTGGGTTCGCTTCCTGCCGCCATGGAACGGTATCAAGAAGCCGCGCGGTTGCGGCCAAATCTGGTGGAAGCGCACTACAAGCTCGGTCTGCTGCTCGAAGAGGAAGGCTACCGCAAGCGGGCCATCGAATGCCTTCGTGCCGCTGCTGCGCTCAGACCCGGCACGGCCTTTGCGCTGTTGTGCGAGGCCAGGATACTCGGTTTTGAGGGTGACGATCTGGCTTCGGAGGAGCTCGTCAGGCGCGCGATTTCGCTCGAGCCGCGCAAGAGCGATGCACATGCAATGCTGGGCACGATCCTGATGCAGCAGGGGCGCTTCGACGAAGCCTCCGCGTCATTCGACCTGTCGAACGCGCTGAACACTCATGATGTACTAGGGCCTGTTGGCTTGGTTGAGGTGAAGCGCCTCTCGGATGCCGATCGGCCCTTGATCGGTCAGTTGGAGCGAAAGTTAGAAAATCCGGCGATCACCGGACACGAGGCGGCACTTGTCCATTTCGCGTTGGGCAAGGCCTATGACGATATCGGCGAATACGGTCACGCCATCGGACATTTCGACCAAGCGAATTCATTGAAAAAGCGCGTCAAGAACAAGTACTACAATCCCGCGGCGCACGCGGAGCTTGTCGACCGGCTGATCCGGCGTTTCACGCCACAATTCTTTGCCCGCAACAAGGACGCCGCGCATGCGTGGGACGCGCCGGTGCTGATCGTCGGAATGCCGCGTTCCGGCACGACGTTGGTCGAGCAGGTGCTCTCAAGCCATCCCGACGTTGCGGCGGGTGGCGAGCTGGCCTTCTGGCCTGATCATGCCCCGGAATTCGGAGTGGACCGTGAGGCGAGGATCGATCCGGCCTGGATCCGGGAGACGCAAGCAGCCTATCAGACGAGGCTGAAGCAGATCTCTCCTACCGCGCGCAGGATCACCGACAAGCTGCCGCAGAACTTCCACAACATCGGACTGCTGTATGCAACATTCCCCGGGGCGCGCGTCATCCATTGTCGCCGCGATCCGATCGATACCTGCCTTTCGGTCTACTTCAACAACTTTGCGAATGGCATGGACTTTTCGTTCGATCGGCAATGGATCGTCGACTATTACCGGCAATACGCTCGGCTGACCGAACACTGGCGTAACGTGCTGCCGCCGACATTCCTGCTTGAAATCAGCTATGAAGATGTGGTCGCGGCTCCCGAACCTTTCATACGACGGATCATCGATTTTTGCGGCCTGCAATGGGACGACGCCTGTCTGCGGCCGGAGCAAAACCAGCGGGTGATCAAGACCGCAAGCGTGTGGCAGGCGCGGCAGCCGATCTATCGGACCTCCGTCTCGCGCTGGCAACGTTATGAACCCTGGCTCGGGGTATTCAGCAATCTGCCGCGACAAGCGAACCTCAAAATGGGTGCCTCGTGAAGCGGGGCGCCGATCCGCATCCGGCAGCAGTTCGGTATCGTTCGAGAGGAACAAGATGCGCAAGATATTGATCATGGGGTTACCTGGCGCGGGAAAGACCACACTGGCAAAGGCCCTTGCGCCGCTCATCAATGCGGTCGTGTTCAACGCGGACGCAGTACGAGAGAATCTGTCACGCGATCTCGGCTTCAGTCACGAAGACCGTGTCGAGCACGCCAGGCGGATGGGATGGATGTGTGATCGCGTCGTCGAGGCCGGCGGTACCGTGATTGCCGATTTCGTCTGCCCGACGGATGAGACGCGAGCGGCCTTTGGCAAGGCATTTATCATCTGGGTCGATCGCATCGATGCAGGGCGCTTTGAAGATACCAACCGCATGTTCGTCCTTCCCGACAATTTCGATCTCCGCGTGAATGGAAATGGAACCCCGCAATTCTGGGCAGAGAAGGTGCTTGCCAGATTGCGTCCGCCATTCGATCCACGCAAGCCGACCGCACTCTTCGTCGGGCGCTACCAACCGTTTCACGCAGGCCACCGCCGGCTGATAGAGGAAGGCATCCGGCGGGTTGGGCAGGTGTGCGTGGCTGTACGCGACACACACGGAACCGACGAGAAGAATCCGTTCTCGTTTTCTGAGATCAGGCAACGCATCGAAACAGGCCTTGCGGATCATGTCGGCCGCTTCGTCGTCGTCGCGCTGCCGAACATCACCAACGTGTTTTACGGGCGCGACGTCGGCTATGTGGTGGAGAAGCTGGTGTTGGATGAGGGCACGGAAGCGATCTCGGCGAGTGAAGTGCGGCGCTTGATGAGCTGCGCTCGATAACGAGCGTGGCGAACCATCAAAGCGCCGCTTAACTCCTACTTCAGCATCGCCGCGACGTTGTCCTTTGTCACGACGTCGAGACCGGTATGGATGATCTCCGGCACCTTCTGGCCCTTCTTGATGGCAAGCAGCGTATCCATCGCCTTTTCGCCCATCTCGAACGGACGCTGGCCGATCAGCGCATTGGCGTAGCCCTCGTTCAGCAGCTCGAGCTGCATCTTGAGGGTATCGGCCACCACGAGCGTGAACTTGCCGGCGTCGATGTCCTTCTTGCTCTTGCTGGCGAACGCCTTGAAGCCTTCCGGCGCGAACATCGGCCAGCCGCCGACCGGGATGATCGCCGCGAGGTCGGGCGTCGCGGTGCGCAGATCGGTCATCTGCTGGACGCCGAGCGCGGGGTCGTCGTTGCAGAAGGTCGGCGAGCCCCCGACTTCGGTCCACTTCGAGCCCTTGAGCGCCTGGCGGACGCCGTCGACGCGCTCAGCGAGGTTCTCCGCACCCGGCCCGCCGGAGATCATCGCGTATTTGCCGCCATCGGGCCGGAGCTTCAGCAATTGCTTGCCGAGCGCGGTGCCGAACTCCTTGTTGTCGGTGCCGATATAGGCAATCCGCTTCGAGCCAGGTGCATCGGCGTCGAACGTGATGACGGCGATGCCGGCGGCGGTTGCCGCCTCGATCGACTTGGTCATCGCGGCAACGTCGGCGACCGAGATGGCGAGGCCGTCCACCTTCTGGGTGATGAAATCCTGGATGATCTGCGCTTGCGTCGCCGGCTCGTGCTCGACGGGACCCTTGTAGATGCATTCGATGTTGCCGAGCTCCTTGGCTCGCTTCTGACAACCGTCGCGCGCGAAGTCGAAGAACGGATTGTTCATCGCTTTGGGCACGATCACGAATTTGTAGCTCTGCGCAAAGCCTGGCGTCGCCATCATGGCGAGTACCGCGGCGGCAAGAAGTGCCTTTCTCATTGTTTCCCTCCGCATTCTTATTGTGCCCATCCCTTCAGGTGTCGGCTCCGGGAGGCGGACAGGCGGACATTGACGATCCTCCAGGATGAACTTGTCAGGCCATGCGCGAGCGGAGACGATCGACCAGCACCGCTGCGATGATGATCACGCCCACCAGGGTCTGCTGCCAATACGAGTTGACCTGCGCGAGCACGAGGCCGTTGCGGATCACCTCCAGCAGCACGCAGCCGACGATGGCCCCGAGCGGGCCGCCGGCGCCGCCGGCAAGATTGGCGCCGCCGATCACGGCTGCCGCGATGACGTTGAGTTCGTAGGAGGTCGCCATGTTGGCCGGCGCGGATCCCAGCCAACCACAAACGATGATCCCCTGCAGACCGGCCGCGAGCGCGCAGATCACGTAGACCTCGATCTTGACGCGCACCACCGAAATCCCGGTCAACGCCGCCGCCTTCTCGTTGCCGCCGAGGGCAAAGACGTGGCGGCCGAAGCTGGTGTGATGCAGCACGACCGCCATCGCCGCCGCGAGCACCATGAGATAGATGAACGGCGCGGGCATGCCGAACACGACGCCCGATGTCAGCTTGTAGAAGGAATCGGCGTCGGGCCCGCTGGGAAAGCTGCCGCGGCCGTTGGAGACGACGTAGCCGAGGCCGCGCACGATCGACAGCATGCCGAGCGTGGTGACGAAGGGCGATAGCCCGAGCACTGCGATGCAGAAGCCGTTGACGAGGCCGACCACCAGCGCGACGCCGAGCCCCGCCAGGATCGAGATCAGCAGGATCAGCCCGGGCATGTTGGCGATCACGGTCTTGCCGTCGTCCGCCAGATGCACGAACCACTCCGCGCCAGGCATGCCCGGCGTCGAGATGGACGTCATGACCATCGAGGTGATCATCGCGGAGAAGCACATCACCGAGCCGACCGAGAGATCGATGCCTCCCGTGATGATGACGAAGGTCACGCCGAGCGTGGCGATGGCGATGAAGGAGAAATTCTTCGCCACATTCTGTAGATTGCCCTGGGTGAGGAAATAGGGGCTGGCGAAGTTCATCACCACGAACAGCGCCACCAGCGCCAGAAGGACGTAGCCGGTCTGCGAGGCGAAGAAGCCGCTTCGCCACCATTTGGCCTTGCCGACATTGGTGAAGGTGAGGGGAGATTCCAGGGGCGTGGCCATCACGCAGCCTCCTTCGCTCCCGTGATCAGGGAGGTGACTTCTTCGGGGCTGGTGTCGCCGATCGCCTTGTCGGCCCGCTTCTCGCCGCGCCGCATGACGACGACGCGGTCGCAGACCGCGAACACGTCGGGCATGCGGTGCGAGATCAGCATGACCGCGACGCCCTGTTCCTTCAGGCGATGGATCAGGCTCAGGACCTGTTCAACCTGGCGGACCGAGATTGCGGCCGTCGGCTCGTCCATCATCACGAGCCTGGCATTGGAGAGCCGCGTCCGCGCGATCGCGACCGCCTGGCGCTGGCCGCCCGACATCTGCTTGACGAGATCGTGCGGCCGGGTTTCCGAGCGCAACTCGCCGAACAGCTCCAGCGCACGGGCTGCCATCGCCTTGTGGTCGAGCAACGCGAACGGACCAAGCTTGCGCTTGAGCTCACGGCCGAGGAACACGTTGGCCGCAGCCGTGAGGTTGTCGGCGAGCGCGAGGTCTTGATAGACCACTTCGATCCCGACCGCGCGGGCATCGATCGGACGGGCGAAGTGAACCGGCTTGCCGTCAAAGCGGATCTCGCCGTGAGTTGGTGGGAAATTCCCGGCGATGATCTTGACCAGCGTCGACTTGCCGGCGCCGTTGTCGCCCATCAGGCCGACCACCTCGCCGGGGGAGACGCGCAGGTCGACGCCATGCAACGCACGAATGGCGCCGAACTCCTTGCCGATGCCCTTCAACTCCAGGACTGCCAGCCCGGCGTCGTGAGGGGTTACCATGGCTGGTCTCGCTTCGGCATGCTGGCAAACCACCTCCGGCTCAGAAGTGCACCAGTGTGCGCAGACCAAGCACCCAGGCGTTCTCGGTCTTGATGCCGGCGGCGTTGTAGCCGCGTCCGCCAGGATTGATCACATACTGGGCGTCGAACTTGAGGTTCATCCAGCCGGTCGCCTGCCAGCCGTACCAGGCCTCGATCGGAACTTCGTTGCCACCGGCATTGGGCGTGAGGGCCGCCGAGTTCACGTGGGTCGTACCTACCGCAAAGCCGACTTCGTCTTCCGGACGCCAGGAGAAGGTGCCGGTGTGCCTGAAGCCCAGCGCGACCTGGTAGTCCTGGTACGACGTCCGGTGATCGGCGACAGTCGTGTTGAGGAACATGTACCAACCCTGCGCCTTTGCACCCTCAACGGTCAGCCGTTGCAGGATCGACTCATAAACGCCATAGCGGCCGCGTTGATCTCCCAGATTTTGGCCCGGAACACCATCGACGCCCGGGATAGCTGCAATGATACCCGGCAGGCCGCCGTCAATCGTCGACGCGCTGTCATACCAGCCGCCGAATCTCCAGGTCCCGTTCAGGGGACCGCTCGGCGCCCAGACCACCTCGACCGGCACCAGCACGCCGGAGGCCCGGCTCGAGCCGGGGACGCCCGGCAGGAAGTAGGTCGCGGAATCCGACGTCGTCAGATAATTCGGATTGGCGTCGTAGACGCCGACCGACAGCTGCCATTCCTTGGTGAAGTTGTAGTGCGCCACACCGGCCCATTGGCTCACCGGCCAATTGTAGATGTAGCCACCCTGGATGTTGCCGGGTTGACCGCCGCAGAAGGTCAGGTTGATGAACTCGCACAGGCCGAAGAAGAAGTCGGAGCCGACCGGCAGACGGCCGCCCTTGAGTTCGAGGCGATCATCGAACAGCTTTTGCGAATAGTAGAGTTCGGTCAGCCGCAGGATGCTGCCGCGGCCGAATACTTCGTTGGTCAGCTGCAGGGCCGGAATGCCCGCCTCGTCATTCAGGTTGCGGCCGAAGCGGTCGACCAGCGTGAGGCCGACGGTGCCGCCCTGGATGCCGGCGAGCTTCGCCATGTCGAACTTGGCCTGGAAGAACAGCTGTCCGGCCTGGGTCGCGGTGTTCCTGTTGCCGCCCGACAAATTGCCAACCGCTTCGTCACCCAGCGTCAGGGCCAGCGAGATGCCCCGCTCCTTGAGCTGCGTTCGGCCGAGATCGCCGAACAGATACGGCCTTGTCCAGAAATCATCGGTCTCCGTGTAAGGCACAGGCGGAGCCTTCGTGAGCAGATCGGCCGCATGCGCGCCGCCGCCGCCGAATAGAGATAATAGGGCGATCCCCAATCCGCACGCCCCCGCGGTGCCTACAGATCTAAGTGACATTTTCTTGCACTCCCAGCGTCCCCGGCTTTGTCCATTTTGCTTCACGTTCCCGCCCAAAGCCCTTCAGCACGGAACGCGCCCCTTTTCAGTGCACTCATCCTTCAACTTGAGATAGAAACCACGTGCGCACCAAAGCCTTTCAAGACGGTGGTGAGGGTCTGTCCGTCGCCCGGCCGGGTCCGGCCTGCAGCGCGAATGCGGACGCCAGCGTCGTGTGCTTCATCGGTGCTGCGCATCGAACTCCTCCCCATGGTCTTCTATTCAAGTCGCCGCGACCCTATTCCCGGCCACGGTTCATCCTTATCGAGTGGTGGTTATGCCTGATCGCCCGTCGTCGTCGGCAACGCGGCCGCGCCGTGCGGGGGCCCGTTCTGCAGACGAGTGTTTTCCTTCGATTTCGGTGTCGTGCGGGCGAGGCCGGCCAGCGCGGCCTTGCGCCGCCGCCGGGCCTGCAATTGCTGATCCGCCAGCACGCCGATCAGAATCACGGTGCCCATCACCGCGAAGTTCAGCGAATTCGGAATGCCGAGGATGTTCACGAGGTTCTGCAGCACCTGCAGCAAGGCCGTCCCCAGCACGATACCAAGGATGGAGCCTTCGCCGCCGCGCAGGCTGCAGCCGCCGAGCACGGCAGCTGCAATCGCATAGAGCTCGTAGAAATTGCCGAAGGAACTCGGAGAGACCGAGTTGGTATAGAAGACGAACAGCACGGTCGAAACGCCGGCGAGGCCGCCGCTGATGACATAGGCGGTCGCGATCACGAGGTTGGTCCTGATGCCGGAGAAACGCGCCGCTTCCTCGTTCTTGCCGACGGCATAGAGCCAGCGCCCGTAGACGGAGCGATGCAGCAGCACGCCGAGGATCACCGCCAGGATGATCAGGAAGATGAAAGTGTTCGGAATGCCCGCGACATTGCCGGAGGCGATGTTGCCCAGCGTGCTGGCCTCGTCGCCGTAGCCGAAGCCGCGCGTCGAATCGCTGGTGTAGTAGCGTGCGGCGCCGCGATAGATCAAAAGCCCGCACAGCGTCACGATGAAGGGTTGCATCTTCAGCCGGGTGATCAGGAAGCCCTGGATGCCGCCCAGCGCCAGCCCGCCCATCAGGACCAGCAGCAGTGCGAACGGCCAGGGCACCTGATACGTCGTCAGCAGGTCGATGAAGACGACGCCAAGCAGCGCGAACATCGAGCCGAGCGAAAGATCGATGCCTCCGGTGATGATGACGAGCCCTTCGCCCAGCGCGAACACACCGAACAGGCCGATCAAATTGGCCATGTTCAGCAGGTTCACGAACGACAGGAAGGCCGGGTTGATCGCGCCGGTGATGGCGGAGATCACCGCCAGCAGCAAGAACAGGCCGAGTTCCTTCTTCATCATGACGCAGCGGCCTCCATGGTCTCGAGCGCTTGGCCGACCGCCAGCCGCAACACGTTGTATTCGCTGAACTGGTCGCGCTCGAGCACGCCGCTGACGCTGCCTTCATGCATCACCGCGACCCGGTCGGAGACGCCGATGACCTCTTCCATGTCGGAGGAGATCATCACGATGGCGACGCCCTGGTCGGCGAGGCTGCGCATCAGCGCGTAGATCTCGCTCTTGGCGCCGACATCGATGCCGCGGGTCGGCTCGTCAAAGAACATCACGCGCGGCTGCATCGAGAGCCATTTGCCCAGCACCACTTTCTGCTGGTTGCCGCCGGAGAGCGTCACCGCTTCGATGTCGATGCTCGGCGCCTTGATCGACAGGCGCCTCGCCTGATCCTTTGCGATCTTGCGTTCGGCGGTGCCGTTGACCAGCCACATCCGCGCATAATCCAACAGGCTCGCGAGCGTCACATTTTCGCGGATCGGCAGTTCCAGCACCAGCCCGGATTTCTTGCGATCCTCCGGCACCAGGTAGATTCCCTGCCTGATCGCATCGCGCGGCGAGGCGACACCGACCGGCGCGTTGTCGATCCTGATCTCGCCGCCCAGCAGCGGGTCGATGCCGAACACGGCACGGGCAAGCGAGGTGCGGCCGGCGCCGACGAGGCCGGCGAGGCCGAGGATCTCGCCGCGCCGCACCGAAAGATCGATCTGCCGGTCGGGAAAGGCCGTCGTCACGACGCCGGCGATGTCGCAGCCGCCCGGCTGCGGCGCGTGCGCCGGGGGCGTGTACAGCGCCTTGAGGTCGCGGCCGATCATCAGCCGGATCATGGCGGCATGGCTCAGCTCGTCCCGCGCCAGCTCTCCCACCGTGCGCCCGTCGCGCAGCACCACGACGCGATCGGCGCAGCTCATGATCTCGCCGAGCCGGTGTGAGATGTAGATCACTGAAATGCCGTGCGCCTTCAGGTCGGTGATCACCTCCAGCAGCCGTTCGGTCTCCGAAATCGTCAAGCTCGAGGTTGGCTCGTCCATGATGATCACGCGCGCGTCGATCGAGAGCGCCTTGGCGATCTCCACCATCTGACGCTCCGCGATCGACAGATTGTCGACCAGCGTGCTCGGCGTGAAATCCGCGCCCAGCCGTTCCAGCAGCGGCGTCACGCGGGCGCGCATCTCGGCATTGTCCACCAGTTTCAGCGGACCGCCGGCAAGCTTCTCGCGCCCGATGAAGACGTTGGCTGCGACGTCGAGATTCTCGAACAGGTTCAGCTCCTGGTGTACGAAGGCGATGCCGGCGAGCGTCGCTTCGTTCACCGTCATCCGGGCGTGCTCGGTGCCGCCGATGCGGATCACGCCCGCGCTCGGTGCGATCACGCCGGCCAGCACGCGCATCAGCGTCGACTTGCCGGCGCCGTTCTCGCCGATCAGGCCCAGCACCTCGCCGCGGCAGACGCGCAGATTGACGTCGTCGAGCGCCCGGACGCCGGGATAGGTCTTGCTGATTCCGCTGAGTTCCAGCAGCGTTTCCGCCATTCGGCATGTCCTCCTGCACACCGCCCGGCGGCCGTGGCGGCCGGGCGGTGACGCCGACTGAAGTTACTTCTTCAGCAGGTCCTTCAGATTCGCGGCGAACTCCGCGACGTTTGCCTTGCTGATCACCTTGGTCGGCACGATCAGCTTGCTGTCCTTCGGGATCCAGGACTTGTCGCCGTTCAGCGTCTTGATGATGTTGGTGGCGGAGAGATAGCCGAACTCGTACGGCTGCTGCACGACGGTGGATTCGATCGTGCCGTCGGAGATGCCCCGCAGCGTGCGCTGATCCTCGTCGAAGCCGACGATCTTCACCTTGCCGGCCTTGCCCGCGGCCTTCACCGCGTCATAGATCAGCGGCGTCTCGTAGCTCCACAGGCCGGACAGCAGCGCGATGTCGGGATATTTGACGAGCACGTTCTCCATGTTCGCCTTGGCCTTGGCGAAGTCCACCTGGTCGGTGAACACGTCGACCAGCTCGACCTTGGTGCCGGCGATCGATTCCTTGATGCCCTGCACCCGCTCGCGGGCGTTGTCGGCGTCCATCGTTCCGACGAACAGCGCGATCTTGCCGCCGTTCGGCAGCGCCTTCTTGATCTCCTCGCCGGCCTGCCGCCCGGCGGCGACGTTGTCGGTGCCGATATAGGCGAGGCGATTGCTCTGCGGCGCGTCGCTGTCCGTCGTGATCAGCACGGTCTTGGCTGCAACCTTGTTGAGTTCTTCGGTCGCATGCGGCGCATCGTCGACCGAGATCGAGATACCGGCGACGCCGCGCACCAGCAGGTCGTCCAGCTCGCGCCGCTGACCGGCCGCGGTGCCTTCGTTGGTGACGATCAGCTCGATATTGTAGTCTGGGTGCTCTTTCTGCGCCTTCTCAAGCCCGCGGCCCGCGATGGTCCAGAAGTCGGCCGCGACGTTGGTCACCAGCGCGATGGTCTTTTTTTGCTGTGCCTGTGCTATCCCCGTGGTCATCGCGAGCGCAGCTGCGCCCGCCAGCAACGGCACGATCAATCTTCTCATTGAGTCATTCATATGCACCTCCCTGTCGATACCCCACGCGAGGGGATTTCACGCTCGGCGCTTTTCACGCCTTATTTTATTCACGTAACTAATAAATTAGCGCGACAAAAAGTCCAGTCAAGGATGTTCGAGTCCGGATGTTCAAGCAAAAATAGTAAGGCGGTGATGTATTTCGGTCGCAATCGACGCTTTTTGGCCAATATCTGAGGCGTATCCGTTGAATAATTTTATCAAGCGAATTAAAAAAGCCGTTATGAATGAGCAGTCCGAACCGCTGAGACGCGCTTCAAGTCTGACCCGCGGATCGAACCGCGACCGTCTCGTTGAAGTCTTGCGGCGTCAGGGACCGTTGCCGCGCGTCGAGCTTGCACGCAGCACCGGGCTGAGCTTCCCGGCCATTTCGGCCATCACGTCAAAGCTGATGGCGGAAGACCTGCTGGTTGAGGCCGAGACCGATGCGGCGACGTCTTGGCCGGACGATACCGACGACGAGGATGCGGATGGGTTGAACGGCCGCCGTCGTGGCCGGCCGGCGGTCCTGCTGACCCTGAACCCCGAATTCGGCCGCATCATTGCGGTCTCGCTGCGCATGAATCTGATCGAGACATTGATCGCCGATTTCAGCGGCTCGGCCCTGGCGCAATCGCGGCTTGAACTGACGACGCGCGGGCTCGATGCAGGCGCGGTGTGCGACCTCGTGATCGCGCAGATCGAGGCCATGCTCGAAGAGACGGCCACGCCGCGAAACCGGCTGTTGGGAATCGGGATTGCGCTGCAGGGCATCGTCGACGCCGACACCGGCCGGCATCTGTGGAGCCCCGCGCTGTCGATCACCGACGTCGATCTGGCAACGCCGATCCGCGAGGAATTCGGCGTCGAGGTCGTGATGGCGAACGACGCGGTCGCGGTGGCGCTGTCCCTCGTTGCGGCCGAGCCGGCACTGGCGCAGGGGCTGACGGCCACGCTGATGGTCGGTCACGGCATCGGCATGGGCATCGTCGTCGACGGTGAAGCGCGCTGGGGTGCCGGCGCGGGCAGCGAGATCGGCCATGTCAAGTTGACGCCGAACGGTCCACAGTGCCGCTGTGGTCAGCGCGGCTGCATCGAGGCCCATCTCGCCGACTATGCGCTCTACCGCGACGCCCGCACCTTTCTCGACCTGCCGCCGGCGGTGTCGCAGCAACCGTCCGAGGCGCAGATGGCGCTGCTGAGGGCGCGGGCACGCGCCGGCGATCCGCGTCTCGAACAGTTGTTCCGGCAGGCTGGCCACGCGCTTGCCGAGGCGGTCGCCACGACGATATCGGTGCTGCGCCCGCATCATCTGATCCTCGCGGGCCCCGGCCTGCAGGCGTTCGACATGATGCGCAGTGCCTATGAGGAACGGCTCGAGCAGGCGGTGCTGCCGTGGCTGCTCAAATCCACGGCGATCCATGTGCGTCCCAGCGAGTCGGCGACAATTGTCGACGGCATGGTGCGGCGGACGCTACGGGTCGTGGACCGAAGCCACATGGAGACAACCGAGTGAAACTTCGGGAGCTGCGGCCGTTTGCTTGAGCCGCAGCAATGCAACTGACGCCCTTCAGGCGCCAAATCGTGAGGATGCCAATGCAGGGTGCCATCTATCCAAGCCTCAAGGACCGGACCGTCCTGGTCACCGGTGGCGGTTCTGGCATCGGCGAGGCGATCGTCCGCCAGTTCATCAGCCAGGGCGCGCGGGTCGGTTTCATCGACATCGATCTGACGTCCTCGGAGCAACTGCTGTCCGATCTGGGGGCGCATGCCCGCGTGCACTTCGAACACGCCGATCTGCGCGACATCGGCGCGCTGCGCCGCGCGGTCGCCGGCATCCGCGAGGCGCTCGGGCCGATCACCATCCTGGTCAACAACGCGGCGCGCGATGATCGTCACGCGATCGAGGACGTCACACCGGAATTCTGGGACGAGCGGATCGCCGTCAACCTGAAGCATCAGTTCTTCAGCGCCCAGGCGGTCGCACCCGACATGAAACAGGCGGGCGGCGGTGCGATCATCAATATCGGATCGGTGAGCTGGGTGATCGGCCAGGGCAACATGCCCTGCTACACCACGGCGAAATCAGCGGTTCAGGGCCTCACCCGCGCGCTGGCCCGCGATCTCGGGCCGTACAATGTGCGGGTCAACTCCATCCTGCCCGGATGGATCATGACCCAGCGGCAGCAGGATCTGTGGCTGACGCCCGAAGGCGTCACAGAACTGATGCAGCGGCAATGCCTCAAGCGCAAGCTCGTGCCTGACGACATCGCCCGCGTCGTGCTGTTTTTCGCCGCCGACGACAGCGGCGCCTGCACCAACCAGAGCCATATCGTCGACGGCGGCTGGGTCTAGCGACTGTTGCGGGTCCCTTGGTGAGGTCTGGCGCAAGGCGGACGGAGATGTGCGAGACGCCCGCCGCGCGCAAGCATGACCGTCGGTGCCAGCAGGCGTTCGCCAGGGTGTGACCTCGGGACAGGGGCACCATTCCAACTCAGCCATGGAATTGTTTGACCGGATGGTCGATAAAAGGTGGTTCGGATGCGGCCCGGCCGGGCAGGGCGGCGTTTCGGAACTTTGCCGTCGATTGACGGCTTCTGACGATGGCCGGACGGCGGCCGGTGGAACGGAACGACATGGCCCGATCGCGCGCCAAGGACTACGACGACAAGCGCCTCTCGATGCTGCATCGCGCGGCCGAGCTGTTTGCCGCATCGGGATATGTCGGCACGTCGATGAACACGATCGCGGATGCGTGCGGGGTCTCGAAGGCGCTGCTCTATCACTATTACCCCGACAAGGAAGCGATCCTGTTCGACATCCTGTCGTCGCATCTCGAGGCGCTGGTGACGGCGGTTCGCAAGGCGAGCGCGTCGGCCGGCGATCCGGTCGAGCGCTTCAGGACGATCGTTGCCACGCTGCTCGAGCTCTACCGGCATGCCGACGCCGAGCATCAGGTCCAGATCGCAAGCCTCAAGCTGCTGCCGAAGGACAAGCAGCAGCCGCTACTTGCGAGCGAGCGGATCCTGGTCGGGATCATGTCGGATGCGCTCGCCGCGGCGGTGCCGGCGGCGAAGCACAAGCGCGTGCTCAAGCCGCTGACGATGAGCGTCTTCGGCATGCTGAACTGGCATTATATGTGGTTCCGCGAGGGCGGGCCGATGACCCGCGCCGAATATGCCGACTTCGTCGCGCAGCTGGTGCTGGCCGGTGCCGCGGAAGCCGCCGCGGCCCGGCCGCGCGGCAAGGCAAAGCCCGCCGGCCGAAGCCGGCAGGCGAAATTGCTCTGACGTGAGCCCATAGCACAGTGTGATTTTGCTTCGGATCGAGCGGCTGGCTCAGCTTTACCTCGCCCCGCGTGCGGGGAGAGGTCGAATCGCATGGAGCGAAGCGTAATGTGATCCGGGTGAGGGGGAGTCTCCGCAAACACAGCTATCACCGCATACGCGGAGGCAGCCCCTCACAACCAACCCTTTAAGAGCAAGCTTTGCTTGTCTCGACCCCGTAAGAACGGGGAGAGGGAGACGTCACGCTCTAGCTCCGCATCGCGTTCATCGTCAGCAGCTCGTAGGTCGCCGCGGTCTCGCCGGTCCCGGTCGTGATCTCGACGTCCCAGCGCACCTCGCCATATTGCTTGTTGCGCGTCGTCTTCTCCTTCGCGGTCAGGCGCACCTGGATCTGTTCGCCCGGCTGCACCGGTTTGACGAAACGCAGCGAGTCGAGGCCGTAATTCGCCAGCACCGGACCGTAGTCTGGATCGACGAACAGGCCGGCCGCGAACGACAGCAGCAAATAGCCATGCGCGACGCGGCCCGGGAAGAAAGGATGCCCCTTGGTCGCTTCCTCGTCCATGTGGGCGTAGAAGGTGTCGCCGGTGAAATGCGCGAAGTGCTCGATGTCGTCGAGGGTGATCTGCCGCGCCTTCGAGACCAGCGTGCGGCCGATCTCCAGATCGTCATAGTGATAGCGGAACGGGTGCAGGTCACCTTCGAGCATTGGGCTGCCCTTGAACCAGCGGCCGGTGACGCCGCTCAGCATGCGAGGGGAGCCCTGCAACGCGGTGCGCTGCATGTAGTGCTGCAGGCTGCGGACGCCGCCCAGTTCCTCGCCGCCGCCGGCGCGGCCCGGGCCGCCGTGAACCATCTGCGGCATCGGCGAGCCGTGTCCGGTGTGCTCGGTCGCGCAGTCGCGGTCGATGATCGCGACACGGCCGTGGAAGCTGCCGATGCCGAAGGTGAGTTCGGTCGCCGTCGGGATGTCGTGGGTGTAGACCGATGCAACCAGGCTGCCGCCGCCGCGATTGGTCAGCGCGATGGCCTGCTCCAGATCGTCATAGCCCATCACGGTGCTAACAGGTCCGAACGCCTCGATCTCGTGGACCGCGGTCGCGGCGAGCGGTTTCGCGCAATGCAGCAGCAGCGGCGGGACGAAAGCGCCGCGCTTGGCGTCGGCGTCGACCAGCGGGAAATTGCCGGGATCACCGGCCACCAGCTCGGCCTCGGTGCGGAGCTTCGCGACATGGGCAAGCACATCGCTGCGCTGGGCGAGGCCGACCAGCGGTCCCATCCTGACCTTGTCGCTTTCGGGATTGCCGATCACGACCTTTGCCAGACGGTCGCGCAAGGCGGTGATCACGGCATCGAGCTGTGCCGACGGCGCCAGTGCGCGGCGGATCGCGGTGCATTTCTGCCCGGCCTTGACCGTCATCTCCTTTGCCACTTCCTTGATGAAGAGATCGAACTCCGGGCTTCCGGGCACGGCGTCCGGCGCGAGGATCGCCGCATTGAGCGAATCCCGCTCGGCGATGAATCGGACAGCTTCGCGCGCAACGACCGGATGCCGTTGCAGCTTTTGCGAGGTCTCAGCCGAGCCTGTGAACGACACCACGTCCTGGCAGGTGAGGTGTTCGAACAGATCGCCGGTCGATCCCACGATGAACTGGAGCGCGCCTTCCGGCAGCACGCCGGACTCGCTGATCATCCGTACCAGGTCGTAGGCGACATAGGAGGTGACGGTCGCGGGTTTGGAGACGACGGGAACGCCGGCGAGCAGTGCGGGCGCCAGCTTCTCCAGCATGCCCCAGCACGGAAAGTTGAATGCGTTGATATGCACGGCGACGCCGTGCAACGGCGTGACGATATGCTGGCCGGCGAACGCGCCGCGCTTGGAGAGCCCCTCGACATTGCCGTCGAGCAGGTATCTGGTGTTCGGAAGCTCGCGGCGACCCTTGCTGGCATAGGCGAACAGCGTGCCGATGCCGCCATCGACGTCGATCATGGCGTCGGTGCGGGTCGCGCCCGCATGAAGCGATAATTTGTAGAGCCGGTCCTTATGCTGGCTCAGATAGTCCGCTAGCGCCTTCAGCAGGCCTGCACGCTGGTGGAACGACAGCTTGCGGAGGTTCTTGCCGCCGACCGCGCGGCCATAGGCGAGGATCTCGCGCATGTCGAGATCGCTCCTGGTCGCGAGCGCCACCACGTCGCCGGTGACGGCGCTGTGGATCTCGGCGGCCGGTTCGCCCGCGCCGGACCACTTGCCGCGAACGAAGCTGTCGAGCTTCATGATGTTGTCGGACGTCCGGGATTGAGGTTGTGTCATCGAAGTCGAATCCTCTGACTTGTGATCATGATGCGTCTCGCCTTGCGGGCGGAACGTTCAATCGGTGTTAGGCTCTTCCGGTGAAGCGCGGCGCGCGCTTGTCGAGGAAGGCGGTGACGCCTTCGGCATAGTCCGCCGATCGGCCGGCGCGGCCCTGCAGGTCGCGCTCGAGATCGAGTTGCGCGTCGAGCGTGTTGGTCTCGGAGGCATCGAGCGCCTGCTTGATCAACGCAAGACCGTCGGTCGGCTGCGTCGCGAGCGAGGCGGCGAGGGCGTGGGCCTCCGTCATCAGCTCGGTATCCTCGACCACCTTCCAGATCATGCCCCATGCCTCCGCCCGTTCCGCCGAGATCGGCTCGGCCAGCATGGCCAGTGCGCGCGCCCGCGCTCCGCCGACCAGCCGCGGCAAGAACCAGGTGCCGCCGGAATCCGGGACGAGGCCAAGCTTCGCAAAGGCCTGAATGAACTTGGCCGACCGTGCGGCGATCACGATATCGCAGGCAAGCGCCACGTTCGCGCCGGCGCCTGCGGCGACGCCGTTGACGGCGCACACGACCGGCATCGGAATGCTGCGCAGCTTGCGCACCAGCGGGTTGTAGAATTTCTCGATTGGCGCTGCGAGATCCGGCGTCTCGCCCGGCGTGAAGACGCCGTCTGAAAGATCCTGCCCGGCGCAGAACCCGCGTCCCGCTCCGGTCAGGATCAGCGCGCGGCAGGACTTGTCCTGTTCTGCCGCGAGCAGCGCGGCCATCAATGCGGCGTGCAGATCGGCGCTGAACGAATTCAGGCGGTCGGGTCTGTTGAGCGTCAGGACGCGATATCCGGCGCGGATATCGGTCAACACGAGATCGCTGACCATGATTACCTCCCGTTCTCGGCTTCTGACGACCGAGGTCGTATGACCTGCGATCGGATTACTATTGACCGTCCGGTCAGTCAATTATAAATTATGGCTGCCCCAATGCGGACGGCCGTCTTCGAGCTTATCGGAGCGAGGACGATCTTAGTCCCGGCCGCGAATTCGGGCGCGACAAACCCATCGAGATCGGAGCGATTTCGCGCGCTGCGCCGGACGCTGGTATTTGCGATGCTTATGCGCGGACGCTTGGCAGTTGTCAGATCGAGGCATCGGCGGAACCCGTGAAAGGTTCACGTTCGCAGCCGCGCTGCATGGCCTCCATGCCGCGGTATGTGCCGCCACAAATCAGCCGCATATCAACGGCGACCTCCGCCGCCATGAGGGCGAGCCTATGACAATGCAGTCGGGCGATATCACAGGGTTTCGATTCTCGACCGCCCATATCGGCGAACGAGATCGCTTGCCGATCTTTCGCGAGCAGATCGGGCGGATGATCGTCAAACTCGATCCGGAGCCGCTCGACGACGGCGCGTTTCACGCGGAAGCGAGTGTGCGCGAATTGTCCGGGCTCGGCATCGGATCCTGGGCGTGCAGCAATCTCAAGATCGCAAGACCGCGCGAACTGCTCGACGGTACCGACGACCTAGTGCTGACGATCATCACGAGCGGCAACACCCGTGCCTCGCAGCGCGGCCGCGACATCGAACTCAGCCCGGGGCAAGCCGTGCTGCAATCGAGCGCGGAGGCCGCCAACATGGTTGTCCCGGTGTCGCCGAGCCGATTCGTCGGCCTCAGGCTGCCGCGCAAGGCGCTCGCACCGCTGGTTCGCGATCCCGAAGACATGCTGATCCGTCGGTTGCCGGCGAACACCGAAGCCATGCGCCTGCTCGCGCTCTATATCAGGGAGCTCGACGACAGCTACCAGCTCGCGACCCCCGAGCTGCGCAGCGCCGTCGTCAAGCATCTGGTCGATCTCGGCGCGCTGATCATCGGCGCGAACCGGGATGCCGCGGTTGCCGCCGAAGACGGCGGGCTGGCCGCCGCGCGGCTTGCCGCGGTCAAGGCCGACATCAATGACAATCTCAGCTACGGCGACCTCACTCTGCCCGCGGTGGCTGCCCGGATGAAACTCACGCCGCGCCATATCCAGAGGCTGTTCGAAAGCGCAGGTTCGACCTTCTCGGAGTTCGTGCTCGGTCAGCGCCTGGCGCGTGCGCATCATCTGCTGACCGATCCACGCCACAGCGGCAGCACCATCGGCACGATTGCGTTCGAAGTCGGGTTCGGCGATCTGTCTTACTTCAACCGCACCTTCCGCCGGCATTACGGCGCAACGCCATCGGAAATCCGCGCAGTGCCGCGAATGCGCTAGCCGACGTCGATCTTCGATTCCAACTCATCGCGTCGTGCTCCGTTGCGGAAAACGATCAAGGCAAACAGGGCAGCTCCCACGAACACGATGAGCGAACCGACCACGACGACGGGCTCGTAAGCCAGGCCACCGATCCGGATGGCCGCAATTCCGATCGGAAAGATGACGGCACCGATCACGGAGAGCCAGGCCTGTATCCTGGCGAGCGGACCGGTGGCTGCGGCGGGAAACGCATGGTAGTAAAGCCCGGCAAGGAACAATGCGACGAATCCGAGCAGATTGAGATGCGCGTGGGCCGGCGCCAGCGTGAAATCCTCGGCGACACCCATGCCGATGCCGAGGCCAAGCCCGACGAGAAAGAGGACGACGCTGATACGCAAGAGGTTCGACGCGAGCATTGCTCCTCCAGTTGGTGAACTCGATGCCATCCCTTGTCCCATGCCCGAAAATCCCTAAGCCGCATGTCCTTGGCAACTTGCCGGCCGACCCTTAGGCGTCTCGGAAACGCGACGCATGGACTGATGCGACATGCATTTGGACGGAGACGACATCGTGGACAATCGAGCCGGGCGTTGCGGCCGCCACAAATCAGCCGCAGATCGCGAGCGCCGTGCCGCGGCACCAAGGGAGGCGATGATGCCAAACGCGCCGGATGTCTCGGATTTTCGCTACTCGACCGCGGATTGGGCGGAGCGCGAGCGACTGACAATTTTTCGGGAACGGATCGGGCGCATGATGGTGAAGCTCGATCCGGCGCCACTGATCAACGGCGCGTACTATAGCGATGCCAGAGTGCTTGCGCTGCACGGGCTCGGGATCGGATTCTGGACGTTCGCCAACCTGCGGGTCGACCGAACGCGCGAACTGCTCGATGGCTGTGACGATCTGTTGCTGGTGATTGGCGTCAGTGGCAGTCGGCTGGTGTCGCACCGCGGTCGGGAGCGGACAATCGGCGCCGGTGAGGCAATTCTGATGGCGACCGCAGAGACGGCCACGATGACCTACCCCTCGCCGTCGCGTCTCATCAGTCTGCGACTGCCGCGCAAGGCGCTGATACCGCTGGTGCCCAATCCCGAGGACGCGCTGATGCGTCCGCTGCCGCCCTCAAGCGACGCGCTTCGATTGCTGACCCACTATGTCCGGGATATCGACGATCTTTATCGATCGGCGAGCGCGGAGCTGCAACATCTCGTCGTCAGCCATGTGATCGACCTTGCGGCGCTGGTGATCGGCGCGTCCAGGGACGGGGGGATGGTTGCGGAAGGTCGCGGCCTTGCTGCTGCGCGGCTGGCCGCGGTCAAGGCTGATGTCGGCGAGAGGATAGGGCAATGCAGCCTCAGCCTGACCGCTGTGGCGAGGCGCCAGAAGATAACGCCACGCCAAATTCAGCGGCTGTTTGCCGACGAAGGGACGACATTTTCCGAATTTGTGCTCGACCGGCGGCTGGTGCGCGCGCACAGCTTGCTGAGCGATCCGCGCAGCAGTGGCCGCAGCATCAGCACCATTGCGTTTGAGGCAGGGTTCGGCGACTTGTCCTACTTTAACCGCACGTTTCGCCAGCGCTACGGTGCAACGCCGTCGGACATTCGCACCACGCCGCGCCGCATCTGACGGAACGCGCGCCTTAGGGCTGCGGCCGCTGTCTACGGCTCGCCGCAGCCCGGCACCCGCCGGATTTGTTCGATCAATCGCCGATTGCGCTCCGCGGACAGTGGGCTCTCATTCGCGCACATCAGCATGGCGACGCATGCCGCCTTTGGTTCGGACGGCCAGGCGATGCTGCCGTCGATCGCGCCGTCGCATTTGCGGTAGGCATTTTTCGCATCCCAACGGATCGCGACTTCGGATGCGGGCGTCGAAGCGGCCATCACGATCAGTGCCGCTCCGATCAACAGGAGCGATCGGGATATCCGCCGATATGATCCGCGCATGCCGCTTGTCCATCCTTATGAAGGTCGTCGACGATACAGGAGCGTCCGAGGCGGGCGATCATTAACGGGCGGCCGGCCTGCATACAACGTTGCCGTCAGACGACCATGCGACAGACGGAGACAAATTCGATTCAAGTCGTGAACCGATGTCGCATATGTCCAAATCAGTGTCGCATCGGTCCGTGCCGCACATCCGCGAAGCGCATAAAAGGTAGCTTCCGTCTGATCGCGACAGGAAGAGTACTTGCCATTCAATATCGTTCGCAGCAACGGCGCGCGTGCGCGTGCATCGATATTGGATTCGGAGAAAGATCACGACGCAGCGAACCGGTTCGGCCTTGCGCGCTCATTCAGGTAGGATTGCGCTCATGTCGGTTTCGTTCATTCGATCAGCATCAGTGATGTTCTGCCTTCTAGCGGGAATAGCGCCGATCGCCACCGAGGCCGCGGGTGCGAAACCTGTGCTCAGGATCGAAAACGGGTTCCAACAGACCGTCGCGGTCTCAGCCGGGAGCGAACTCTCGTTTGGACCACCGCGGCAATCGCCGATCCGGCCTGGTGGCACCAGCGCCGGAGAAATCACGATCTCGCTTGCGGCCGGCGCTGCCGCCGGTATTGCCAAGCTGCATGTTTTCGAGCGCAGTGCTGTCCCGATCGGATTCATGGTGACGGCCTGGCAGGGCCGGAAATCGATCGCTGTCGTAAAGCTTTGCGGTCATCTCGAGATGGACAGTTGGGTCGTGCTGCCGATCGAGACGACGCACGTCGACGTCTCCGATTTCTTCCCGGTCAAGGACGGATGCGGCTGACTGCCGCGAGTTTGCTCCCCCAATCAAGAGAGAAGGAATGACCATGCCTCCGATAACCAAAGGGGCTTTTCTAGTCCTGCTTGCCGGGCTGATGCCCTGGTGCGCGCGGGCGAACGACACGTCCGCCGCGCTGGAAACCGGGGGGCTTCGCTTCAAGCAAGACCCTGATATCGTGATGCGCTCCGAGGACCTGTTCATCTCCGAGAAGCAGATCCGGATCGTCTACCGGTTCCTCAACACCTCGGCCGCGGACAAGACGATCATGATCGCGTTCCCGATGCCCGATATCGCCGGCAAGGAGAGCGACGAGAATATCGGCCTGCCGACCGACGATCCCGAAAACATCTTCGATTTCCATGTCACGGTCGACGGCAAGGCGGCCTCGCCGCATCTCGAACAGACGGCGCTCGCGAACGAGGTGGATCAGACGGTGCTGCTGCGCAAGCTCGGCATTCCGCTGATGCCGATCAGGGGCCCCGCCGGCGAGCTGCTCGACAAACTGCCGAAATCGAACTGGCCCGAGCTGGTCAAGCTCGGTGTCGGGGCGATCGAGACCTATGGCTCGGGTGGGCCGATGCAGGATCACCTGATACCGACCTGGACGTTGCGCTCGGCCTATACCTGGACGCAGACGTTCCCGGCCGGCCGGGAGATCACGTTCGAGCAGACCTACCGTCCGAGCGTTGGTGGCTCCGCGCAGACCATTATCGGTGCCGACAATTGGCGCAGCAATCCGGAAGCGCCCGCGTTTCTTGCGTCATACTGCATCGACGACGACCTGATCCGCAGCCTTGAGCGAGCGCGTGCGACGAGGCGCGCTCCCTATCCCCCGTTCAGCGAACGGTCGATTGCCTATGTGCTCTCGACCGGCGCCAACTGGGCGGCGCCGATCGGCGACTTTCACCTCACCGTCGACAAGGGCGAGCCCAACAATTTTGTCAGCTTCTGCGCTGAAGGCGTTAAGAAGACCGGACCGACCCGCTTCGAAGTCCGGCACGCGAACTTCACGCCGTCGCGAGATCTGAAGATCGTCATCTTCGTGCCGAATCCGAATTAGCGCAGGCGAACAGCATGCATTGAAGGCGAACAATGTTGTGTGATGTCGCATGCGTCCCAGTCGCTGTCGCGTCTGTCCGAGCCTCGCATCGCCGAGGCGCTTAAAACGCGGCCCCCCGCGGATCACCTTGCGCGGGCGATTCATCGACAGCGATGCAGCGAGGCGGCCATGACTGACACCATCCGATCATCCTTCGTCGATGCCGCCGCGGCGCTCGCGCCGCTGGTTCAGGCATCCGCACAGGAGAGTGAGCGATCGCGGCGGCTAGCTGTCCCGCTGGTCGAGGCGATGGCGCAGGCAGGCCTCTTCCGGCTCTGGATTCCGCGTGCCATCGGCGGCGAGGAGGCCGACCCGATGGCCCTCGTTCGGGTGGTCGAGGAGATCTCGCGCGCCGATGGTGCCGCAGGCTGGTGCATGGCCATCGGCGGCATCTATGGCGTGTTCGGCGGCTATCTTGGGAAGGATGCCGCGCGCGAGATCTATGGCAGCGACCCGCTGGTTCGAGCCGCGGGAGCCTTGCGGCCGATGGGCACAGCTGGGGTCGTCGATGGCGGTTATCGCGTCACGGGCCGCTGGCCGCTCGGAAGCGGCTGCCAGCACTCCGGCTGGATGATCGGAAATTGCCGTGTCTTCGACGGCGATCGGCCGCGCTTGCACCCTGATGGCACCCCGGTGATGCGCTTCATGCTGTTTCCGACCGCGCAATGCGAGATCCTCGATACCTGGCACAGCATCGGGCTGCGCGGCACCGGCAGCCATGACTATGCGATCGCGGATGCCTTCGTGCCATCCGCGCGGTCGCTGTCGTTTCGCGAACCGCCGGTGGAGCAGGGGCCGCTTTATGCGTTTCCGACCATCGCGCTGTTCGGGGCGGCGCTTGCGGCCGTGCCGCTCGGCATCGCCCGCCACGCCATCGACATCCTGGTCGGGCTCGTCGGACGAAAAATCGCGTCGCGCTCGCGCAAGCTGCTCCGCGAGGATTCGCTGGTGCAGGCTGATCTCGGACGCGCCGAGGCCTTGCTGGGCTCGGGGCGGGCTTTCCTCTACGAGACGCTGGGAGAGGCGTGGCAGGCGATCAGTGCCGGCAGGGCACTCAGCGTTACCGAGCGCGCCAAGCTGTGGCTGGCATCGACTCACGCGGCGAACACGGCCAAGCAGGCGACCGAGTTGATGTTCGGTGCCGGCGGCTCGGCTTCTGTCGACGTGAGCTGTGGGCTCGAGCGTTGCGTGCGCGATGTCCACGCCGCAGTCCAGCACCTCGCCTTGGCGCCGGCCAACTATCAGATGGCTGGTGAGGCGTATCTCGGTGCGGACATGCGGTCGACGCCCCTGCTGTTCTCGGATGACCGCGACGAAGCGCGTTCCCTGTCCCCCGTGCAGTGAACGATCGATCGCCTGCGGGTTCAAGACGGTCGTGAAGCCGGCGCTCTGCCTGGGAGCATCTCAACTTCGACTTCTGGAACGCGGACGGCGTTCGGCTGTCCCACATCGAAGTGCTGTCTCAGGGCAGCGTTGCCCACCGGCACACCGATGCCGATCTGCCGGCGCGACAACGCATCAATCTGGCGGTCTCGACGCAATGGGGCGCTATCAAGATCGGCGGCTACTACGAGATCGAGTTGAAGGGCGCTGTCGGGGCCGCCGCGCCGGTCGGAGCCGGCGTCAAGCCGGAACAGTCCGAGCCGCTGGTGCGGCCGTGATGTGCTGTCACGCACACGAGGCGGCTTCTTGTGCGATTTGAGCACCAATGCACGGCAACGTGTTTCACATTGTTGCCCGTTGTCGCATATGTCCAATCCCCCGTCGCCCCAGTCCGAGCCTGCCGGCCATCGCGCGCATACAAGGCAGCCCTCGGTGACCGTCGCACCCGGCGAGTTGAGTCGATTGCGATGCATTGAGGCGACTTGAGACCATCGAGGAGAATGTGATGAAGTTTGCACTTCGAGGATATTGTCTTGCGCTTGGCGCGAGCCTGGCCTTGTCCAGCGCTGCCATGGCGCAGGATATCAGTGTTGCCGTGGTTGGGCCGATGACCGGCTCGGAGGCGAGCTTCGGCCAGCAGTTCAAGAACGGCGCCGATCTCGCGATTGCCGATATCAACGCGGCAGGCGGCGTGCTCGGCAAGAAGCTGAAGCTGGAAGTCGGCGACGACGCCTGCGATCCGAAGCAGGCGGTGTCGGTTGCCGAGAAGATGGCGGGCGCGAGGATTCCCTTCGTCGTCGGGCACTTCTGCTCGTCGACCTCGATTCCCGCCTCTGACGCCTACGCCGAGGGCAACGTGCTGGAGATCACGCCCGGCTCGACCAACCCGCTGTTCACCGAACGCGGGTTGTGGAACACGTTCCGCGTCTGCGGCCGGGATGACCAGCAGGGCATGGTCGCGGCCGCCTATATCATCAAGAACTACAAGACCAAGAACGTCGCGATCATCCACGACAAGACGACCTACGGCAAAGGTCTTGCCGACGAGACCAAGAACGCCATCAACGCGGCGGGCGTGAAGGAAAAGCTCTATGAGGCCTACACCAAGGGCGACAAGGACTTTGCCGCGCTGGTGTCCCGCTTCAAGAAGGAATCGATCGATTTCGTCTATGTCGGCGGCTACTACGCCGAAGCTGCGTTGATCCTGCGCCAGATGCGCGAGCAGGGCGTCAATGCTGTGCTGATGGGCGGCGACGCGTTGGTCGACAAGCAGTTCGCCGCGATCGCGGGGCCGCTTGCCGAGGGCTCGCTGTTCACCTTCTCGCCGGATCCGCGCAAGAAGGTGACCGCAGCCGCGACCTTGAAGAAGTTCAAGGACAAGGGCATCGATCCGGACGGCTACACGCTCTACAGCTATGCCGCGTTCCAGATCTGGAGCCAGGCCGTCACCCGCGCCCAGACCACCGATGCCAAGAAGGTCGCGGCGGCCATCAAGGCCGGAAGCTGGGACACGGTGCTCGGCAACATCAGCTACACGCCGAAGGGCGACATCACCCTGATCGACTACGTCGTGTACCGGCGCGACAAGGACGGCAACTACGCCGAACTGCCGGCCGCTGGTCAATGATCGCTGGCCGCGACATCGGCGCTCCTCCCTGATCGATGTCGCGGCTGTGCCGGCTCACAGCGCCAACGGACCAACCCTCTGCCAGCCCCGGAGGTGTTGGCGCTGTGACGCCAGGCAGCAACGCTACCAACTGATTTACCCAACGACTGCCATCGCCGGACGTCGTTCGACGGCAACGGAAGAGAGCACACGTGTCTGACATGAGTCTGAGCAATGGCGGCGGTCGTTCTGGCGAATGGCGCGCCGCGGGGCAGTCGCAAGGACCGTCTCAAGGATCGTCGCAGGAATCGTCTCAAGAACCATCGCATTCCTATCCGCTGCTGGTGCGCGATCACGGTCTTGGCACCGCGCTGAAACTGCTGCTCGAGACCCTGCCTTATGCGCTGGCGCGATGGGGCGTGCTGTTGGGCTTTGCCGCGGCGTGCGCGGTGTTTGCCTTTGTCGCCGTGGGCGGCGCGGTGTGGCTCGGCACCCACGTCGCCAGCGTGTTCGGCTATTGCTGGCTGCTCGGCACCCTGCTGCTCGGCGGATGGATCTGGGGTGCCATCCTGCGCTACACGTTGCACATGATTGCCTGCGGCCACGTCGCCGTGCTGACCGAACTGATCACGCATGGCCGCATCGGCAACGGCACCGAAGGGCAGTTTGCCTATGGCCGCCGGATCGTGATGGACCGGTTCGGCGAGGTCGCGGTCCTGTTCGGGCTCAATGCGCTGATCCGCGCCGTGCTGCGCGCGTTTCACAATGCGCTCGATACGCTCGGCGATTGGCTGCCGGCGCCCGGCATGAAGGCGATCGTCGGCCTGCTCAACACCATCCTGTCGGCCGCGACGCGCTATCTGGACAAGGTGGTGCTGTCCTACGATCTGGTGCGCGGCGGCGACGACCCGAGGCGCAATATCCAGGACGGGCTGGTCTATTATTGCCAGAACGCCAAGCCGATCCTGACCACGTCGGTCTGGATGGTCATCGTCGAACGGATCCTGAGCATCCTGCTTTGCCTGTTGCTGCTGGTCCCCGCGGGGCTGGTGACGGTCTGGTTGCCGGAGGCGGTCAGGGAGTATGGCGCCATCGTCACCGTGTTCATCGCGGCCCTGCTGGCTGTGACGGTGCGTGCCGCATTCATCCAGCCGCTGTTCCTGATCTGCATGATGATCCGCTTTCACGCGCTGATCGAGAACCAGCCGATCAATTCGACCTGGGTCGGCTATCTCGACGGCCTCTCCGACAAGTTCCGGCAGATCGGACGCTGAGACTGCCAGGTTCACGAGGGATA